>CAZULB010000209.1:0-2559 GCA_964621155.1 uncultured bacterium | reverse complement strand
CAGCTCGATCATGCCGCAGAAGAAGAATCCGGACGTGCCCGAGCTGGTGCGCGGCAAGACCGGCCGCGTCTTGGGCGACCTCCATGCCTTGTTCGTGCTCATGAAAGGCCAGCCGCTGGCCTACAACCGCGACAATCAGGAGGACAAGGAGCCGCTGTTCGATGCGATCGACACGGTGTCAGCCTGCCTGCGCATCTATGCGGAGTTGGTGCCGAGCATCACGGTCCAGCGTGAGCGCTGCCGCGCGGCGGCGGCGGCGGGCTACTCGACGGCGACGGATCTCGCCGACTACCTGGTAAAGAAGGGTCTGCCCTTCCGCGATGCGCACCACGCCGTCGGTTCGGCGGTGGCTCGCGCCGTCGAAAAAGCCTGCGACTTGCCGGATCTGGCACTCAATGAATTGCGTGAGTTCTCGACGCTGATCGAGAAGGACGTGTACGCCCATATCACACTGCAGGGCTCGCTGGCGGCGCGCGACCACATCGGCGCAACCAGCCCGGCGCAGGTGCGTGCAGCGATTGCACGTGCGCGCCAGCGGACGAGCTGAGCGCCCTACTCCTCCATCAGCCGAAGCTGTACGGCTTTGGTTGCTCCCTGCTGGGGAATTTCTGCGCGCGCGTAACTTCCATCCGGTTGCAGCAGCCAGCTTTGCGCCGTGTCGGCGACATAAGCGTCGAGGTGCTCGAGCACGCGAGCGCGCAACTTCTTGTCCTTGAGCGGAAACGCCACTTCGACGCGGCGAAACAAGTTGCGCTCCATCCAGTCGGCACTCGAGAGCCAGACTTCCGGGTTGCCATCATGGTGGAAGCAGAAGACGCGGTGATGCTCGAGGAAGCGGCCGACAATCGATCGCACGCGAATGTTGTCGGACAGCCCGGCAACACCCGGGCGTAGCGAGCACATACCACGTACGATCAGATCGATCTTCACCCCGGCCTGTGACGCGGTGTACAGGCGACTGATGATCTCCGGCTCGACCAGCGAGTTCATTTTCGCAACGATGCGTGCAGTCTTGCCCTTGCGGGCTGCTTCAGTCTCCCTCTCTATGCGTTCGTGCATACCTTTGACGAGCGTGAACGGGGACTGCAATAGCGCGTGCAACTTGATCACCTTGCCGAGCGACGTCAGCTGCAGAAACACGGCATGGACGTCTTTACAGATCTCGCTGTCGGCGGTGAACAGGCTGTAATCGGTGTATTGACGGGCCGTCCGAGGGTGGTAATTCCCCGTGCCCAGGTGAACGTAGTTTTTCAGTCCGGACTCTTCGCGGCGGATCACCAAGCACATCTTGGCGTGCGTCTTGTACCCGACAACGCCGTAGACCACGTGAGCGCCCACTTCCTGGAGCTTCTCGGCCAAGTCGATGTTGTCGGCTTCGTCGAAGCGTGCGCGCAGCTCGACGACAACGGTCACTTCCTTTCCGTTCTTCGCGGCTTCGACCAGCGCATCTACGACCGGCGACTTCGCACCAGTGCGATACAGCGTCTGCTTGATCGCCAGCACACGAGGGTCTTTCGCCGCCTGACGTAGAAATTCCACGACAGGCATGAACGAGTCGTAGGGATGATGCAGTAGCTGATCGCGGTCTCGGATCGCCGCAAATAGGTCACCCGTTAACGCTTTTGGAACTTTCTGCGTGAAAGACGGGTACTTCAGATCAGCTCGGTCGACCATGTCCGGAATGGCCATCAGCCGCATCAGATTCACGGGTCCATTGACTTGGTATACGTCGGCCGGCGTCAGCTGCATCTCTTGCATGAGGTGCTGCCACATGACTTCGGGGCAGTTGTGAGCGACCTCAAGCCGGACCGAGTCTCCCCATTGGCGCTGTGATAGCTCGTCTTCGAGGGCTTCTGCCAGATCTTTCGCCTCTTCTTCGTCGACGAAAAGGTCCGAATTGCGCGTCACACGGAACTGATAGCACCCGCTCGCTTCCATGCCGGGAAAGAGCTCATCGACATACGCATGGATCACGCTGGACAGAAAGACGAAGTCGTGAGGTCCAGAGCCAGCAACGTCTCGCGGCAGCTGGATAAGACGAGGCAAAGCGCGTGGCGCTTGAACGATGGCTAGACCGGTATTTCGCCCAAAAGCGTCCTTCCCTGACAGCGAGACGATGAAATTGAGCGACTTATTGAGGATGCGCGGAAACGGATGCGCAGGGTCCAGTCCGATCGGCGACAAGACGGGCGCCAATTCGTTGCCGAAGAAGTTACGCAGCCACACGTCTTGCTCAGGAGTCCATTCGGCGCGGCGAAGAAAGCGAATTCGCTCTCTGTCCAGCGCCGGAACGATAACGTCGTTGAAGACGCGATACTGCTCTTCGACGAGCGCATGGGTGCGAATGCTGATAGCAGCGAGCAACTCTTGTGGCGACATCCCGTCTGAACCGCGTTGGGGTGTCGGAAGGTCCGCCATTTGCTGGGTGCCCGCCACGCGGATCTCGAAGAATTCGTCGAGATTTGAGCTGGATATGCAGAGGAACTTCAGCCGCTCGAGCAAGGGAATCCTCTCGTCCTTCGCCTGATCCAGAACACGGCGATTGAACTCGAGCAGCGA
>CAZULB010000208.1:0-2565 GCA_964621155.1 uncultured bacterium | reverse complement strand
TACGACCCGGAAATCCCGATCGACATCTGGGAACTGGGTCTCATTTACGACATCGACATCTCGAACAACAACGAAGTGACCGTCACCATGACCCTCACGACACCCCACTGCCCCGCCGCGGAAACGCTGCCGGTGGACGTGGAGAACAAGGTGAACGGCGTGGAAGGCGTTGCTTCGGTGAAGATCGAACTGACCTGGGAGCCCGCGTGGTCGCCGCAGATGATGTCGGAAGCCGCGCGGCTCGAATTGAACCTTTAGATACCGTTTCCCGCGCGCTGAGGCCGCGTGAAATTTCGATCATAGGAGGAATCCCCAATGCTCTATCCGCCTGAAATCACCGAACCCTGCCGCCAGGATCTCACCACTGCCGGTTTCACCGAGCTCAAAACGCCGTCCGACGTCGACATGGCGCTGCGCAACGCACCCGGTACCACGCTCGTCGTCGTCAACTCGGTGTGTGGCTGCGCCGCCGGCATGGCTCGCCCCGGTGTGAAACTTGCAGTACAGCACGAGAAGACACCCGATCGCATCGCGACCGTATTCGCGGGTGTGGACAAGGAAGCCACCGACCGCGCGCGCTCCTACATGCCGGGCTATCCGCCCTCGTCGCCTTCGATCGCGTTGTTCAAGGACGGCCAGCTCGTATACATGATGGAGCGCTGGCAGATCGAGGGACGTGGTCCGCAGGAAATCGCCTACGACCTCGTGGAAGCCTTCGACCAGTTCTGTGGCTGACATGAAGAACCTGTTCCCGGATTTTCCGGAAGACGCGAAACTCTGGGTGTACGCCATGCCGCGGCCGTTCACCGCTGAGCAGCGCCAACTGGTGATGGCACGCCTCGCGGAGTTTGTCACCCAGTGGCAATCGCACGGGACGCCGGTGCACGGCGCGTTCGACATCGTCGAGAATCAGTTCGTGCTGATCGCAGGCTATGTGGACGACGGCGTGTCGGGGTGCTCGACAGACGCGATGGTGCGCGTCATGAAGCAGTTGCGTGAGGAAGGGTTGGATGGATTCGATCGTTCGTGGGTGTTCTACCGCGACGGCGGCGGCATTCACACGGTAACACGCAGCATTTTCCAGGGTCTTGTGGCGAGCGGAAAGATCGACGCCGACACTGTAGTCTTCGATCCGACCATTCAGCTCGTCGGAGATCTGCGCGGCGGCGGTTTTGAAACCGTCTTTTCCAGATCCTGGCATGCCGCCGCGTTTACTGCTTCCCCACCTCGTTGATCCGCAGCACCATTTCGTAAAGTCGCGACGGGCTCTGGCGGTTCAGCGTGAAGACGAGTCGGGGCTTGTCCATGAGCTCGGGCTCGTTGGATTCTTCGTGGAGTGCCCGCGTCTTCTCCACGGTTCCCTTCTTGACCAGGTCCGAGAATTCCTCCGCCAGCGCGTGCACAACCTCGTCCGAGAGCTCGTGCTCGAGACGGATCACAATACGGTCGCGCACAAAGCGCATGGAGTTGTACGTCGAGTAGAAGAACCTGATGTATTCCACCGCATCTTCCGGCGTGTGCACGATCTTGTACAGCAACAGATCCCGCTGTGAGATGAGCTTGCGCCCGAGCAGTTGCTCTTTCACGAAGTTATCGAAGCTTTCCCAGTAGTTGTCGCCCGGGAGCTCCATCAACAAGAGCGGCATCGGGGGCGCCTTGCCGGTCTGGATCAGGGTCAGCGTCTCGAAGCCTTCATCGTGCGTACCGAAGCCGCCCGGGAAGAGCGCCACCGCGCTCGCTTCCATCACGAAGAACAATTTGCGGGTGAAGAAATACTTGAAGGTGATCAGCTTGGGGTCGTCAACGATGACCGGATTGGCCGATTGCTCGAAAGGCAGCAGGATATTGACGCCGAAGCTGGCATCCGCGCCCGCGCCCACATTCCCGGCCTTCATGATGCCCTCGGCCGCGCCCGTGATCACCATGAAGTCGTTGGCCGCCAGCTGGCGCGCGAACTCGACCGCCATTTTGTAATAAGGATCCGCTTCCGGCGTGCGGGCCGACCCAAATATCGACACTTTGCGCTTGTGCCGGTAGGGCTTGAAGATTCGCGCGGCATAGCGGAATTCCGCCATCGACCGGCTGAGCACCTTGAGATCGAGAACCTCGAGCTCGTCGCGACGGCACTTGAGCGCGTGCACAATGAGCTCGCGGATCAATCTTGTCGACAGATCCGGATCCGGGTCGGCGTAGATGGAGCGGATTTCATCCAGCACGCGGCTGGTGGAATCGAATTGTTCTCTCTTGCTGTTATCGATCTTGGTCATATCACCCGATCAGGTTCAGTAAGTGTGAAAGATTGGGCTCGCGAACCACGTGGTGCGCGCGCCGCGCCAGCTCCGCCGAACGGGGGTTGAACGCCACCACGCACCCAGCCACGCCGATCATCGGAATATCGTTGTCGCCATCGCCCACGAAGGCCGAGCGCGCGAGCGAAACCGCATGCTTTCGGGAAAGCTCGTGCAGCGCCAGCGGCTTTCCGTTCAAATCGAACGGCGTTGCCTGCCATCCTACCAGACGATCGTGCGTGCCGAAAATCAGTCGATTCGAGTACACGTCGTCAAA
>CAZULB010000207.1:0-2654 GCA_964621155.1 uncultured bacterium | reverse complement strand
TGCAAATAGGTATCTCCGACATTCCGACTCGTTTCGCGAAACGAGAGGCAAACAATGGCGTTCTGCTCGGTGAGCCGAGCGGTGGACTATTCGACATCGATCTCGATTCGCCAATAGCGGTAGAACTCGCGCCACACTTTCTGCCGCCAACGGAAGCTGTTTTCGGCCGGAAGGGCAAGCTGAGGTCTCACTGGCTGTACCAAGTGGAGAAGCTCGGGCCGGAGCGGTTCTCGCTGAGCGATGGCGGCATGCTTGTCGAGATTCGGTCTACGGGAGGCCAGACCGTCTTTCCGCCAAGTACGCATCCGACCGGGGAATCGGTGTGTTGGGACCACCACGGAAATCCCGCGCGCGTTACCGCCACGGAACTCCTCGTTGCCGTACAACGATTGGCCTCGGCGACGGCGTTCGCCCTGCATTGGCCGGCAAAAGGCTCTCGGCACGACACCGCACTTGCACTCGCGGGTGCGCTCCTCTCGCGCGGTTGCGAACCGCATCGTGTGGAGGGCTTCATTCGCCTCGTCGTGTCAGCCGCTGGTGATGACCAGGTCGAGGATCGAGTTGCGACGGTGGGTGCAACACAGCGGAGTCTTGAAAGCGGTCAATCAGTGACCGGGCTTCGGCGCCTTGCCGAGCTTGTCGGCGATGAGCCTGTAAAGGTGGCAATCAAGTGGCTCGGACTAACGGCGCGCAAAGAGCCGCTCAACAACAAGGCCTGCACGGACGCAGCGAATGGAGAGCGTCTCGTCCGTGCCTTCGGCGACGACATCCGCTATGACGTGCGCCGGGGAAAGTGGCGTATCTGGGACGGCAAGCGATGGGCGCTCGACCGAATTGGGATGATCGAGAGGATGGCGGTGAAAGTGGCACGAGACATTCACCGCGAAGTTGCGGAGCTCACGGACAAGCTGGAGCAGGCCGCGCTCAGCCGATGGGCAGTTCAGTCACAGCAGAAGTCACGCATCGAGGCAATGATCTGGGCGGCGAAGCCGCTTCTGCCTCTTCTGCCCGAGGAA
Organism: uncultured bacterium; assembly: GCA_964621155.1. Taxonomy (GTDB): domain Bacteria; phylum Krumholzibacteriota; class Krumholzibacteriia; order WVZY01; family JAKEHA01; genus JAKEHA01. Next base: position 1,638 of record CAZULB010000207.1, on the reverse strand, counting down.
ACGGATCGAGACTCGTCGCTATTGAACGTCGACAACGGAACTGTCGATCTCCGAACGGGGATGCTTCGCCCCCATCGCCGCGAAGACTTCATCACGCGGCTGATTCCGATCGGCTATGAGCCAAGCGCGTCCGCGCCGAGGTGGCTGGAGTTCCTTGACCGGGTAACTGCGGAGAGCGCCCCGCTCCTACAATACCTCCAGCAGGTTGCTGGATACTGCGCGACCGGCGAGACCTCGGAGCAATGCCTCTTTCTTCTTTACGGAACAGGTGCCAACGGCAAGAGCACGTTCCTTGAAACTCTGCTCGCCGTCTTCGGGGAGGACTACGCGCGACCCACCGAGTTTCGAACGCTTCTGTATCGCGAGCGCGGGGACTCTGTTCGGAATGACTTGGCGTGTCATTGATCATCTGATTTTCCCTACCTGAGGACAGTTGGAATTCCCTACCCCAGACCACCGGGAGGGCAGGATGGGAGACGGATTGGAGACGGCGCCGGTAGCGTTGACCGCGACCCCAGAGTCGACGGAGACGCCGGTGCTCAAGGAAGCGATGGTGGAAGAAGTGCTCGCACGGTTGCAGCGCGGGGAGAAGGTGCTCGCCGTGGCGCGGCACTACGACATTGACCCGAAGACGGTGCGCGCCTGGCGGGCCCGGGGTCGATATGCCCCACGGCTGTCGCCGCGCCGCACCAGCATGCTGGATCCGTTTCGGGAGTGGCTCCGCGCCCGGGCACCCGAAGTGGAGTACAACGCCGCAGTGCTGTACCGCGAGTTGGTCCCGCACGGGTATACCGGCTCGGCCATGCAGGTCGGCCGGTTCATCCGTCCCCTGCGCGTCGCCGCGCGCGGCGGGCCCGAGGCCACGGTCCGGTTCGAGACGCCGCCCGGCCATCAGGCGCAGGTGGATTTTGGTCAGCGGAAGCTGTGGATCGCGGATGGGTTCGTGCCGGCCCACGTGTTCGTGTGCACGTTGAGCTATTCGCGGCGCACTTACGCGTACGGGTTCCCGCACGAACGCTTGAGCGCGTATCTCAGCGGGCACGAACGCGCGTTTCAACACTTTGGTGGCGTGCCCGCCCAGGTGGTGCTCGACAACCCGAAGACGGCCGTGCTCCACCATGGGCGCGACGCGGTGGTCTGGCATCCGGTGTACGCGGACTTCGCCGGGTACTACGGGTTCCGCGCGTGGGCGCACGCGCCGCATCGGCCGCAGACGAAGGGCAAGGTCGAGAGCGGCGTCAAGTATGTGAAGCGGAACGCACTCGCCGGCAAGCGGTTCCGGTCGTGGGATCACCTGAACGACTGGCTCCTCGAGTGGGCGACCACGATTGCCGACACGCGCGTGCATGGGACGACGCACGAAGTGCCGTTGGTGCGCTTTGCCGCGGAACAGCTGTTGCCCCTGGGCAGCCGGCCGCCGTATCGCCTGGAACGCGTCCGCCACCGGGTGGTGCCCAAGGATGCGCTGGTCGCGATCGACGGGAGCCGCTACTCCGTGCCCGTGCGGTATGTCGGCGAGACGGTCACCATTCGCGATCTGGTCGACGGCTACGAGATCTTCGTCGGCGAGGTGGTGGTCGCACGCCACCGGAAGCTGGCCCGCCATCAGGTCGCGATGGAGCCGGCCCACTACGCCGG
>CAZULB010000206.1:0-2746 GCA_964621155.1 uncultured bacterium | reverse complement strand
AGTACTCGTTTTGAAACGGCGATTCCGTTCCCTGCATGCGCGCGACGCGATACTGCTCCGGTGTGAGGAGCGCCTTCCACTCGGCATCGGTTTTCGTGATCTTGGTCATGCGTTTCCCTCCTGAAATATCCGCGGTCGGGAGCGCGGCGGCGGCATCGTCTGTAAGCCAGCCTCCCGCGGCCTGCAGCGGGGTTTCCTCTCTTTCATCCGTCACCCATACCGCCACGGCATACTGCGCCGGCTTCACACCGTTGGGCCTGTGCAATGGCACCCCGGACACGACCCACGCGCCGTCTTTCTGCGTCAGGTTCGCGCTGCGATAATCCAGCACGACGAAATCGTGCGTCAGCGTCCTGCCCTTGTTCTCGCCGGCGTTGATTTTGCGCGTGACACCGGTTCCGAGCAGCGCCACGTGCGCAACGCCACCCTCAAATTTTGCACTCGGCGCAAACCGTATCATGCCGCCCGCCGACACCGGCTCGAACGAGAGCATGCCCCCGTCGCCGGTCGCCTGCGGGAGTGCGGCGTTCTCGCGCCAGCCTCTCCATTCTTTCCCGTTCAGCACGAAACCGGGCGTGTAGATCCGATCCGATTTCCACGCCTCGGCGTAGTCGCGCTGCCGTTCGCTGTACGCAGCGGTGGCGAACACGTCGCCCCAGCCCAGGTAGTCCCAGTAGTCGACATGAAACGCGACCGGGACCACGTCCTTCCACAGCCGGTCCTTCGCGAACTGTGAAAGCCATTCTTCGGCGGGAGGACAGCTCGAGCATCCCTCCGACGTGTAAAGTTCCAGGAGCGCCACGCGCGCGGGTCCGCTCTGAATGGTTTGCGCATGCGCATCCGTCCAGCACCACGCAGCGGCCACAAGCACGGTCAATATCGTGATCATCCGTTTCATGAAATAACCTCTCGCTGCCAACTGATCGGTCCGGGAGCGTGCTCCACGGGCTCAACGTCGTCGCGGAATATCTTCGCCGGGTGCGGTCCGAGCAGGGTGGTCACGCCGTGAATGATACGCAGCGCACTGCCTTCGCGAAGTCCTACCACAACCACATCGGGATTCACCCGGGTGAACTCGGCGATGCGCTCCATGCGCGTTTCGCCACCGTGATTCGGGATCACGTCTTCCGTATAGTGCGGGTTGATCTGAAACGGCACCAGCCGCATGGCGTCGAGCCGTGACGGTTCGACGATCGGCATGTCGTTGGTGGTCTTGATGGTCGGACATGCCACGTTCGATCCCGCACTCCATCCGATGTAGGGCACACCCGCCAGCACCCGCTCGCGGATGGCCCACAGGGTTCCGTTATCGTAGAGCTGCTTGAGCAGGTGGAAGGTATTCCCGCCACTGACGATGATGGCATCCGCGCCCTCAATCTCCTTCACCGGATGCTTTGCACGGTGAACCGATGAGATCGGTATGTTCAACCGGCCGAATCGTTCCGACACCAACGCCATGTAGTCGTCCAGGCCCCGCGTGAGGGCGTAGGGCACAAACACCGCCCGCTTTACGCCGTCGCCCAGGAAGGCGCGGATCCAGTCTTCGGCGTGATCGAGAAAACTGCCGCCGTAGTTACGCGAATTACTCAACAGAAGCAGTCGGCCGGGACGTTCGTTCATTACATTTCACCTCGAAAAAGGCCTGTCATGGTGGGGCGTATAGTGTAACCTTCGCGGCAGGAGGACTGTATGCCTAATCCCAAAGGCCTTCGTATATCCGAGGCCATCCGCTTCGGGTGGAAAACCGTCCAGGCTGCGTTTGCATTCATCCTCTTGACGCTCGCCCTCGCGTTCATTGTGCCCATCGTGATCAAGACGGGCGCCGAGCGCGTCTTCCACCACGACGGCCAGGTTTTCCTGATCACGCTGGTTAGTTGGCTCGTGACCGCCACCTTCTGCCTTGGGCTGGCCAAAATCTATCTCCGCTATCGTGACGGGGAAAAGCCGATCTTTGAAAATCTCTTCGATGGCGTGGCCCGGGCCCATATCTGGTTCGCTTCCGCGCTGATTGCCGATGTTGCCATTGTCATGGGCCTGTTTCTCCTCATCGTCCCCGGCGTAATCATGATGCTCCGGCTCTGGATGGTGGGTTTCGTCCTTGTGGACGAACGAACCGGCCCCATCGACGCCATTCAGCGGTCATGGGATATCACGCGCGGTCATACCATGGACCTCCTTGTCCTTTTCATCGCACTGCTGGGGCTCAACATCCTCGGTGCATGCTGCCTCGGAGTTGGCCTGCTGGTAACGATGCCGATCAGCGGTCTCGCGCTGGCCCACGTGTACCGCGAGCTCAAGCCGAGGGTCGCCATGGCCACCGAGCCCGCGCCGGTGCCGGCGAACAACGCGGCTCCGGCCGTGTAGCCTTCTCGCAGGCGGAATCGAGTTTTCACGCCCTCCATGCGCGCGGCGTTCTCCCTGAATTTTCGTGTTCGCGTTTGTGTCGCCGCCCTCGCGGCGCTGCTCTGTGCCGTGCCCGTCACCGCGCTGCGTGTGATTGGTTTCCTCCTGGTTGCCGGATTGTTGCCGGGTGTGGCGCTGGCTGCCCGGTCGCGCTTTCGACTGTCCGCATCGATCGGCCTCGGTACCGCGCTCTCGCCCGTTCTGTTTGGATTGGTCGCTTTCGCCGCCATGTGGGCGGGGGCGAGTGCGCCTGCGGCCGCCTGGGTCGCGGTCGGTTTCTCGTTGCTCTTCTTTGTGTGCTGCTGGCGCTCGGCGATACCGGGAGCCGACGCCACCGAGCCGA
>CAZULB010000205.1:0-2748 GCA_964621155.1 uncultured bacterium | reverse complement strand
CGAGATAGGAGCTGCGCGACGCGGTGATCGCAATCACCACCACCCCGAGTTTCTTCAGGGCAGGAACGAAATCGCGCAGCTCGTCGCCCATGCCGCTTTTCGAGATGACGATGACCACGTCTTCTTCGCGCACCACGCCCAGGTCGCCGTGGCCGGCTTCGAAGGCGTGCACGTAAAAGCTGGGCGTGCCCGTCGAGGTGAGTGTGCTCGCAATCTTGTTGGCGATCTGTCCCGATTTGCCGACGCCGGAAACGATCACGCGGCCGCGGCAATTGCGAATGGCATCTACGGCGCGCGCGAGCTCGGGACCGAGATGATCGCGGAGCTTCTGGAGGCCGTCGATCTCTTCATTGATGAGACGACGGGCGCTTTCGAGAAGCGCGTCAGTTTCGTTTCGAGGCTGGGTTTTCATGAGAGGAAAAGGGTACCACGTTCAGCCGCCTCGCCGGGCAGCGTTGAGAATGCGGACTACGTCTTCGAGAAGCGCCGGCAGCTGCGCCAGCGGCAGCATGGAGGCGGCGTCGGACTTCGCCCGGGATGGCTCCGGATGCGTCTCGATGAAGAGTCCGTCCACGGGAATGGCGGCCGCCGCACGCGCCATCATGGCCGCCAGCGCCGGCTCGCCACCCGAAGCCGTGCCGAGGCCACCGGGACGCTGCAGTGAGTGCGTCACGTCAAAGATGACCGGGCAGCCGGTGGCGCGCATGCGCGCGAAGCCGCGAAAGTCGACGACGAGATCGTGGTAGCCGAAGCTGGTGCCGCGCTCGGTGAGCAACACAGAACCCGCGCCCGTGGCCCTTATCTTGTCGACCACGTTCCGCATATCTTCGGGCGCGAGAAATTGTCCTTTCTTGATGTTCACGGGTTTTCCGGACGCTCCTGCTGCCTCAATGAGGCTCGTCTGACGACACAAGAACGCGGGAATTTGCAGTACGTCCAGCACCGGCGCGGATGCGGTCACGTCTTCGGGTGAATGAACGTCGGAGAGAATCGGACATCCAATTGAACTGCGGACCTTGTCCAATATCCGCAAACCTTCTTCTATGCCGGGCCCGCGAAAACTGTCTCCCGCACTTCGATTGTCTTTGGTGAAGCTCGCCTTGAAGACAAATTGAAATTCACGAACGATGGGAAGCTTCGCGATCGACTCGGCAATGGAGAGCGTGAGCGCTTCGGATTCGATGACGCACGGGCCGGCGATGAGCAACGGCTTCCCGCCGTCGCCCACGGTCATGTTTCCAATGCGAGCGGTTACTGCCACAACGTCGGCGCCTCAGGCGCTCGCGCGGTGGGCCGGAGAGGACTGGTTCTTCTGCGCCTTGGCGGCGCGCACGAGGCCGAAGAAGAGCGGATGCGGGCGCTGCGGGCGGCTCTTGAGCTCGGGATGGAACTGGCACGCAATGAAGTAGGGGTGATCGGCGATCTCGACGATCTCCACCAGGCTTCCGTCCGGTGTGGTGCCGCTGACGACGAGGCCTGCGCGCTCGAGGCGTTCGCGATACTCGTTGTTCACTTCCCAGCGGTGGCGATGCCGCTCTGAGATTTCGTCTTCGCCGTAGAGCTCGGCGGCCAGCGTGGCGGGCTTGATCTTGCACGGCCACGCGCCCAGGCGCATGGTGCCGCCCTTCTTACCGGAATGGGTCTGGCCTTCCATCAGGTCGATGACGGGGTTGGCGCAACTCGGGCTGAACTCCGACGAGAGCGCGTCTTCAATGCCGCACACGTCGCGCGCAAACTCGATCACCGCGCACTGCAGCCCCAGGCAGATGCCCAGGAACGGAATTTCGTTCTCGCGCGCGTAACGGATCGCTTCCAATTTGCCCGCAATGCCGCGGTCGCCAAAGCCGCCGGGAACCAGGATGCCGGAGACACCGCGCAGCACCTCTTCGGCGCCGAGCTTCTCCACATCTTCCGCATCCACCCACACGATGGTCACGTGCACGTCGTTCTGAATACCGGCGTGCGTGAACGACTCGATGATGGACTTGTACGCATCCTGGATCTGCACGTACTTGCCGACCACCGCGATTTTGAGGTCGTCTTCGATGGCGGTCATGCGCTGGATCATGCGCTCCCATTCGTCCATGTCGGGCTCGGGAGCCGTGATGTGCAGGAGCTTGAGCACGATCTCATCCAGGCCCTCGCGGTGGAAATGCAGCGGCACGTGGTAAATGGACGCGACGTCGCGCGCCTCAATCACGGCTCGTTCGCGCACGTTACAGAAGAGCGCAATCTTGCTGCGAATATCGCGCGAGAGCGGCTGTTCCGAGCGGCACAGGAGCACATCGGGCTGAATGCCGATCTCGAGCAGACCCTTGACGCTGTGTTGCGTGGGCTTGGTTTTGATTTCCTTCGCGGCCTTGATGTACGGGATGAGCGTAAGATGGATGAAGATGCAGTTGTCGGCACCTTCTTCGTGGCGCAGCTGGCGGCACGCTTCCAGGAAGGGCAGGCCTTCGATGTCGCCCGTGGTGCCGCCGATCTCGGTAATAATGATGTCGACGTCGCCTTTGGCGCCGCACGCCTTGATGCGTGTCTTGATCTCGTCGGTGACGTGCGGAACCACCTGCACGGTTTTCCCGAGATAGCCCCCGGCGCGCTCTTTCTCGATGACGGCCTGGTAGACCTTGCCTGCGGTGACACTGTTGTCGCGTGTGAGGCTCTGGTCGAGGAAGCGCTCGTAGTGTCCGAGGTCGAGATCGGTTTCGCCGCCGTCGTCGGTGACGAACACTTCGCCGTGCTGATACG
>CAZULB010000204.1:0-2901 GCA_964621155.1 uncultured bacterium | reverse complement strand
CAGGGAGTTCTATCTATTTCCCCGTCTTCTTCTGTGAAGTCGTTTTCTTCCGGCCGTCAAGACGGGGTGTCTCTACCATGCGGCTGTTGTCGTAACACGACAGCTCGCCATAGCCGATGTTATCGCCCAGGATGACGACGATGTTGGGCCTGGTGGCGTCACCGGCAGGGGCACCGGACGCGGCGAGGGGGCTGGTGGCGGGCGCGGTTGCCAGAAGCGCGCACGTGATCAGTCCGAGAAGCTTCATTGCGTGGATTATACCACGAGACGCGGCGCGGGTTTCGGATCCGGCCTACGAGCCGGCTTTGATTGTCGCGATCAGCTTTTTTGCGTTCTCGTGGTTGGGGTTGGCCGTGAGCACCTTCTTGCACTCGGCCAGCGCCGCTTCGTTGTCACCCGCGGCGTGCAGTGCAAAGGCAAAGCGCCAGCGCACCTCGATCTCGTCGGGCGCCAGCGCCAGGCCGGTTTGATAATACGGAATGGCTTCCGCGGGCTTGCGCATGCGCAGCAGGATGTCGGCCACATTGATATGGCCGACGGGGGACACCGGATAGATCTTCGCGAGCGATCCGTACTCCGCGAGCGCCGCCTCGAGATTGTTCTTCTGCAGATACGCGCTTCCCAGCGCCTGGTGCGCCTGGTCCAATCCCATCGTCTTTCGGAGGACGGCAGTGGCCAGTTGCGCCACCTGGGCATCCGGTTGCTGCGGGAATTCACTCGTGAGCGCCGCGTAGTTTTTCTTAAACGGCCACTGCCCCGTCATGGCGTCGATGCGCTGGCGCGCGAGCTCCAGGTCGAGCGGGGTGATGCGCGCATCCGCCAACGCCTGCTCGTATGAACGCGGCGCCGCGGCGTCCACCGGCGGCACGATGCCCGCGTGCTGCATTTCGGAGCGAAACGCGTTTGCCATCAAGATCGCGCCGTGGAGGTTCGGGTGCAGGTGCTCCAGGAACAGGTTCATCCCCGGCACCTTGCGCACGCTGTCGCGTGCAAACACGGCATCCATATCGATCAACGGAACGTGGTGCGTGCTCGCTTCGCGGCGGATGATGTCATTGAAAATGCTGCAAGCACGGAAGTGCACCACGTCATGATCGCGCGCGGCAATGAACTCACGGCGCGCGCTGAGCGCCTGCGTAGAATCCGCTTCCAACGTTTGCGCAAGCGCGTAGTGCGCGACCGCATAGGTTGAGTCCAACGCGAGCGCCTCGTGCAGCTCTTTGACGCCGCCGGTGCGGACGGCGCCGTCGATGTGCTGGCGCTGGATGTCGTCTATCTTGTCGCGGTGCGCGCTGTCGAAGGGCGGTAGGTCACGCAGGTTGCTCGTCACCGTGGAGAGCACGACTTTCACGTTATTCCTGGCGGCCACTTCCAGCATTTCGTTCAGATTGGCCTGGAACGTCCGCTCCGCCATCTTGTGCATCGGGTCCTCGAGTCGGATCTTCTTTTTCCCGATCATGCTCGCCATCAGCGAGCGGCCCTGCTGCTTGTTCTTTTTCGCGAACGCGCTGCGCACCTTGAAGATTGTGTTGTCGAGCAGTTGGTACGTGCGCTGTTTGGCCAGCGTCATGCGAAGCATCGTGAGCCCGCGCGTAACCGAGGCCGCGCTCGTCGAACCCGCGCCCATCGCACCGTAGAATTCGTTGTGGCCCAGATAGATCAGGAAAGCGTCGGGCTGGTAGCGCACCAGTTGTTTGGTGAAGTCCAGCACCGAGTACGAGCAGATGGCCGTCATGCCGCAGTTGATCACTTCGATCTCGCGGCTCGGGTACGCGGCGCGAAGATCGTCTTCCAGGAAGCCCGCAAATGACCCGTTCGTATGAAACGGAAAACCCGCTACCGTGGATTCACCCAGGACGAATATGCGCAGCGCGCCCTGCTGCTTCTCACGCGTGAATGTACGGAAGCCGACCGAAGGCTGAATCGAGCGCAACGCCGGCGGGAAGTAGCGCTGCGGCGCGTCCGGGTTCAGATAGCACGTGTGCGCGGGATCGTCCTTGAGCTCGAGCACCAGGTCCGTGTTGACCCCGTAATGGCCCAGGCGAAGGCCAACCTCGAGCAGGACAAAGAAAACAGCGGGAACAAGAACAACCGCGAACGCCCGCACCAAGATTCGCGCAAACTTCATGGAGTGGCTTTCCCAGTGCGTGCGTTGAGCTCCGTCACCGCCACATCATAAGCCCCGATCGCGACGGCGCGCGCCGTGCCTAGCTTCGACACCATGAGACCCGTGCGCTTCATCGGGTCGTAAGAGATCGTGCGATCACTGCGCGGCACCGCAATATCACGCGGCTTGTGGGCCAGAAACGAACGTCGCTCCGTCTCGTCTTCCAGATTGAACGCGCGCATCACCGTCCGCGGCGCGCGTCCACCCTCACGCAGCTGGTATTGAGCGTTGAGCTCCTGCATCACCGCCGGCATGAACAGGTCGTGCGCCGCGCTGATGCCACCACCCAACACCACCAGGCCATCGACAAGCGTCAGCGCATTCGCAATCCCATCCCCCAGCGCCTCACCAAAGCGCCGATACGATTCCCGCGCCGCGGCCGAATGCCCCTTTTGCTGATTCCGCGCAATCGACGCCAGCACATCCGGTTCCGGCGCTTCTTCAACCGGCATCCGTGCGATCTCCGCATACACCCGCCGAAGCGCCCGAATACTCACGTCCTCTTCGACCGGCGAATCCCGGTGCAACTTGCTCCGCAGCGCCCAAATCTCCGCCGCCGCCGAATTGTCGCCTTCATGCAAACTGTGATTCGTCACGATGCCCGCACCCAACCCCGTCCCCAACGTGATGCCAAGCAGATTGCGATACCGCAGCGTGCTCCCACTCTCAGACAGAGCCGTATTGATTTCCGGAAGAGCGCCAGCCAGAGACTCACCATATGCGAACAAGTCCGC
>CAZULB010000203.1:0-2919 GCA_964621155.1 uncultured bacterium | reverse complement strand
CACCGTCGCCTTTGACTATGGTGCCGACGCGATGGACATCGAGTCCCTCGATGCGCGACGGCATCGTCGCGGCGTCGGCGGCAGACACCACGATCAACATGCCCGCGCCCATGTTGAAGACGCGGTACATCTCCCCTTCCACGACATCTCCCTCGCGCGCAATCAGCTCGAAAATTGCGGGTACGGGCCACGTGCCCTTTTCGATGCGCGCAGCGCAACCCTTCGGAAAGATGCGCGGCAGGTTTTCCAGAATACCGCCGCCGGTGATGTGCGCGAGTCCCTTGATATCCAGCTTCTGCTGCAGCGCCATGACGGGCGCGAGATACGACCGGTGTACGCGCAGGAGCTCGTCGGCCACGGTGGCGTGCAGGCTCTCCACGCGCGCGTCGACCTCGAGCTGCATGGCGTCGAAGATCACGCGGCGCGCCAGCGAGTAGCCGTTGGTGTGGAGGCCGTTGGACGGCAGCGCGAAAATCACGTCACCGGGTGCGATGCGCGCGCCGTCGATGATCTCGTCGCGCTCCACGATACCCACGATGGTTCCCGCCAGGTCGAAGTCGCCTTCCTGATACAGCCCGGGCATCTCCGCCGTTTCGCCGCCGATCAGCGCGCATCCATTCTCCGCGCAGGCCAGCGCCAGGCCTCGGACCACGTCCGCCACCATGGCGGGCTCGATCTTTCCGGCGGCCACGTAGTCGAGGAAAAAGAGCGGTTTCGCGCCCTGTACCAGGATGTCGTTGACGCAGTGGTTCACGAGATCCTGCCCGACCGTGTCGTAACGTTTCGCCGCGCGCGCGACCATGATCTTGGTGCCGACGCCGTCCATGCTGCTCACCAGCACGGGGCGCCTGTAGCCCGAAGGAATTTCGAACAACCCCCCGAAGCTCCCGATCGACGAGAGCACGGATGGGCTCCACGTCTTGCCCACCAGGCGCGCGATGGCTTTCGTGGCCTCGTTGGCCTTGTCGATGTCCACACCGGATTCGCGATAACGCATGTCAGAGTCTCTCCTGCAAGGATTCGTAGATGGCGGTGGTCGGATCGTTCTCGACGATCACCGGGAACTCGCCGCGCCGGATCAGATCCAGCGCAATGGTGACGATCTCGGCGTCGAACTGTTCGCCGCGGAATTTTTCGAATTGTGCCACCACCGTTTCCACCGGCAGCCCTTTTCGATAGGGGCGATCCGACGTCATGGCATCGAACGCGTCGCACACGAGGATGATGCGCGCGCCGAGCGGAATGTCGTTGCCCCGCAACCCTTCGGGATAACCGCGGCCATTGGGCTGTTCGTGATGATACCGCACCAGCACGGCCGCTTCGCGCAGAAACTTGAGGTTCTCCACGATGTCGGCGCCCACCGTCGGGTGTTGTTTCAGGCTCAGGAACTCCTGGTCGGTGAGACGCTCCTTCTTGAGCAGGATGTCGTGCTTGATGGCGATCTTGCCGATGTCGTGGAGCAGAGCCCCGTACTCCAGAATCTCCAGGTCACGCGCCGGCAGCCCCAGCGCGCGCCCCACACGCAGCGCGTAGCGGGAGACGCGATAGGAGTGGCCGTGCGTGTAGGGGTCGTTGGCGTCGATGGCGGAGGTCAGCGCGGCCACGGTATTGATGTGCGCTTCCTTCATCTCGATATAGAGCTTGAAGCTGTAGCGCGCGAGGAACACCGGCACCAGGAACAAGAGCAGCGTCCACCGCCCGAAGGCCGTGTATACGAGAGCGATGATGGCGCCGATGGGTATGAACGCGAAGATGTGGAAGAAGGTCCACATGTAGTTCTGCTTCCAGATGTGGAACACGCTCTTCGCCGCCCGCAGCGCGATGACCAGGCTCACCGCCGTGGTGTTGACGAGGTAATACACCACCGCCGAAACGCTCAGGGGCAGAAGGAAACGCGGCGATTCCAGCGACCGCCACGATTCGGGAAAGGCCCAGTAGGTGACGCCTGCCACTCCGACGGTGGCAATCAACAGGGGCACGTTGAAGGCATACTTCATGGCCGCGCGCCGCTGCACGATCACCTCGGTGAAGAACGACGCGATGGCTTCGACGAGCACGGCGGCCGCGGGCCCCAGCAGCACGATGGCGGCGAGGTCGAAAGGGCTCGACGCGTAGATGGAGGCGCCGCCGCGCGGGAGCGTGATCTGCGCCGAATCGGCGATGACGATCAGGAACGTGAACAGCAGCACTTCGGGAAAGCGCTGCAGCGGGAAGGCACGGACGAGCCAGGCGAAGAGGAGGAAACCGAGAACGATGAAGGTGAAGTAGTAGACCTTGAACGCCGCCGGCGATTCTCGGAATTCACCTTTCAACTTGTTGTCACTGGATCTTGTATTCGATCGATGTTTTGAATTCGAGCTTGCCGCTCACGCGGTTGACGGCATCGAGGGTTGCGAACACCACACTCTGATTGTCGTGGCCGCCCACCAGCGCGCACCCGGCCAGGCTCTTTGTCCAGCGCGACGTCACGACATCGACGCGAACCAGCATGGCTTCGTCGTCGCCGAGCGGCGCCTTGACGACGCCAATCAAACACAGGCGGACTGCATCGTCAAGATATTCCGAGATTGCGCGCAATGTCGCTTCCGCCACCACCGTCCAGGCGGGCATGGCGATGTTCTCGCTGGTCGCCGCGCCGAACGCGTGCAGTGCTTCGCGGGTGAGCTCCACCTCGGCACGCACTCCCTCGCGCGACGAAACCACGTTCACGCTGACGAAGGCAAAACGGCCCTCGAACTCGAGGATGGGAAACTCCGCGACGTCCTCGGGGGCCCGCTCGTTGAGCCGGATACGCTCGAGATCCATTTCGACGCCGAGCTCGCGAACCATGACCGCCCCCGCCTCGCGAACGATGGCGGCACGATCGACTCCGGCCGAGACTTCCAGCTCCACGCCATCGAGGGCCCCATCGGGGTCGAT
>CAZULB010000202.1:0-2993 GCA_964621155.1 uncultured bacterium | reverse complement strand
GTCGACGAGCATGTGGTGCTTGCCCGCCGCCAGCTTCTTGCGGAAGGTAACGATCCACACCAGTGAATCCTCCGGCGCCGGATGCGAGTACTGCGCATCGCTCACCGCCACGTCGTCGATCTTGATGCTGATGTCCGACTGGGGAATGAACACGGGGAAAGAAAGATCCACCCGGTAGCTTCCGTCCGCCGGGACCGACGCGCCGCTCTGAATGGAACGGCCGTTGACCGCGACCGAAATGCTCGATTCCACCTTGAGGCGGAACTCCGCCGCCATGTGGTACTGCCCCGCTGTCGTGTCGGGCGCCTGGTAGGCGCGCAGCACGATGTCGTAGGTCCGCGGCATGAGCAGATGGCGGAAGCTCACGCGGTACTGGCGCGCGTTGGGAAGGTTGGGGTCGGCCGTCCGCGTCACACGGAGTGAATCGCTCAGGTCCTGACCGTCGATCTCGAGCGCAAACTTGTGGATCGCGTTCTCGTCCGTAACGACTGCGACCACCGTGAGGCTGTCGAGCTCGCCGCCGGTGCTGACAATGTCTCCGTTTTGCGCGGCGCGCCCGTTCACCGTGACATTGAACGCCGGCGGGCCCGCGTCGATGCGGAGCATGGGGTCGCCCAGGATGTGGTAACGCTCGACGGCCTCGGCCTGGAACGGAGATACCACGGCCATCTGCGCTTCGACCAGGTACATGAGCTGGCCGAATTTCCACTCCGCCTGCGTCTGCGCCGTCATGGTGTCGTACGGCGCCTGGTAGAACCAGACTGCGGCAAGTGTGTTCATGTAGTCCATGTTGCGGTCGAGGTACTCGAAACCCGAGCTGCCGTAGGTGTTCACGGCCCCGCGCTCGTCGGAAAACAGGAGCTGCTCCGCGAAGCAATCACCGTTGGGCGAGTTGTAGATGGTGTGAAACGTCGCCTCCTCCCGGTCCACGGCGTACTCGCTGAAGTGGCAACCCATGGCAAAAATGAGCCAGGGCTTGAATCGGTTCTGCATGCGCAGGTAGTCGCGTCCCGTGGAACCGTCCAGGATCGATGCCGGTTCTCCGGAAAGCAGGCGCTCGTGGCAGACCACATACCGATTCATGTGCGACTGGATGGTGACCAGCGTGGCGCCCTGGCTGAGCTCGTTCATGAACTTCTCGGTCACATTACGGCGCACGTAGGAAATGGCTGCGTTCTGGAACGCACACTGATTGTTATAGAACGCGTCGGTATACGTCTTGAGATAAAAACGCACCACGTCGTAACCGGCGGGCAGCGAATTTTCGATCATCTGCGACGCCTGCTCCTGCCCCGCCTGAAATCCGTACTCATTGTTGTTGCAGTACGTGTTGCCGCCGAAGCCGGAGTTGCCGTCGCTGAACTCGTCGTCGGCCACCATGATCATCCGTTTGCGCCAGAAATCGGACGCGCTCGGCGCTTCATACGCATACACCTTGTTGAGCACGGACGTCAGTTCACCGGTGTCGCCCACGGGAATTCTGCCCACGATCATGTCCGGCACTCTGTCGATCACGCCCCCGGGGCCCGGAAACTTCACGAGTTTCTTGTCACTGCTGACAACTTCGTCCGTCTGCAGAACGCTGACACTGTCGATGCGGGTAAAGGTGGGCACAAAATCGCGTCCGGAATCGTCGTGGACGTGTTTGTGATCCTCGCTCGCGTCCCCAACCAGTACCAACGCGGACGCGTCGGCATGCTCGTAGAAATGGCGCGCGAAGCGATAGATGGCGCGCGCATGGGGAATGCCGCCGTTGAATTCGTCGAAGACGTCTTCCGCGTCGACCAGGAGCACGCGGTAGCCCTGCGCACGCCGGTACGACGCCCATTCCCGCATCTGGGCAACGAAGTCGTGGTGCGCCACGGCCAGCACATCGATACCGCTCTCGGCGGAGCCGCCAATGATCGCGCTGGGCGCGTCCGCGACGACATCCGCAGCCCTCACGTCGATCATGCGTGAACCTGGAATCAAGACATACTGACGCCGGCCCGCGAAGTTGTCGCGGAACGCAAGCACACTGCCACCAACCCCGGGCTGGAAGTGCCCGGCGGAAAGCGCAAGCCGCGCGGGTTGATCGGGATTGGTGATGTCGAGGAGCTCCAGCCCGGTAGTGGACGTGATGCCCGTCACCGCAATCGTGGTGTCACCGGAGAGAGACGCCGAATTGAAACGCAGCGCATTGCCGCGCGCCCGGTACAGCGAGGTGTAACTCACGTCGACCCAGTTGAGGAGCACCTGCACCGATGGACGCGAGTCGGGAATCATCAGGCGCAGCTTGTTCGTGCCGAGGTCCAGGCTGGCCGCCGGGATGGTGGCACGGAAGACGCGACGCATCTTGCCCGGAATCGGATACGAGGCATTGAGAAGCTGGTCGCCCTTCGAATTGTTGAGCGACACCCTGATCGAGCGCGGCGAATCATAGGTCTGCCCGTGGAGCTGTGAGGCCAGCGATAGGCTCGTGCCCGGTTGGATGTTACCGACGGTGAACGGCATGTCGACGGGCCCGGGTTCCTCGCCGGAGTTGAAGAAGTAGAGATCTTCCGGCCCGGGCAGGCCGGCCTTCATCTTGTCGCGGAACGTATTGTCGGTCTCGAAGTGCTCCTGGGCCGGAAACGCCGCCAGAAGCGTGTCAGCAGTGACGAAACCGACTCCCGGCGTGCTCTGGGCCATGCGCGCCCCGTTGGAGGGCTCGAGCCAGTAAACATTGTAGGACGAGAACTGCTCGGTCGAGTCAACCTGGTTGGGATCGTCGCGCAAACGGCGGCCGTAGAAGACGAGCGCGTCGTTGCCGTCGAAAATACCGGCCGTCCCCGCCGCGCCCTCGTTCACTTCACACGCAATCTCGGTTTCGCTCGCGGACAGTGTGGTCTCGCTGTAGGAACGCCGGAAGAGCCTCAGGTTCGCAACCGGCTGCCCGGCGGGAAATCCGGCCGCGATGATGCGCGACGCCAGCACCGAGTGCACGCCGGTCTGATAAACGCGAATCTTGACGG
>CAZULB010000201.1:0-3049 GCA_964621155.1 uncultured bacterium | reverse complement strand
TTCTGGTCCACGAGGAAGCGATACGAATATTTGCCGGGGAGCAGGGACAAGGTCAGCTCCCACACGTCGCCCTTCTTCGTCATGGGATTGACCGTGGGTGACCAGCCGTTGAAACTTCCCACCACCGCCACCGAACCCGCTGCCGCATCCGAGAGACGCAGCGTCACCAGTCGGCGTGATTCCGTCGGAGCGTTGCCCGACGCCATTTCGCGCGCGGTGAGCTCGCGATAACCGCCCGCCAGTTCCGCGAGATTGTTGTCGAACTCATCGGCGGCGAGGTTGTCGTCGTTACCGAGCGCGAATGAAACGCGCGCGTCGGCGTCGCCGATGACCTTGATCAGAATGTGATTCCGGTCCGGGTCGAGTTGAACGTTGGCGAGCGCGGAGTCGCCGCCCGCCGTCCCGATCTTCGCCACGCGGCGACCGTTGACGAACAGAGCCGTGGGGGCGTTCGACCACAGCCGCGCCTGCAGCTGCGTCTCGTACGCGCACGCGACAATGGTATAGAGGTACTGTACGCCGCGGTCGGCAGCGAGCGTGCGCATGGAGATGGCGCCGCGCGGATCGCAGGCCGATTCTGGCACCGGCCGCCAGCGCGCGGAACCGTTGGGGCCCGGATAGCTCTGCAGCAGATTGACGCCCTGCTCGGGAGGCAGTGCTCCGTCCAGCCCGCCGTCGGCCGCAAACGGGCCGACGTACGTCCACTGGTAAGGTTTGAACAGACTCGACGCAATCGTACCCGCGTCACGGTCGCCCGAGAAGAACTTCAGGGTGAACGGGAACAGTCCGGGACGGCACGGCGATGGAATCTCGACGTGCAGCGTCACCACCACCGAATCGTTCGATCCGAAGTGGAGAAGTCCCTGGTTTCCTTCCGCCACGCGCAGTCCCGACGGGCTGAACCAGTAGTATTTCGCGTCGGCGGACATGTTGCTGTGGCGACGCACCGTCAGTTGCACCGGAATGGTCGAGGCGCGGATGGTTCGCCCCTGCGGGAACCGCGCGGACACCGAAACCGGCGTGTTGAGAAACACCGAGCGGTCAAAGTACACGCGCGAACGGATGCCTGCCGCATCTTCAAAAACGGCGGTGAAGGTGAGCAGGCGCAGGGCGCCGGTGTTGCCGCGGGCCATGTGGCGCGTCACGAAGCGCAGCGGCGCCGCGGGCGCAGCGCTGAGGCTCGTGTTGAGCGGTGCCACCGCGTCGCCGAAAATGCCGGCCGAAACGGACTTCCATGCCACCGGTGCCGTTGCGGACACCTGCCAGCGCGCGTCGAACTTGTCCTGGATCACCACACGGTCACTGGTCAGCGCCACTTGAACCTGCGCTCCCTGAGCGGCGTAGCGCATCTCGAAGAGACGGTTCTCCGCGCGGTGCAAGAGCGTGGTCATGTCGTCCAGGACGCGCTGCCCGGCGATGTTCGCGTCTACTCCGGGGTAGGCTTTCTTCTGTTCCGGGCTGAAGAACGCCGTCGTGCGCAGGCGTTCGCGCAGCGTGTTGACGGTCGCGTACAACGCATCAATCGACGTCGCGGCGGTCTCAACCGGGATCATGGGCGTGGTTGGTGAGAGTGCCAGCGCGCGCACGTCCGGCACCGCGTGTTCGATACGGAAACGGTCGGGATCACTGAACTGGGTCGCGCGCTCGAGACAAAGGAACAGACCGATTACGACGTCGTCATCGGAGAGCGGAATGTCGACACGGGCACGCGCCAACGCGTAGCGTTCAACAGGCATGGCCACCGCCGACGGCAGCGGCATGCGCTTGCGCAGCGCGCCAATTACACCGGCGTGGTCGCCCGTTCCCAGCACGTTCACTGCTGCCATGAAGTCAATCGCGTTGGTCGCGCGCTGGGCGGGATCTACATTGGCGCTGGCGTGTGATGCCCAGTCGATCACGTGTGCGCGCATACGCTCGGCGTGATTGTCTCCCAGCACCATCGAAAACTGTGCGGGCAGCGCCGCGGCGGGAATGAACGTGCGCACCGGGACGCCGCTGGTGGCGTCGTGCGCAAAGCAGTAGTTGTCGTCGGCGTCGAACGTGCCGGCCACCACCGCGCGTTCGATCGAGCGCGCGCCGTCGTACCAGTGCAGGGCCAGCATGGGCCGGCGCAGCTCGAGATTGATACGGGCCAGGTTGCGCGCGTCCACCGCGAGCACGGCATTGAAAGCAGGATCTTCGACGCGCCCCTGGGCCGAAGCCGACTCGACCAGCCGGTCGCCATCGCGATCGGCCGACGAAAACAGATAGCTGTAATAGCGCGAGATGGAATTGGCGGCCTGCGCGAGCGACGCGGTGTTGCGCGTGCTGGCGTACGCGTCGAGGGCCATGGTAGCAAAGAGAGGACGCGTGATCAGAACCGCCGCGTCGTTGTTGTCGTCACCCGGGGCGTAGGCCCCGGCGGAATTCTGCGCGCGATACAGCGACGAAAGCAGCGCGTCGGTCTGTTGCGCCGTGGCCGCGTCGAGTCGCGCGAGTAGCGGCGCGCTCAGGGTCGCCGTATCTTCCGCGCCGACCGGCCGTGGGACCATGAGTACCCACATGGCGAGCCGCAGCACGAGCACGGGGTGGAGTACCCGGCGCCAGCGCCTCGACCCGGCCCTGCGCCGGAGCTGTTTCAACCCTGCAACCCGTTCGAAAATCATGCGGTTAAACCTGCCCATGTCCCGGCATTGCAAGGAGCGAACCGACTCGACCGTACCGGGAGTTTTCCTTGACGATGGGGCACTGCTCGGATACCCTGCTCAGTCAAGCAACCCTTTGGAAATCAAGCTGTTAATCTGCCGACTCGGCGCTTCGCGGAGCGAACGCGCCAGGCCCAGAAAAAGGGAATCGTGTCCTCGCGCGTTGCCATTCTCGAGGCAAAACGAACTCCCATCGGCAAGTTCCTCGGTGCATTTCGTAACCACCCGGCGGTGAGGCTTGGCGCGCACGCGGCGCGCGAAGTTCTCTCCTCGTCCGGAACCGCGCCGGAACGCGTTGATGAGGTGATTTTTGGCCATGCCCGCCAGGCCGGGTGCGGCCCCAATCCCGCACGCCAGGTGCTGGT
>CAZULB010000200.1:0-3154 GCA_964621155.1 uncultured bacterium | reverse complement strand
TTCGCGCGCTGCGCAACTCGCCGCGAAGACACGCGCGTCCGAGAGCTCCGGCGCATGCATCAAACAAGAAACAAAGTGAAGTCATTTGCTGACGCAAATCGACACCGGGGTACCGCACGCTTTCTGCAACGAAGACTGTTCACCACCCACGCGCATTCACACCCGCTTGGTGCTAGTGGCCCTAATGTGTTTGTGTCGGTTTGCGACAGCAAACGACACACTCTCTAAAAAATGGGGGTGTAGCGGGTCTACGCCGGAGCGAGGGCGCAGGGCTCTCGTTGGCGAACATTCCCGCAGCGGGTGTTGGTTGGCGTTTGGTTCGGGCTGGCGCCAGCGCCAGGCGTGAGACAACGAGACGCCCGAGACCGAGCGAACTCGTTAACTAGACCGCGACGTGATTCGGGAGAACGCCGAGAAGCGTCTTGAAGGTTTCGACTTTGCCCCTGCGGAAATACGTGCGCGGTACACGTTTCGAGATACCGCACATCACTTCGTACGCGATCGTGTCGCCCCACTGCGCGATGTCGTGAAATGTGATCGTCTCGCTCCCCTGCGATCCGACCAGCACCACTTCGTCGCCCGGAACCGGCGGCGTGGCCACATCCGTCAGGTCCACCATCGTCATGTCCATGGTGACGCGGCCAACGATGGGAACCCGCACGCCGCCCACCAGCATGAATCCGCGTCCCGAGAGATGAAACGGATAGCCGTGGCCATAGCCCACCGGCACCACACCGATCAGCGAGTCTCGCTCCGTAACAAATGAACGCGCGTAGCTGATCGGGCTTCCCTTCGGGAAGCGTCGCGCGCGCGCGATACGCGACTTCCAGCACATGATGGGAGTGACGTTGACGGCGCTCGCGCCGCCGAAAGGATGCAGTCCGTACGCGAGCAGTCCGGGCCGGATCATCTGCATGCGCGATTCCGTGATGGCGCCGATCGCCGCCGTGTTGGCACTGTGCACGATGCCGGGATCGATTCCGCTCGCGCGCAACTTTTCGATCAGGGCGAGAAAGCGCCGGATCTGCGCGCGCGTGAACTCGGGGTCGGTATCGGAAACCGGAAAGTGCGTGTACACGCCGCGCAACTTCACTCCCGGCGCGCCGGCAATCTTGCGGATGTCATCGAACGCAGTTTCTTCCGCCACACCGGTGCGCCCCATGCCCGTGTCGACTTCGACATGCACGTCGATCACCTGCCCGGGGGCTTCGCGCGCCACCGCCATCGCCACATCGAGCGAGGGCATCGTAATGTCGAGCCCATGCTTCGCGACGGCGGCAATCTCGCTCTCGAGAATGGGACTCAGGATGAGAATGTTGTTCTTGATGCCCGCTTCGCGAAGCTCGGCGCCTTCGTCCACCGTGGCCACTCCGAACATGCGCACACGCGCTGCGGCTGCCCGTGCCACCTGCACGGCACCGTGACCGTACGCATCCGCTTTGACCGTGAGGAGAATCGAGACGTCTTTGCCAACGTGACTCTGAATGTTTTCGAGGTTGTTATCGAGGATGTCGAGGTTGATCTCGAGCCAGGTGGGCAGGCGCTTCATCTTTCGCACGCTATCGCACGTGCGAAAACAGGGTCAAGGCGCGTTTCACCCCAGCGGGGCGCGCTGGCATCGGGGAAACACATGTGCGGCTATACGTGTGAGCCGCTTTCTGTTACCCTCTCGAGGCGGTCGGACAAACCGCTTGACAGCAAGGGCTTGAACGTGGTTATTTTGGTCGATCCCACCACTCGACTCATCGGGTAGGCGCAAGCCCATCAGCCCGGTTTCCATAATTCATGGTGATCTCCCTAAGGAAGGGCACTGGAATGAGAAAGCGTAACCTGTTGTCGCTAGCAGTGTTCCTCTGTGGGTCACTCGCTCCCTCGCTCCTCACCGCCCGGGTCGCGGTACCACCCGAAGAAAGCAAGAAAGGCCAGTCCGGACCTCAGCGCGTCTTCGTCCTGGATGGCTCGAACGTTCATAACGTCGGCGAGCTGCAGATGCACGTCGGCAACTGGGGCCAGTTTGGCTCGTGGCCGGGCTCCGGCCTGACCTTCTCCGAGGCCCCCTCGGCCCAGTGGCCGGCCGGCAGCGGCGTCGAATATCTGTTCGTCGCCGGTTTGTGGGTCGGCGCCTTAAAGACCGGCGTTCCGGCCGTGTCCACCTCGGCCTACCAATTCGAGTTCCGGCCGTCCAACGATCCGCTCGACATCATGTACCGCGCCTCGGAAGGCGCGCGGGGCGGCAATCGCCGACCGTCGAACACGGCCGATGACGACCGTGACGGCAGGGTCGACGAAGACTGGCTCAACGGCCGCGACGACGACGGCGACGGCCAGATCGACGAGGACTTCGCCGCCGTCTCCAAGCAGATGTTTTCGTGTCAGTACACGGACAATCAGCCGTCGGCCACGCAGATCTATCCGCAGCACAACCCGCTGAACCTGCACGTTCGCCAG
This sequence comes from uncultured bacterium, assembly GCA_964621155.1. GTDB lineage: Bacteria > Krumholzibacteriota > Krumholzibacteriia > WVZY01 > JAKEHA01 > JAKEHA01. The sequence goes on along the minus strand of CAZULB010000200.1, from coordinate 706 downwards.
GAGAGCTACCAGTGGGAGGAAGACCGCTTTGACGATTTCGTGGGTGCGCAGTTCTACATCACGAACATCGGCAACGACGTGCTGACGGACCTGTACATCGGTTTTTTTGCCGACGGTGACGCTGGTCCGCGCGACCGCGAAAACTACTGGGAAGACGACGCCACCGGCTTTGTCAGCATCCCGGTGTTGTGCACAGACCTGGGACCGGTTTCGATGGACATCGCCTACGTGTACGACGTGGACGGCGATGAAGGCCGCACCACCGGTTATCTCGGCGTGCTCTTCCTCGGCCACACCACCGACCCCAACGGCGAAGTCGCTCCGCGCCGCGTCGGCGTGAGCACGTACGCCAACTTCTCGGGCAGCCAGTCGTTCGAAGACGGCGGCGACCCCACCAACGACTTTGAACGCTACGAACTGCTCTCGGCGCGCAACAAGGATCGCGACGCCACCATCCCGCGTGACTACCGCATGATGATGGCCGCCGGCCCGTTTTCGGAACTCCTGCCGGGCAGCACCCTGGTGTTCCAGACCGCTTTTGCAATTGGAGAGGGTGCATTCGGCCTGCTCGAAAACGCGTCGGCCGCTCAGCTTACCTTCAACGGAGCCTGGTTCGACCTGCAGGCCAACCTGGAGCCCGCCAAGGGCAACTCAGGGTTTGCGGGCCGTGAGACCGGCGTGATTGGACAGGCCGACGGAATCTACG
>CAZULB010000199.1:1139-3155 GCA_964621155.1 uncultured bacterium | reverse complement strand
CCGTTGAGCACGTACTCGTTGCCGTCGAGACGCGCCGTGGTGCGCATGCCGCCCGGGTTGGAGCCGAAGTCGGCCTCGGTGAGACCGAAGCAGCCGATGGCTTTGCCCTTGGCGAGCGCGGGCAGCCACTTGTTCTTCTGCTCCTCGTCGCCGAACGCGTAGATGGGGTACATCACAAGGCCCGACTGCACCGACGCAAAGCTGCGCAGTCCGGAGTCACAGCGCTCGAGCTCCTGCATGATCAGGCCGTAGGCCACATTGTTGAGGCCGGCGCACTCATAGCCGTGAATGGTGGAGCCATACACACCGAGCTCGGCCAGCGGCTGCACCAGCTCCGACGGGAATGTCCCCTTCTCGTAGTGCTCCATGAATTTCGGCAGCGCTTCTTCCTCGATGAAAGCGCGAACGGTGTCGCGCACCATCTTCTCATCGTCGGAGAGACGACTGTCGACCATGACATAATCGAAACCGGAAAATTTCTTCATTGTGATTGTCCTCTTCTACTGTCCCTTGAAGTCCGCTTTGCGTTTTTCGAGAAACGCCTTCAAACCTTCGCGCATATCGCCGGTGGCGCACAGAAGCCCGAACAAGGCTGCTTCGCCGCGCAGCCCATGTTCGATGCCGACATCGAGGCCATGATCCACGGCCTGCATGGCGGCTTTGACGGCGAGCGGGCCGTTGCGCAGAATGCGCAACGCCGTTTTGCGCGCGGTCTCCATCAAATCCGCGAGCGGTACCACCTGGCTCACGAGCCCGATGCGCAGCGCTTCGTTGGCGTCGATCGCGCGCCCGGTCAGAATCAGGTCCATGGCGGTGCCGCGCCCCACGATGCGCGGGAGGCGCTGCGTGCCGCCGTAGCCCGGAATCACACCCAGTGTCACTTCGGGCAGCCCGATCTTCGCCGTCTCCGCCGCCATGCGAATCGTGCACGCCATGGCGAGCTCGCAACCGCCGCCCAGCGCGTAACCATTGATGGCCGCGATCGAGGGCTTGCCCATCGTCTCCAGCCGGCGAAACACGCTCTGGCCGAATTCGGCCGTGCGCCGGCCCGCCACCGGGTCGAGATTGGCGAGCTCCGCGATATCCGCACCGGATACGAACGATTTCTCGCCGGCACCGGTCACAATCAGCACGCGCACGCTTTCATCTTTCTCCGCGGTCGCCAGCGCTGCATCCAGCTCGCGCACGGTTGCGGCGGAGAGAGCGTTCAGAACGTCGGCACGATTGATGGTGATGGTCGCGACGCCGTCGGCCACCTGATACAGGATGTGTTTGAGCTCCATCGCAGTTCCCTACTTTTTCTCGTACGAGTAGAAGCCGCGTCCCGTCTTGCGTCCCCAGCGGCCGGCCTGCACCATGCGGCGCAGCAGCACCGGTGCGGCGTACTTGGGCTCACGGAACTCTTCGTACATCACGTCGGCGGCGTGACAGGTGGTATCGAGACCGACGTAGTCGAGGAGCGTGATGGGTCCCATGGGATAACCGCAGCCGTGCACCATCGCCTTGTCGACATCCTCGGGCGTGGCGATTCCGTCCTGCACCATCCGCACCGCATCCAACAGATACGGAATGAGCAGTTTGTTCACGACAAAGGCGGGCGTATCCGGACAGGTGATGGGCTCCTTGCCCACGGACAGGCCGAACTCGCGCGCCGCGTTCATCACAGCGTCCGTCGTGGCGAGACCGCGAATCACCTCGACCAGCTTCATGATGGGCACGGGATTGAAGAAGTGCATGCCGACCACGCGCTCGGGATTCTTCACCACCGTCGCGATTTCGGTCACGGAGATCGACGAGGTGTTGGTGGCGAGAATGCAGTCGGGACGCGTGATGTCGGAGAGCTGCTTGAAGACTTTCTTCTTGAGATCGGTGTTCTCGGTGACGGCCTCGACGACGAGATCGCAGTCCTTGAAGGCATTGATATCCGTCGATGACTTGAGGTTTTTCTTGAGATTGGCCGCCTGCTCGTCGGTGACCTTGCCGCGCTTCTTGCCCTTCTCCACCCAGTCCTCGATG
>CAZULB010000199.1:284-1129 GCA_964621155.1 uncultured bacterium | reverse complement strand
CTTCAGAATCTCGTCGTTGATTTCGACCACGACGGTGTCATAGCCGTTCAGCGCCGAGATCTGCGCGATCCCCGAGCCCATCAATCCACAACCAAGCACCCCGATCTTCTTCATCGTTGGTTTCTCCTTCGAATTCCTAGTTTGCGTCTCTCTCGATCAACATGGCCATGCCCATGCCGCCGCTGATGCACAGCGTGGCCACGCCGCGCTTTGCTCCCGCGCGGCGCATCTCGTGCAACAGCGTCACCACGATGCGCGCGCCCGAACAGCCGATGGGATGACCCAGACTTATGGAGCCGCCGTTGACGTTCACACGCTCGCGGTCGAATTTCAACTCGCGCTCGCACGCGATCACCTGTGCGGCAAAGGCTTCGTTCAATTCAATCAAATCGATATCGGAAAGTTTGAGCTGGTTGCGCTCGAGGAGCGCGCGCACGGCCGGCACCGGACCGATCCCCATGCGCCGCGGCTCGACTCCCACCGCCACAAAATCGCGAATCCAACCGAGCGGCTCGCTCTTGTTCGCGGCGTCCTCCGCCGCGAGGACAAGCGCGGCCGCGCCGTCAGTGATCCCGGATGCATTGCCGGCGGTGACGCTTCCATCTTTCTTGAACACGGGCGCGAGCCTGGCCAGTGACGCGAGCTCGACACCGGCGCGCGGGTGTTCGTCGGCCGCAACCGTCACGGTTTCGCCGCGACCGCTTTCCACCGGCACGGGCACGATTTCGTCCTTGAACAGACCCGCGGCCGTCGCGCGTTCGGCGCGGTTCTGACTCATCATCGCCCAACGGTCCTGTTCGTCGCGCGTGACTTTGAATTCGTCGGCCAGCACTTCGGCGGTCTCA
>CAZULB010000199.1:0-274 GCA_964621155.1 uncultured bacterium | reverse complement strand
TACATGTCGTCGACGAGCGGCGCGTGGCCGAGCCGGTAGCCCTCGCGCATGCGATCGAGAAGGAACGGCACCATCGACATGTTTTCCATACCGCCGGCCAGCACACGCTTCGATCGTCCGAGTCGAATCGAATCGGCGCCGAGTGCAATCGCCTTGAGACCGGAGCCGCACGCGGCGTTGACCGTGAACGCAGTGACGGATTCGGGCACACCGGCACGCACCAGCACCTGGCGTGCGGGATTGGGGCCGCACCCGGCCTGGCGGGCATGGCCAA
>CAZULB010000198.1:0-3249 GCA_964621155.1 uncultured bacterium | reverse complement strand
TTCTTTGTGTGCTGCTGGCGCTCGGCGATACCGGGAGCCGACGCCACCGAGCCGACCGATCGTCGCGCACTGCTGGCAATTGCCATCCTCATAGTGATCGCGGCGGTGATGTGCTTCGCGCTGCCGCTCGCGAAATTGTGGTGGCGCGCGCGCGATGACTCCTGGTTCCACGCCGCAGTCACAAACAAGCTCCTGCGCGACGGCCTGCCGCTCACCGATCCGTACTTCGCGGGGCTTCGCCTCCAGTACATGTATTTCTATCACGCCCTTCTCGGTGCGTGCGTGTCGCTGACGCGCGTCGACGCGCTGCACGCCATGATCGTCGTCAACACCATTGCACTCGTGTCGTGTGCATCCGCTTTCCACGCCCTCGCGCGAATGTTCTCTCCGCGCATGGGGCCGCGCGTGGCGGGCACCGCCCTGTGGCTGTTGGGAATGAACGGGTGGTTCTACCTGTTCTATGTGCTGCGCTTTGCCCGCGCGATGGGAGGTGAGACGCGTGGCGCCGCCACTCTGAAGCAGTTCTTCCCGTGGTCGCCCAACGGACACGCGACGGCCATGTCGCTTATTTCCGTCGAGGGCAACCAGTTCATGTTCCTCGACAAGTTCATGCTCGGGACGGCGTTCTCGCTCACACTATCGCTCGCGGCCTCGATCCTGTTTCTGCTCCTCACCGCGCGACGCGGACAATGGAGCCTTCGCCACGACGCCGCGCTTTTTCTTGCGGCCGCGGGGGCCGTGTTGCTCCACCCGGTAACGGGTATTACCATCGCCACGGTCACCAGCGCGGTGCTGGCGCTGCTGCTGCTGGTGCGTTCGCAAACCGCGCGGGGTGGGCCGTCCTACGGGCGTGTTCTCCTGTATCTGGCCGCCGGTGTCGCGGTGGCAATTCCGTACGTGCACTCGGTGTCGCCGGCGAAGGGAAGTGGCGGCGCCATGGCCTCGCTGGCGTTCCAGCCCGCATATGCAGTCGGTCTGGCCGCCGACCTGCTGCCCGCTCTCGTTCTCGCGCTGTGGTTTCTTCGTCGTCCGGCCGAGCACACCGACTCGCCCGATCTTCTGGGGGCACGCCCTGTCGATGCCCTGACCCTGAGCGGCAGCGGACTGGTGTGGGTTTGGTTCCTTTTCATGCTCATCGTCGCGCTGCTGGTGGACCTGCCGGTCAACAACGAAACCAAGTTCGCGTTCTTTGCCTGGCTGCCGTTATGCGCGCTGGGAACAGGGTGCTTCGAACGCGTATGGGACGGTCGCTCGCGCCGCTACTTCGCTATCCTGCTGCTGCTCTCCGCCACGCTGCCGCTGCACGTGCTGTATTTCCACCATGCGGTGCGGGATCGCTCCACGCTCGAGATTCCGCAGGCCGAGCGCGCCGTCTATGCGTGGATACGGGACAACGCGCCCCGCGACGCCGTGTTCATTGAAGCCAACGACAATGTGCGCGTGCCGGTGCTGGCGGATCGGGATGATTACTGGGGAACGGCAGTATATGCGCGCAACTGGGGCTATCCGGTGGCCGAGATGGCGGCGCGACGCGCGTTGCGTGACCATGTCTTTTCCGGCAACGGGCCGACCGACGACGATGTGATGCAACTGCGCGTGCTCGGCCGTCCCGTTTACGTGATATCGGCGGCGAGCGACGGTGTGCAGGCCAGCTCGCGCCTGCGCGGCGTGTTTACCACGTCACAGGTGGCGGTGTGGGAAGTGGTGATGGCCCCGAGGCCATGATCAGCGGCTGGAAAAAACCGGCAGGTGCAGGCACTCGCGGGTGACCATGTCGATGGCGTGCTGCAGCGGACCCTGAACCCGCATCCCCGACGCCATGATGTGACCGCCGCCGCCAAAGTGTTTTGCAATCGCGTGCGCGTCGACGTTTCCGTTCGAGCGCAGCGACACCTTGATATCGCCTTCCGACATTTCCTTGAAGAACAGAACCAGCTCGACTCCCTTGATCGAGCGCACGAGATCGGCGAAGCCATCCATGTGAGTGGCGCCGGCGTTGTTCACCGACTCGAGCGTCGCGCTGATCCACGCCAGACGTCCGCCCGCCGCCGACTCGAGCGTCGAAAGCACGGGTCCCAGCATGCGTCCCGCACCCCACGTCTTGCTTCCAAACACCTTGCGGTGCATCTCGAAGGCGTTGCAGCCCGCATCGCACAGATCGGCCGCCGCGCGCAGTGCGCGCGCATCCGTGTTGGAAAAACGGAATGTGCCGGTGTCGGTAAGAATGGCCGCAAAGAGCGCGTCCGCCATGGGTAGCGTGAGCGCAAGGCCGCTGTCGCGGATCATCTCCAGAATGAGAACGCCGGTGGCTGCGGCCGTGGTGTCGCTCACCGTCACGTCGGCGAAGTCGCTTGTCGATTCCTGGTGATGATCGATACAAGCACGCGGAAGCGAGCGCGCCTGCAGGGCGCGGCCAATGTGCCCGATGTGTTCCCAGTTGTTCACGTCGACAATGAATACGGCATCCACATTATCAAGCAGCTCGCGAGCGCCGGGTTCGCCCCACACGCGAATCTCATCCTCGGGGTCGAGAAAGCCCAGCACTTCGGGTGTCTCCGTGGAGTTCATCACCAGCACCTGCTTCCCGAGCGCGCGCAGGAAATGGGCAAGACCCATCTCGGAACCGATGGCGTCACCGTCGGGATTGATGTGCGAGGTCACGACGAAGCTGTCGTGTCGGTCGATGAACTGACGAATGCCGCTCCACATGATGGTTACTTCGCGCCTGCTTCCAGTTCGTCCAGGAATTCAACCGCGCGGCGCATGTGGGGGATCACGATGGAACCGCCAACTACGAGCGAGACGGAAAAGATCTCGAAGAACTCCGCGCGTGTGATACCGGCCTGGTGGCACTCCTGGAGGTGATAGCGCACGCAGTCGTCGCAGCGCAGCACCATGGATGCGACGAGGCCGAGCATCTCCTTGGTCTTGGCCGGGAGAACGCCTTCGGCATAGGTGTTGGTGTCGAGATTGAAGAAGCGCTTGATGACGAGGTTGTCCTCGGAGAGGATGCGGTCGTTCATCCGGCTGCGATACTCATTGAAGTCATGCACGTGCGACATGGCGGCCTCCGTATTCCGGCGAAGATACCGCAATCCCGGCGTGTTGCCTATCCCCGCAGTTCGGTGATGACTTTCTCTTGGGCTCGCATTTCCCCGACGCGCATGCGCTCTTATATGAGCACGCTCGCCGGGCCTGACACCGGCCACGCCGGAACTCTCGGACGCGCGTGTCTTCGCGGCGAGTTGC
>CAZULB010000197.1:0-3291 GCA_964621155.1 uncultured bacterium | reverse complement strand
TGCCGCGCGCGATGTACTCCTTGAGGATATCGTTCTGCACTGTGCCGGAAAGCGTCGCGCGAGCGACGCCACGTTCCTCAGCTGCTACGCAGTACATGGCGAGAAGAACGGAAGCGGTCGCATTGATGGTCATCGATGCGCTCACCGTATCCAATGGAATTCCGTCGAACACAATGGCCAGATCATCCACCGTGTCGATGGCGACGCCGACGCGTCCCACTTCGCCCAGCGCGCGCGGGTCGTCGGAGTCGAGCCCCATCTGGGTGGGAAGATCGAAGGCCACGGAAACGCCGTGCTGTCCGGCGGCGAGCAGGGCATGGAAGCGCTGGTTGGTATCGCGCGCGGTACCGAAACCGGCGTACTGCCGGATCGTCCACGGGCGGCCGCGGTACATGGACGGGTACACGCCGCGCGTGTAGGGAAGTTCGCCGGGGAATCCGATGCGCGCCGCGTACGCCTCATCCACCGCGCCGTCAGGCGCGTACAAGGGTTCGATCTCGATGTGGCTGCTGGTCTTGAAGTGCGGCCGCCGTGCTTTGCCGCGCGCGATGAAGGGCGCGTACACCTTCTCGAACCACTGGCGTTTGTCGCGCGAGCCCATCATTCCCTCTCGATCGTCACGAGTGCCGTCTGCGAATCCACCTTGTCTCCCACTTTCACAGCCACCGCTTTCACCACGCCGGCCACATCGCTGGTGAGTTCGTTGCGCATTTTCATGGCTTCCATGATCACCACAGGTTCGCCCGCCCTGACGTGCGCGCCCGGAGCGGCATGCACGTGCACGATCAACCCCGGCATGGGTGCGCGCACGATGTGGGCGCCCGTATGTTCCAGCGTTTTTTCCGCGGCGCGTGCGGCGAGCAGGAGTTCGTCGAGCACGTCCACGTCATAGTGGCGTCCCATCACGCGCGCGTGGTACTCGCCGCGTTCCGCGCGCACGGGCGCGCTGTCGACCAGATACGACTTGCCGTCGACGAGCAGGGAAAAGAGCTCGGTGTCACCGAAGTTGCGTGCGTCGACATTGAACCGGCGCTCGCCCAGCTGCACTTCGTAGAGCCCGTCGCGCTTGACGACATCGACGGGCGTCTCACGCCCGCCCACGCGGATCACAAACTTCATCGCGACCACCGCCGCGTGCCGTCCATGCGCGCCGCGCGCCGCCAGGCATCCGACGCTTCAGTATCGATGTTGGTGTGACGGACGGTGCTGTGGTAGTTGAAAGCCGCGATGGCGGCGGCCACCGCCGCGAGGTCGAGCTCTTCCTCGCGACCGGGCAGGTGGTCGGGCTTGAACTCGGATTCGATGGTCTTGGTGGTGTAGCTGCCGTCCAGGAACGCCGGCTCGTGCATTGCCCACAACAGGAAGTCCACGTTCGTACGCACCGGCTCGCAGCGGTACTCGCGCAGCGCTCGTCGCGCGCGGGGAATGGCCGCTTCACGCGTCTCCGCCCACACCAGGAGTTTGCCGATCATGGGGTCATAGTAGATGGGAATGTCGTAGCCCGCGTAGACGCCGTTTTCGTTGCGAATGCCGGGGCCGGACGGGAGCACGAGGCGGTTGATGCGACCGATCGACGGAATGAAGCCGCGCGCGGCATCTTCGGCATAGATGCGCATCTCGATGGCGTGTCCGCGCATTGCCACGTGCTTCTGCTCAATCGCCAGTTTTTCTCCCGCCGCAATCATGATCTGCTGTTTCACGAGATCAACGCCGTACACGAGCTCCGTCACCGGATGCTCGACCTGCAGACGTGTATTCATCTCGAGAAAGTAGAAGTTGCCCTTGTCGCCCAGAATGAACTCAATCGTCCCCGCGCCGCGGTAGTTGACGGCGGCCGCGGCCTTGCGACCGGCCTCGGAGAGCTCGGCGCGCAACTCGGGGGAGACCACCGGCGAGGGCGCCTCCTCGAGCACCTTCTGATAGCGGCGCTGCAGCGAGCACTCGCGCTCGCCGGACGTGATGATGTGGCCGTGGCTGTCGGCCATGATCTGGATCTCGATGTGCTTGGGATTCTCGACGAACTTTTCGATGTAGACCGACGGATCGGAGAACGCGGCCTGTGCTTCACCCATGGTGAGCGAGAGCGCGGCTTCGAACTCGGAAGCGTTCTTCACCACACGCATGCCCTTGCCGCCGCCGCCCGCCGCGGCTTTGAGGAGCACCGGGTAACCGATCGAGTCCGCGATCTTCGCCGCGGCCTTCGCGTCCTTCACGGGCCCGTCGCTCCCGGGCACGATGGGCACGCCGGCCTTCTTCATGGCCGTGCGCGCTTCCAGCTTGTTGCCCATGGCGCGGATAGCCGCCGGCGTGGGGCCGATGAATACGAGTCCGGCGTCTTCACACGCTTGCGCGAAGTTTGCGTTCTCGGCCAGGAATCCGTAGCCGGGGTGCACCGCCTGGGCGCCGCTCTTCTTCGCGGCATCCACCACGCGTTCGATGTTGAGATAGCTTTCGCGGCTTTCGCTCGCGCCGATGCGGTAGGCCTCGTAGCAATGCGCGACGTGGAGAGCGACGCGATCGACGTCGGAATACACGGCGACCGGCGCAATGCCCATCTCCTTGCACGCGCGCGCAATGCGCACGGCAATCTCACCGCGATTTGCGATCAGGACCTTGTTGAACATCCCGCTTCTCCTGGTGGTGTGAGCGCGCGCAGGGTCTGGCTCCGTCCTCGACCGCGCGGTGTCTTCGCTTGCTCAGACACTGCTCGCGCGCGAACATGGAACGCTGTTGCGCGCGCTGCGCAACTCGCCGCGAAGACAAGTGCGTCCGAGAGCTGCGACGAATGGCTCGTGCGCTCGCGTCTCCCGTCAGAGCGGGATGTTGCCATGTTTTTTGGGGGGGAGAGACTGGCGCTTGTTCACGAGGCTCTCGAGTGCGGCGATGATCTTGGGGCGTGTGTCGGCCGGCTCGATGACGTCGTCGATGTAACCGAGCGAGGCCGCAATGTACGGATTCGCGAACTTCTCGTTGTACTCCGCGATCAGTCGCGCCCTTTCTTTCGCCGGATCTTTCGCCTTCTCGATTTCCTTCTTGTTCAGAATATTGACAGCACCCTCGGCGCCCATCACGGCGAGCTCGGCGGAAGGCCAGGCCACGTTGTAGTCGGCGCGGATGTGCTTGGAGCTCATGACGTCGTACGCGCCGCCGTAGGCCTTGCGCGTGATGACTGTGATCTTGGGCACGGTGGCTTCGCAGTAGGCAAAGAGCAGCTTGGCGCCATGCTTGATGATGCCGCCCCACTCCTGCTCGGTGCCGGGAAGGAAGCCGGGCACGTCTTCGAACGTGATC
>CAZULB010000196.1:0-3298 GCA_964621155.1 uncultured bacterium | reverse complement strand
TAATATTGGCTATGCTTCGAGCGTGGTGAAGCTGCAGAAAGAAATCAAACAGACGAAGCCCTTCCGGAGCCGGAAGCAGGAAGCGCTGCTCGCCATCGTGCGCACGGCCGACATCCTGAAGCGGCGCTGGCGCATCGTCGAGGAGTTCGGTGTGACGGGGCAGCAGTACAACGTGCTGCGCATTCTGCGCGGCGCGCAGCCGGAAGCATTGCCCACCATGGAAATCGCGAGCCGCATGATCGAAAACACGCCGGGGATCACCGGGCTCGTCGATCGCCTGGAAGAGAAGGGGCTGGTCAAGCGCGCGCGCGATGCCGAAGATCGTCGCTGCTCGCGGTGTTCGATCACGGAGAAGGGGTTGGAACTGCTGCGCCAGATGGATGGGGTCGTCGATCGTCACGAAGAAGAAGCGTTGGCGATGCTCGACGCCAAAGACCTGGATCGTCTGATCGAGATTCTGGAAGCGGTGCGCGCACACAATCCCTGACGACTTTTTTTTGCGGCAATAGTTTACATGTCAACGATTAACCAGTAAAACAGGAGGAAGAATCATGAACACTCGTCTGGCCACCAATCAGGACCTGGCAATCCCCGCGACCCACAGTCTCGCGGCCCGCGCGCTGCATGCGCTCACCGCCACCCGCGGCGGTCTTTCCGCCGCTATTCTACGCGTCACGCTCGGTGCGGTGATGTTTCCGCACGGAGCCCAGAAAGTCCTGGGATGGTTTGGCGGATACGGGATCAGCGGGACGATGGGATTCCTCACCGGTCCCGTCGGTCTTCCCACGCCCGTCGCGGCGCTAGTGCTCATTGCCGAGTTTTTCGGCTCGATCGCGTTGATCCTGGGCCTGTTTTCGCGCGCCGCGGCGGTGGGAATCATCGCGGTCATGATCGGCGCCGTGGTCACCACCCATCTTCCCAACGGCTTCTTCATGAACTGGACGGGCCAGCAGGCCGGGGAAGGCTTCGAGTACCACCTGCTCGCGATTGCGATGGCCCTGGCCATCCTCATTCAGGGCAGCGGACGCTTCTCGCTCGACCGCTTGCTGGCGCGGGATCCGTCCTGACGCTCGGAATCTTGGCGCCGCCGGGCGCGAATTCTCGGGGGCTGCCGCGCTCGGTTGCGGCAGCCCCATCGTTTTTGCTAGGTTACGCCGGCCATGAAGACGCAGCGCGATCTCGTCGTCCGGGGAGCCCGGGAACACAATCTCAAGAACATCAGTGTGACCATCCCGCGTAACAAGCTGGTGGTGGTGACGGGGCTCTCGGGGTCGGGGAAGTCGTCGCTTGCGTTCGATACCATCTACGCCGAGGGTCACCGCCGTTACGTCGAGAGTCTCTCCGCGTACGCGCGCCAGTTCCTGGGCCAGATGGAAAAGCCCGACGTCGACCGCGTCGACGGGCTCTCGCCCGCCATATCCATCGAACAGAAGACCACCGCGCGCAATCCGCGCTCCACGGTCGGCACCATGACCGAGATCTATGACTACCTACGCCTGCTCTTTGCGCGCGCGGGTACCCCGCACTGTCCCAATTGTGGACGCGTGATTGCGCAGCAGACCATCGCGCAGATTCAGGATCGCGTGCTTGCCTTCGCGCCCGGCACCCGCGTGGCCATTCTTGCGCCCCTCGTCCGCGGGCGCAAGGGCGAGCACAGAAAAGTGTTCGAGACCATCGAGAAGGAGGGCTTCGTGCGCGTGCGCGTCAACGGCGAGATCGTCGACATCGAGAACGCGCCCGTGCTCGAGAAGCAGAAGAAGCACGACATCGAAGCGGTGGTCGACAGGCTGCAGGTCGACGCGAAGAATGCGCGCCGCATCGCTGATTCGTTGGAGACGGCATCGCGTCTCTCCGGCGGCACCATCAAGGTGCTGGTGGGTTCGGGCAATGCTCCCGAGGAACTGGTGTTCTCGCAACAATTCGCGTGCGCTTTCTGCGACGTCAGCTTTGGCGAACTCTCCCCGCGCATGTTCTCGTTCAACTCTCCCTACGGCGCGTGCAACGAGTGCGGCGGACTGGGCACGCGCATGGATTTCAACCCCGCGCTCGTGGTTCCCGACGAATCGTCCACGCTCGATGGCGGCGCGCTGGCCCCGATGGGAAAACTCAAGGGCGACTGGGGACGCTCGCAGCTCGAGGCGCTCGGACGCCACGTGGGCTTCAAACTTGACGTACCGTGGAACAAAATCCCGAAGAAAGCGCGCGAGGCCATCCTCTACGGCATCGAGGACGAAATCTCGGTGAAGATGGATTTCGCAAAAGTGCAGGGCGAATACCGCACCGCATGGGAGGGCGTGATCCCGTGGCTGCGCCGCCGCTACAAGAGCACCTCGTCCGAGAGCGTGCGCACCTGGGTGGAAACCTTCATGACCATCGAGCGCTGCCCGGCGTGTCATGGTTCCCGTCTGCGTCCGGAAGCGCTGGCGGTGCGCGTCGGGAACCACACCATCGCCGAAGTGTGCGGCTGGGGTGTTGCGCGCGGCCTCTTCGAACTGAACGCGCTCAAGCTGGAGGGCAACGCCGCCACCATCGGGGCTCCCATTCTGCACGAGATCGTGTCGCGCATGCGCTTCCTCGTCGACGTGGGACTCGGGTATCTGTCGCTGGATCGAGGCGCCGCCACCCTGGCCGGCGGTGAAGCGCAGCGTCTGCGTCTCGCCACGCAGATCGGCTCCAAGCTCATGGGCGTCCTGTATATTCTCGACGAGCCTTCCATCGGGTTGCACCACCGCGACAACGCACGCCTCATCCGCACGCTCAAGGAGTTGCGCGACATCGGCAACTCGGTGCTGGTGATCGAGCACGACCGCGATACCATCGACGCGGCCGACTACGTGATCGACCTGGGGCCGGGTGCGGGAATTCACGGTGGGGAAGTGGTGGCCGAAGGGACGCCGGAGCAGGTTCGCAACAATCCGGCAAGTGCAACCGGCCGCTATCTGAACCTGGCCGCGCCGGTGATTCGCGCGGCGGTACGCAAGCCGTTGCTCGCGGAGAGTGTCACCGTGCGCAACGCGCGCGAAAACAATCTGAAGGCGATCGACGTCGCGTTTCCGCTTGGAGTGTTTACGTGCGTGACCGGCGTCAGCGGTTCGGGGAAGAGCACGCTCGTGAATGACATACTGCAGCGTGCGCTGCACCGTCACATCTACGGCGGCACCGAGCTTCCCGGTGCGCATGATGGCCTCAACGGCATTGAACGCATCGACAAGGTGATTGCCATCGATCAGTCACCGATCGGGCGCACACCCCGTTCCAATCCGGCCACCTACACCGGTGTCTTCACGCCCATCCGCGA
>CAZULB010000195.1:0-3301 GCA_964621155.1 uncultured bacterium | reverse complement strand
TTTGAAGACAGGCTCATCCAACTCGGTCAGCATGGCGCCGAACGGGGCGGAGATTACGGTGCCGCCGTCCTTGGCGTCCTCTGATACCGAGTAACGCGTGAGCACGGCCGTGAACTCTTCGCCGTTCTTGAGCGCCGCGTAGGCTTCGTCAGCCTGTTCCTTGCGATCGCACAGGATGCGCTTGAAGTTTACCGACGTGCCTTCCAGGTCGTAATGGCGCTTCACGTCGGCATCGGACACCTTGATTTCGCCGACCGCCTTGCGCAGGAAGGCAACCTGCGTCGTCATGCGACGGAACGCTTCCATACCCTGCGCGATGGACGGATCCTTGTCATAACCGAGTTCGTCGGCTTTGACCGCCATCACGTCGCGGTTGATCATGGTGTCGAGAAACTCCTTCTTGCCCTCCTCGCCCTCTTTCTTCGGCAGGAACTCGGGTTTCACTCTCGAGTAGGCGTCTTCGTAGTCGTGGATCGTAATGACGCGATCCTTGACCTCCGCCAGTTTCAGGTCTTCACGCTTGGAACAACCGGTCAGTGCGATCGACACGACCGCAACCAGTCCAAGCGACAAACGAGCGAACTTCATCGGACGAGACTCCTTTCCGAACACGGAGATCGGACGGGGAAAAGGTGCAGAGGGAGCGAACCCTATCGTCTTGGTAAAGCGTTGATTTTACTTGCGAAGCGGGCGATTTGCAACAGGTTATTCACCTCGTTCAAGACCCGCTCGGGCGGTTGGCCGCGTAGCGTCACCGCGAAATTCTTCCCTGACTTAAACAAGATCCGGCGCCCAAAAGTTTCCGAAAGTCGGGCACAGGCCTGGGGGGTAAGCGCCTTTCCGGGCGCAAATTCCAGCGAGGCCTCGCCGGCCGGCACGGGAGCGTTCTTGAGTACGATGCCCCGACCCTCGCCGCGGGCAGGAGCCGGAGGCCTGGCGCCGGCGGGATCTCGCATGTGAACCATCAGAATCCCGAGAACCTGGGCCTCGAGCTTCACGCGGGCGAGGTCGAGGAGATCCTGCGCCGGCCGCGGCAACGCGCCGAACCGGTCCTTGAGCTCATCCTCGAGCGTCTGCACCTGGGCGGGATCAGCCATGTGGGCGATGCGCTTGTAAATCAGCATGCGCTCGTCTTCGTCGGGAACATAACGGTCCGGAATGAAGCAACTGTAGGGCGCTTCGACACGGCACGGCGGCGCTTCCTCCTGCGCGGTGCCGCGGAGCTGATCCACGGTTTCCTTCAGCATGCGCGTGTACAGCTCGAAGCCGACCGCAGCCACGTGACCGTGCTGCTCGACGCCGAGCACATTGCCGGCGCCGCGAATTTCCAGGTCGCGCATAGCCAGCCGGTATCCGCTTCCCAGCTCTTCGAATTCTTCCATCGCCTGCAGTCTCTTCATCGCCGCCGGCGTGAGCGAGATCTGCCGCGGCACCAGGAAATACGCGAATGCCTGACGTTCACGACGTCCGACGCGCCCGCGCAACTGATATAGCTGCGCGAGGCCGAAGCGATCGGCGCGGTTCACGATCAGCGTATTCACGTTGGGAATATCGAGGCCCGATTCGATGATCATGGTGGAAACGAGCACATCATATTTGCGGTTGATGAAGTCGAGCACGACGTCTTCGAGCTCGTGCTCCTTCATTTGTCCGTGCGCGACACCAAAGCGCACACCCGGCACCAGGCCCTCGAGGAAGGCCTTCATCGAATAGATCGACTGCACGCGGTTGTGCACGAAGAACACCTGACCGTCGCGCGAAACCTCTTCCGAGATGGCGTCGTGAATGGTGTTTTCGTCGAACGCGGTCACTTCGGTTTTGACCGGGTGACGGTTGCGCGGCGGGGTTTCGATGAGCGAGATCTTGCGCAGGCCGGAGAGCGACATGTACAGCGTGCGCGGAATCGGTGTCGCGGTGAGCGTCAGCACGTGCACGGACTTCGCGATGGCCTTGAGACGCTCCTTGTGTTTCACACCGAAGCGGTGCTCCTCATCCACGATGAGGAGACCGAGATCCTTGAACATGAGATCTTTGGCCAGGATGCGGTGCGTGCCGATCAGGAGATCGACGGTGCCGTCGCGCACACCTTCGAGAACCTTCTTCTGTTCCTGGGGTGACACGAAGCGCGAGAGCATGACGATGCGCACGGGAAAACCGGCCATGCGTTCTTTGAACGTCCGTTCGTGCTGGAACGCGAGCAACGTGGTGGGGACGAGCACGGCCACCTGCTTGCCGCCGTTGACGGCTTTGAACGCGGCGCGGATCGCCACCTCGGTTTTCCCGAAGCCGACGTCGCCGCACACGAGCCGGTCCATCGGCTGCTCGGTCTCCATGTCATCTTTGATTTCCCGGGTGACGCTGATCTGGTGCGGTGTCTCTTCGTACGGGAAGGACGCTTCGAGTTCGCGCTGCCAGGCGGTGTCGGGGCCGAAGGCGTGGGCCTTGCTGATCTCCCGTTGCGCGTAGACCTGCAGGAGATCGCGCGCGATGTCTTCAATCGCCTTCCGGGCCTTCGCCTTGGCGTTTTCCCAGCGCGTACCACTGAGCTTGTCGAGCTTGGGAATGACGCCCTCGCGGCCCACATATTTCTCGACCATGTGCATCTGGTCGAGCGGGACGAAGATGCGATCGTCGCCGTCGAACTTGATGGCGAGGCATTCTGTCTCGGTTCCATCCGCACCGATTTTCTCGAGCCCCGTGAAGCGTCCAATGCCGTACTCCACGTGGACGACGTAGTCGCCCTGTTGCAGCGCTTCCTGTTTCAGCGTTGCGGTGCGACGTTTCGCGCGCCGCTTTTTCGGCCGCGCCAGCATCCGATTGAAAATCTGGTGATCGGTGAGGATCGCGAGACCGGCCTCTTCCCAGATGAATCCACTCGCAATCCAACCCACCGGGAGATGCACGATCTCTTCGTCGTCGCCGAGCAGATCGGCGAGACGATCGCGCTGCGTCGGCGTCTCCGAATAGATCATGGAGTTGACCTTGCGCGCGCGCAGGCCTTTGATGCGGCTCACCAGCGCGTCGAGCTTGCCGATCACGCTGGGATGTTCGACGACGTGGAACTTGATCGTGTTTTCGTTGTCGCGGGCGGGTGCGATGCTGTCGTGCGCGGCCTCGGCCTGCGCCGTGGAAAGCGCGCTGTCGGACAAGGCCCATTCGACCACCACCGGCGCGCCGTAATCGCGCACATGCTCGAGCGGATGCAGGTAGTCGGCGAGCTCGAGCGCGGGGAACTCGTCCTCGGGGCGCGATGCAACGCGCACGAAATCGGTGGCCTGTTTGGCCAGCGTGCGATTGATGG
>CAZULB010000194.1:0-3323 GCA_964621155.1 uncultured bacterium | reverse complement strand
GATCGTGGCCACCACGGTGCCGGTTTACATGAAGCTCGGGCACGAGTTCATGCCGCCGCTCAACGAGGGCGACATCCTCTACATGCCCACCACGTTGCCCGGTCTGTCGGTGACGGAAGCGCAACGTCTCATGCAGATCGAGGACCGAATTCTGCGTGGCTTTCCCGAAGTGGAGCGCGTGTGGGGCAAGGCCGGCCGCGCTGACACCTCCACCGATCCGGCGCCGTTCTCCATGATGGAGACCACGGTGGTATTGAAACCGCCGTCGGAGTGGCGCGCGAAGCAGCGTTTCTTCAGCAACTGGCCGAAGCCGCTACGCAGCGCGCTGGGTCACCTCTGGCCCGAACACATTTCGTACGACGAGCTCATCGCCGAAATGGACCGCGCGCTGCAGATTCCCGGCAATGTGAATGCCTGGACCATGCCCATCAAGGCGCGCATCGACATGCTCTCCACGGGTGTGCGCACGCCGGTCGGCATCAAGGTGATGGGGGCCAACGTCGCGGAGCTGCAGCGGATCGGCGAGGAGATCGAGGGCGTACTTCGCAACGTGCCGGGGACGCGCAGTGTTTACGCGGAACGCGCTGCCGGCGGCTACTTCGTCGACTTTGTGCCCAAACGTCGCGAGCTGGCGCGCTACGGTCTCACCATTGACGATCTGCAGGCGGTGATCATGACGGCGGTCGGGGGCGAGACCGTCACCACCACGATCGAGGGGCGCGATCGCTATTCCGTCAACGTGCGCTACCCGCGCGACCTGCGCAGCGATCTGGATCAGCTGCGGCGCGTGCTGGTGACGGCGCGCGTGGCGGGTATGCCGGGAAGCGACACCGCCGACCAGGGTATGAGCGAGTCACCCGCTCCGGCCGTGGGAAGCGCAAAGAGTCCTGTCATTCAGGTTCCCATCGGCGAACTGGCCGACATCGAGATCGTGAATGGTCCCGCCATGCTGCGCGATGAGAACGGAATGCTGACGTCCTATGTCTACGTCGACATTGCCGGGCGCGACATCGGCGGCTATGTGGAGGATGCCAAACACGTCGTCGCCGAGCACCTGACGCTGCCCACCGGATACGCGCTGGCGTGGAGCGGCCAGTATGAAAACATGTTGCGCGTACGCGAGCGCCTGAAGCTCGTCGTCCCGCTCACACTCCTGCTCATCTTTCTCCTTCTGTACGCGAACACGCGCTCGGCCATGAAGGCGGGCATCGTGATGCTCGCCGTCCCCTTCAGCCTGGTGGGTGCTGTGTGGTTCCTGTGGTTGCTGGACTACAACGTGTCGATCGCGGTGTGGGTGGGCATGATTGCGCTGGCCGGGCTCGACGCCGAGACGGGCGTGTTCATGCTTCTATTTCTCGATCTCTCTCACGACGAATACAAGCGCACCGGACGTCTGCGCGACGAGAACGATCTGCACGAAGCCATCGTGCACGGAGCGGTAAAACGCATTCGCCCCAAGATGATGACAGTGATGGCGGCAGCGATGGGTCTCATGCCCATCATGTGGAGCATGGGCACGGGTGCCGACATGATGAAGCGTGTCGCAGCGCCCATGGTGGGCGGTCTGTTTACCAGTTTTGCCATGGAGTTGTTGGTGTATCCTGCCATCTACTTGCTCTGGCGCCGGCGCGAGCTTGCCGGCCGGAGCATGAGCGTTCCAACGGAGGTAACCACATGATGAAACGAATTCTCATTTGCGCGCTGCTGACTGTTTTCGCAACTGCGGCGTTCGCGAACGAAGATCCGGGCTACGGAAAAAGTAAGAGCAAAGAGACCACGAAGACGGCAAGCGAAGGCACAAAGGACGGCAAGACGGAACAGGCCGGCAAACCCGTCACGCTCACCGGCGAAGTCCTGGATCTCTACTGTTATATGCAGCATCCCGAGACGGCCACCGGCGCCGAACACGCCAAATGCGCGAAGAGCTGCATGGCGAAGGGCCTGCCCGTCGGATACCTGGTGAACGGCAAGGTCTACACCATCATCGGCAAGGATCACCAGCCCGTGAACGCGATGGTGGCCGACTACGTCGGTACGAAGTCAACCATCACCGGCCGGGTGATTGATCACCACGGCGTGCATGCCATCGAACTGGCGACCATCGGTGCTGCTGCCGCCAAGCCCGAGAAGGGCACGAAACAGGGGGGCGCCAAGCCGGACGCCGAGGCCAGGATGTACACGTGTTCGATGCATCCGGAAGTGCACATGGACAAAGCCGGCACGTGCCCGAAGTGTGGGATGGACCTGGTCCCGATGAAGGCGAAGGAAAAGGGCGAAGACGACGAGAAAGACGAGTAACGGTCGTCCTTTGCGGGAACCAAGCCGGGTCAGTTTTGTACTGATGAAAGGGTGCAGACCCGCTACCATCAGCGCGTGAAAGATTTTCTGAAGAAGGCCTTCGGCGGGGGCGGAACACCCGGCCGCCGTTTCGAAGGAAAGGTGGCGGTGGTGACCGGCGCCAACGCCGGAATCGGGCTGGCCACCGCGATGGCGTTGGCGAATGAAGGCGCCCGGGTCGCACTGATGGCACGGCGCGAAGCGGAAGGCAACCAGGCGCTCGCAAAGGTGCAGGCCACCGGCGTCGAGGCGATGTTCATCAGAGCGGACGTCAGCGATGCGCAGCAAGTGCACGAAGCGTTCGCGAAGGTTCGTGAGAAATTTGGCCGGCTCGATGTCGCCGTCAATAACGCCGGCGTGCAACAGGAGCCCACGCCGATGGGACAGCTCGAAGAGAGCGTTTTCGATCAGGTGATGGACATCAACGCCAAGGGCACCTGGTTGTGCATGCGCGAAGAGTTGCAGATGATGCAGAAGAACGGCGGAGCGATTGTGAACGTGAGCAGCATCTGGGGATTTCAGCCCGGTGCCAACTTCGGCGCGTACGCCACCAGCAAGCACGCTGTGATCGGCATGACGCGCACCGCGTCGCTCGATTACGCCGACAAGAATATTCGCATCAATGCAGTGTGTCCCGGATTCGTCCGCACCGACATGACCAGGGGTGTGGACGAGACATGGCTCAAGCGGCGCATCCCCATGCAGCGCTGGATCGAGCCCGAAGAGGTGGCAGAAACGATTTTGTTCCTCTGCTCCGACGCAGCCGCGTCCATTCTCGGACAGGCCATCGTGATTGACGGTGGCGTGACGCTGCGCTCCTGGTGATTTCTGATTTTTCGTCTTGTAGGTCGTAGTTCTTAAAAAGCCCAAGGAGGCAGAAAAATGAAACGGATTCTCGTAGTTGCGATGTTGGTTGTCATGGGTGTTGTCGCGTTGGCAGTGGCTGATGAGGCCATGAAGGAAGAGGCCGCAAAGCCCTCCACCCT
>CAZULB010000193.1:0-3323 GCA_964621155.1 uncultured bacterium | reverse complement strand
CGCAGGAAGGCCTTGAGCGCCGCCGAGAATGTGAGTCCGATATCGTCGTGCACGTTCACCTGATTGATGCCGGTGAGGTTGTACTCGACCGGATCCTCGGCGGTCATGATGTTCGAATGCGTCTTGTTGATCTTCGACAGCGCGCTGTAGAGCGTGGTCGACTTGCCGGAACCGGTGGGACCGGTGACCAGCACCATCCCGTACGGGCTCTCGATCGCGTTCAGGAAACGCGCGAGCGCGGTGGGATGGAAGCCCAGCTTCTGCAGATCGATCTGCAGGTTGCTGGAGTCGAGAATACGCATCACGACCTTCTCGCCGAAGATGGTGGGCAGAGTGCTCACGCGCAGATCGATGGGCTTGCCGTGCATGCGCACCTTGATGCGGCCGTCCTGCGGGACGCGCTTCTCGGCGATATCGAGCTCTGCCATGATCTTCAGACGCGAGGTGATGGCGTTCTTCATCTTGAAAGGTGGCGACATCATCTCGTGCAACATGCCGTCGATGCGGAAGCGCACGCGCAGTTGCTTCTCATAGGGTTCGATGTGAATGTCCGAGGCACCGCGCCCGACGGCGTCGGAAAGCAGGCTGTTCACAAGCTTGACCACGGGAGCGTCGGCCGCCGCGGCCGCCGCCGCCACTTCGTTGTCGTCAGCGGCTTCTTCGACGATTTCGAAATCCTCCTCGATCTCACCCATGATCGTGGCGAGCGAGTCGGCGGAATCGTACAGGCGGTCGATGCAGCGCTTGATCGCGGTCTCGGTCGCCACCACCGGGCGCACGTCGAAACCGGTGATGAACTTGATGTCATCGATGGCAAAGATATTGTCCGGGTTCGCCATGGCCACCGTGAGCGTGCGTCCCTCGCGTTTGAGCGGAACGACCTGGAACTTGGTGGCGACGTCGGACGGAATCAGGTCGACCGCGCTTGGTTCGATGGGCACCGCATCGAGGTCGACGGCGGGGACGTTGTACACCTGGCCCATGAACTCGGCGAATGCCATCTCGGAAATGGCGCCGGTCTTGACCAGGTTGTAGCTGAGCGTGCCGCCCTGCGACTGCTGGGACTCCAGAGCGCGGGCAAGCTGGTCCTGACTGATGAGCGAAGACTCGAGGAGCTTCTGGGCAATTCGGTCTCTCAAAGGCGCTGCCCTCCAGGGCCGTACGACGGAATGGTTAACGAAATGAAGCTGGCGAAAAACTGATCAGCGCGCGGTTGATCCGCAAGTAACATGCCACGGAATTGCAATGCGCAACTCGGTACACGCGCGCACAAAGCGCGCGTGCTGCAGGCACAAGGCGGAACATGCAGGTGTGATCCGGCACGCCGCACCGCAGCGCTGAAGCGTTAGCGCAACGGGCGCTTTGCAATTTGCACGCCGTCGGGGGCGGCGCAGCGTGTGCAGTTATTGCCGCGCGGCAAGCGCGCGCCAGCGCGCCACCAGGCGCGGGCCGATGCCCTTCACCGCCATCACGTCGTCCCACGACGCGAATGCGCCGCGGGCAACGCGGGCTTGCAGGATGCGCGCCGCGAGCACCGGGCCGATGCCGGGCAGCAGGTCGAGGGAGTCGGCGGGGGCACGGGAAAGAAACGCGAGGGGATCGGATGCAAAAGCGGGCGGGGGTGCTGTGTGGTGGCGCGCTGCCGGCGCCGGTCCGGTCGCGGGTGTCGGGGACGGATCGGAAAGCGTGAGCGTGAGAGAATCCGGGGCAAGCGGACGGACGCGAATCATCCACTCACCGCGCAACGTGCCCAGACAGATCATGCCGATCACCACCACCGCCCCCACCACCCTGCGCACCCCACCCTCCTCCACCGGCGATCAATCGAACAAGGTCCACTCGATTCCATATTCCAGGGTTTGCGGCGTCATGAGATATCCGGACACGGTCTGGTATTGCTCGTCGAGCACGTTGAGCATCTTCACGTACACGCGCACATCCACAAGTCTTCCGACCAGGGACACGTTGACCGCGTTGTAGCCCGGAAGCAGGACACCATTGTAGTCGCGACGCTCGTCGGAATACTCATACTCGCCACCCAGATAGAGCGCACTCGACTTCTCGAAGAACTGCATCCCGAACTGCAGGGATGCACTGGCCTGCATGCGCGGGACCGAGAGGAACAGTCCACGGCGGTCCCCGCGGGTGTAACGGCCGCCGGCATCCGCCAGCACTTCCAGCGCTCCTACGCGCGTGGTGAGCCCGGCGCGCTCCTCCCAAAAGGTCATGCTCGGCTCATCGCTGGAGTTGGCGGCGCGCCGCGAGAAAGGATCGCCGCTCACCGGAGAAAAGCTGATGTAATCCTGCGAGCGCATCCACGCCGCGCGCACACGGTTCATGAAGCCGCCGCGGCGCACGTTCCAGTCCGCACTTCCCTCCAGCGCCGTTTCCGGATCCAGAGTCTGCCTTCCCGCAATCAGAAAGCCGTCGCGCACGTGCTCGGGAAGGTAGCGTTCACCTATCGTCGGCAGCCGAAACGTGCGCTGGCCGAACAACATCACATCCCCGAGCGGGATATCATGACGGACGCCGATGCCGGCTCCCCACGCCGCCGCGCGTGTATCACCACCCACCACACCGTGCCCGAAGAAAGCAAACCCCCCGCGCGTGAGCTCGGTGCTGGCGCCGACATTGCCCTGCATCACCTGGCTCCGCGCCTGAGCCGTGCCGACAACCTGCGTCGCATTGGTGCGTTCGCCCTGCGCGAACATGTGGAGTGTCGGTCCGCCGCGTTGCAGATTCCACGACACGGTTCCGCCCACGCTTTCGTTGGTGGTATTGGAGTCGGGGCGCGTGGTGTTGTAGCCGCGGCCGTAAATGACCGCGCGCGTGCTGCCCATGCCCACACCCGCCCACGCCAGGTGCCCGCTGCGGCTGCCCTCGTTCGTGGCCGATTCCAGATCTCCGCTGGTCGCGCTGCGGAAGCGGCGAATGCCGGCTTCGTAGCTCGTGCGCTCGGTCAGATCGCCGCGCAGCACGCCCGCGGCATTACGCGTATTCGCCGCGCCCTCGGGGGGGACAATGGACAAATCGTTGGCGTCGAAGTCGTAGCCGTCGTCGAGCACTTCGTCGTAGGAGAGATCGAGTCCGACACGGCCGGCCTCCGAGCCGAAGCGAACCCGGCGCTGGCGCAGCTCATTGGTGGCCTTGCTGAGCTCTATAAAGGTATGCGGGCGATCGGGCATGGGCACGAGGTCGCGCAGCGTAATCGATCCTTCCGCAGCAGGTGCAAAGGTGAGCTTCTCGCGCGCGTCCAAGCTGAGCGACGCGAGGCCGCTGGTGGCGATATGGACGAACGGAGAGGTGCCGTCCTGAGGATCGTT
>CAZULB010000192.1:0-3353 GCA_964621155.1 uncultured bacterium | reverse complement strand
GCTGATCGCCATCCTGGTGACGATCCTGTTCTCCGCCATCCACGCCGCCAATCACGCGGTCCGGGAGCGCGTTCAGCAGAGCCTGGCCGAATCGGGATCGGTGTTCGTGCAGATGTTGACCTCGCGCCGCAACGAACTGGTGAGCATGGCGCAGGTGACCGTGCGCGACCCGCGCTTTTTCGCTCCCTTCTCGATTCCACGAGAGGAACGCGGCGCCGAGTTCATCCCGACCGTCGGCGGCGTCGCCTCCGACTTCCTGCGCATCACCGACGCCGATTTCATCGAGATCTTCGACGCCAACGGCAAGCTCATCACCTGCGTTACGCGCTCGGGTGATGACAGCTGGATGAACTCTCCGGCGCGAACCAACTCGCTGGAGAGAACCGGCCACTCCGGCATCGAGATGGCCATGAAGGGCTCGGCGGTCGCGGACTTCTATCAGATGGACGACCAGCTCGTTGCCGCTGCGGTGGCGCCCGTGTACGTGCTGCACAACCTGGAAGCGGTGGTTCGCATCGGTGGCTTCCTCGATGACGAATTCGTGAGCGAAGTGAAACGCCTCACGGGCGCGGATGTCTGCCTGGCGCGCGCGGGGATTCCGCTTGCCTCGACGTATCCCAGCACGACGGGAGAGATGGAAGCGTGGCGCCCGACGGCACGAGTTGCTTCCAGCATCGCGAAAGGCTCCGTCACGCTCTCGGAGGCATTCAGTCGCGAACACGAGAACCGCGAGTACCTGACCATCCATGTCGGGGTGGGTGGCGTCGCCCCCGACGACGGCTTCGACGCGTTCGTGGGCCGCGAGCTCCTGACCGAGATGACGCCCATTCTGGTTCTCGAGAAGCGGCTGGTGGCCGGCGGTGTCGCCGCCGTCATCGTCACGCTCCTGGTGGGTTGGTTCGCCGCCAGCTCCATCTCGAAGCCCTTGTCGCGCATCGTGCAGGCATCGGTGGCGCTCACCAAAGGGCAGTACGACTTCCCCATCGACCAGCGTGGCGCCGACGAAGTGGCGCTGCTGGGCCGCAACTTTGCGCACATGCGCGAGTCGCTGGCCACCTACGTGCAACACCTGAAGAGCCTCGACCAGGCCAAGAGCAATTTCATTGCGCTGGCCGGCCACGAACTGCGCACACCGCTCACCATCATTACCGGTTTCAACGAAATGATTGCGAGTGGTGCCCTCGGCACCGTGCCTGAAAACGTGAAGGAAACCACTACACTCATCACCGAGCAGCTCACGGGATTGAACCGTCTCGTGCAGTCGATGCTCGACCTCACCTACTACGAGCAGGGGTTGCAGAATCTCGACATCGAGCGCCGCGACGCCCGCGACCTGGTGCGCGACGCCGCCCTGGGCCGCAAGGACATGGCCGAGAAACGCCACCTGCGCATGACCGTCGAGCTCGGCACCGAACCCCTGTGGGTGATGGCGGATCCCGTTCGCCTGAACGACGCGGTGCTCGCCATCATCGACAACGCCATTCGCTTCACCGCCGACGGCGGTTCCATCCGCGTGCGCACGCGCACTGTGGATAACGAGATTCATGTGGCGGTGGAAGACACCGGCATCGGCATTCCGCAGAACGAACTGAAATGGATCTTCGAGAAGATCTACGAGGTGGGCGACGTCATGCACCACTCCTCGGGAACGCATCAGTACGGATCGAAGGGATTCGGCATGGGACTGGCGCTGTGCAAGGTAATCGTGGAGAAGCACGGCGGCCGTATTCTGGTGACCAGCGCGCTCGGCCGCGGCAGCACGTTCACCATCGTGCTGCCCAGGGCCGCAGCGGGCGCGAACGCGCCGGCCGCGACGCCGGAGAAACAAGGAGTCATGGTATGAGACACGCTTTACGGGTTGAGCCGTTTCTTCCCTCCACCGCGGGCCGCCGCATTGCGCTGGCCGCCATTGCCACGCTGGCCGCGCTTGCCATCGCGGTGAACGCATTTGCGGAGGGATCGGTACAGGTGCGCGGGTTGATCGACATCGTGGCCGGTGACGATCAGTCGTATCGCAACTACAACACGCTCAACACCAACGACACCAATTTCGACGGCGTGCGCGCGCGCCTGTTCGTGGAGGGCAACCGCGGCGCCACCTCGGTCTACCTGCAGTTCCTGGTGTCGCCCGAGAGCTACAGCGTGTACCGCTTCTACGGTGGCTACGTGATGCAGCGTCTTTTCGAGGACCGCAATCTGTTCCTCGAGGCCGGGCTCATTCCCGTGCACGACGGCATCTGGGCCAGCCACACCTACTCGAACAAGAATCCGCTGATCGGCATTCCCATGTCCGAATACTGGAAGACGTCGATGACCGCCTTCAGCGTGCCGACCAGCCTCGACCAGGTGCTTTCCATGCGCGGGCAGGGCCAGTACGGCGTCGCGTACAAGGATTCACTGGGCGCGGTGCGCGGCAAGTATTACTCATCGAGCCCGATCCTCTATGACAACTGCTGGAACTACGGTGTGTATTCGCTGGGCACGCTGGGGCGCGTGGAATTCGCCGCCGGCGTGACCCTCGGCAGCGCGTCGGCCTCCGTGCAGGGGGCGGACACGAACGAGAATCTCGCCGTTCACGGCAAGATCGGCTACGCGTTCACGCCGGGCCTCAAGGCCTGGCTGTCGGCAACGCGTGGCGCATATTTTGACCGCGTGGTGAAGCCATACTTACCAGCCGGCAAGACCGTGAACGATTATTACCAGAATCTGATCGGCGTCAGCGGCACGTGGGACGTGTGGTTGTTCTCATTCATGGGCGAATACTGGTGGAATCATTGGGATACGCCGGTGCGCGAGAACGGTCTCGACAATCAGGCATACTACGTGCAGGGCGTCTACTCGTTCATCCCGGGCTGGGACGCAGCGGTTCGTTACGACGCCATGCGCTTCAACAACGTGACGAACAGCGCCGGCGTCGATGTCACATGGGATGCGCCGGTCGACCGCTGGGAGACGGGGATCAACTATCACGTGAGCCGCGAACTGATGATCAAAGGCGTCACGCAGTTCACGCGCGTTGACAACACCGAGTGGGACATGATCCCGGCCGTACAGGCATCATTCAGCTTCTAGCCCGAGCGGGTGGCGACGCCCTGCTTGAGCCAAAGGATGATGGATTCGCCCTAGTAGATTGATATACAATCATATGGCCGCGCTGGCGCGGGGCCGGTCGAGAATCAGTCGCCGGTCTCAAAGGGTACCCACGCCATCGTCGTGAGTGGCGTGCTTCCGCGCCCGGCGCGGCCTGAAACAAGAAACGGGATGCACAGTGATGTGCATCCCGTTTTCTTTTCCAGACGGATGGCGCGCCCGAGAGGACTTGAACCCCTAACCTTTTGGTCCGTAGCCAAACG
>CAZULB010000191.1:0-3387 GCA_964621155.1 uncultured bacterium | reverse complement strand
CGCGTGGTGAACGCCGCGGCCTCGCAGCACTTCACCGAGCCGCCGCCGCGCTATACGGAAGCGACGCTGATCAAGGACCTCGAGGACAAAGGCATCGGACGCCCGAGCACGTACGCCAACATCGTCTCCATCATCCAGGAGCGCGAGTACGTCGACAAGGAAGAGGGGCGCCTGCGTCCCACCACACTCGGCCGCCAGGTGTGGAAGACGCTGGAGCGCTTCTTCCCGGAGGTGTTCGACACGTCGTTCACCGCCCAGATGGAGCAGGAGCTCGACAAGGTCGAAGAGGGCGACTTCGCGTGGCAGAAGGTGGTCAAGGAGTTCTACGGTCCGTTCAAGGAGTCGCTCGACCACATCGACGAGAAGAAGGCGGGACTCAAGAACGATCTGCAGGAAGAGACCGACGTCAAGTGCGACAAGTGCGGTCGCAACCTGGTCAAGAAATGGGGCCGCAACGGGCAGTTCCTCGCGTGTCCCGCGTATCCGGAATGCAAGTTCTCGCGACCGCTCACCGAGCAGTCACCGAGCGTGCAGCTCGAGGGCAAGTGCCCGCGCTGCGGATCGCAACTGATCGCGAAGAGCGGGCGCTACGGCCGCTTTGCGGCGTGTGCCAACTATCCGGAGTGCAAGTACACGGAGGCGTTCCCGATCGGAATGGCGTGCCCGAAGTGCGGCACCGGCAAGATCGTCGAGAAGGTCACCAAGCGCATGAAGGTGTTCTACGGGTGCAGTAACTACAAGACCCCCGTGGAAGGCCAGCCCCAGACCGGTTGCGACTGGGCCAGTTGGGACAAGCCCACGCCCCTCGAATGCCCGTCGTGCGGCAACCCGTATCTGGTGCACAAATCGTCGAAAACCAAGGGCGACTACCTGAAGTGCCCGAAGTGCAAGGAAGAGACGACGGGCGAATAGCCCGTCGTCTTCGTCCTCATCACCGAGGCGCACCCGTGCGCGTCAATCCATGAGCCAAATCTCCATTGTTGGCGGCGGGCTGGCCGGTTCGGAAGCGGCGTGGCAGCTCGCCGATCGCGGCTTTGACGTGCGTCTGTTCGAGATGCGCCCGCAGACGCCGACCGGCGCGCACAAGACCGAGAAGCTCGCCGAGATCGTTTGCTCCAATTCGTTCAAATCCACTCTGCTCGACACGGCGTCGGGTGTGCTCAAGGCCGAGATGGATATTCTGGGCTGCAAGCTGCTCGGCGTAGCCCGAGAGGCAGCAGTTCCGGCCGGGCATGCGCTGGGAATCGATCGTGAGTTGTTTGCGGGGGGCGTAACGGATGCAATCGCGCGCCATCCGCGTATCACGGTGGAGAGGCGTCGCGTCGATACGCTCGATGTTCCCGCGCCGGTTGTGTTTGCCACCGGTCCGCTCACCGGTGAAGCTCTCTCGTTCGCTCTGCAGGAGCACTGCTCGCGCGATCACCTGTACTTCTATGACGCCATCGCTCCCAGTGTGGACGGCGACACCATCGATCCCGATGCCGGCTACTGGATGAGCCGCTATAACAAGGGCGACGCGGACTATCTCAATATTCCGTTCGATCGCGAGCAGTATCGCAAACTCATCGACTTCGTGAAGAACGCGGAGTACGTGGGCGCCCACGATTTCGAGGAAGAGAAATACTTCGAGGCCTGCCTTCCCATCGAAGTGCTCGTGCGCCGCGGTGACGATACGCTGCGCTTCGGTCCCATGAAGCCGAAAGGCCTGCCCGACCCGCGCACCGGCCGCGAGCCGTACGCGGCCATCCAGTTGCGCAAGGAGAGCCGGGAGGGAAGCCTGATGGGTCTGGTGGGATTCCAGACCCGCATGACATGGGCGTGCCAGAAGGAATTCCTGCACCTCTTGCCTGGATTCTCGGACGTCTCGGTGCTGCGCTTCGGTACCATCCATCGCAACATTTTTCTGCACATTCCGACGCTGTGCCGGCCGTACCTGGCCGACCGCCGCCGCGAAGGGCAGTACTACGCGGGGCAGATTTGCGGCGTCGAAGGGTACGTGGAGTCGATCGCGAGTGCTATCGTCGTGGCACTCTCCATTACGGCACAGCTGCGCGGCCGGCCCATGCCCGAGCTGCCTGCCAATACCATGCTCGGGGCGTTGATGGGTTATGTGCACACGCCCAACCAGAACTTTCAGCCGATGAACGCCAATTTCGGCATTTTGCCGGCGCCGAACGTGCGCTCCAAGCGCGAGCGCCACGCTGTCACCGGCGCGACGGCCATCGCCGCCATGCAGGAGTTCAGGCGTCAGCACGACTGGCTTTTCGTGTGAGGCGCGAGCGCTGCGCCTTTTGCGGTTGCTCCGTGCCGCGGATATTTTCCTTCGGAGCGTTCCGGCCCCCTGGCTTATAGTCGGTGTTCCGCCCGGAGGGATTGACGTGCAGCTCGACGACGCCATCGAACGGTTCCGCGAACACATCGCGCACGAGCGCGGCCTGTCCGCGCGCACGGTCGAGGCGTATGCGAGCGATCTTGCGCTGTTTGCGCGCCACCTCGATCCCGACGGCGACGATTCTCCCAGAGTTGCATCCATTACTCCGCTCGAGCTGCGCGCATTTCTCGCGGGTGAAGTGAGCCGCGGACTTTCCAGCCGATCGATGATGCGTCGCGTGGCGGCCCTGCGCGCGTTCTTTGCGTTCCTGCGCACCCGCAAGCTGGTCAAGACGGATCCGACGCGACAGCTGGCACAGCGCGTCAACCGGCGCTCGGTCCCCACCATCGTGGGTGAGGAGCGTCTGGAAGAAATGATGGGTCTTCCGGATACCACTACACTGGGCGGGCTGCGCGACCGGGCGGTGCTCGAATTCCTTTATGGCGCGGGGGTGCGTCTGCGCGAGATGGTGGCGCTCAACGTTGGCGATTTCCTGGCGGCGGATGGCCAGGTGATCGTGCGCGGGAAAGGGAATAAGAGGCGGGTGGTTCCCTTCGGAGGGCGGGCGCGAGAGGCGGTGCTCGCGTACTGGCGGGAACGCTTCGGGGGCGCTGACCCCGCTCCGCACCAGAATGAGCCCGCTTTCGCGGGCCGCGCCCGTATCAGCGCGCGCACGGTGCAGCGCATCGTGGAACGCTATTTGACCCGCGTGGCGAGCGTGAGCAAGGCGTCGCCCCACGCGCTTCGTCACGCATTCGCAACGCACATGCTCGACCACGGCGCCGACCTGCGCACCGTGCAGGAACTACTCGGTCATTCCAGCCTTTCCACCACGCAAATCTATACGCACGTTTCCGTGGAGCACCTGAAGAAGGTGTATCGAAAGGCGCACCCGCGCGCATGAGTTCAAAGCTTGCAATGTGGCTCGCGCGCGGACGCAATCGCGCGCTGATCACGGCTGGCGTCATGCTGGTGGTCGCACTTGCGTGTGCCGTCAGCGTGCCGCCGCAGGGCGG
>CAZULB010000190.1:0-3475 GCA_964621155.1 uncultured bacterium | reverse complement strand
ATAGCGTGCCGGTATCAGCCTCGGCATGAAGCAAATCCTCTTGGGGATGGATGGTTAGAAAATCGGCCGGCCCAGCCGGGAGACGACTCCGGGCGCCGTCTTCTATTCTAACATGCTTCCGCCGCCGCAAGAAACCCCATGAGGACGCCAACTCCGGACACTTTGCCGAGCCCGTAGTGTCCCGGTGGTTGCGTGAGGTGGCTGCAGGAGCAATCGCCATGGGCAGATAGAGAAACGGCCGCTCTCACCCGAGAGCGGCCGTTCTTCCTCGCCGCATCTGCGTCGCGCGGGTCAGGGAATCAGCGTCAGATCGGAAACCATGTTCACATTGGATGCGGTCTTGTTCTTGGTCACCGTTACCGAGGAAGGGCCCGGTGCCTGAACGTTGCACGAGGCGTCGACGCCGAGGCTGTCCGGAAGCGGCCAGTACGCGCCTGTACAGAAATCGCTTCCGACACCTTCGCGCCACCCCACCAGCACCGCGTTGTAAGTACCTGCCTCAATACCTTCCAGCCTGTAGTTGAACGTCCGTCCGGGACCCAGCTGATTTTCGGGGATCGGATTAGAGAACGCGTCGGGAGCCCCTGTCGGCGGGTATTTCGCAAACACCGTGACATAGAGTTCGCCGGTCGCCGGCCACGTACCACGAAACGTTATGGTGCCGGAAATGGTTCCGGTCGGAGCCACGCCGGTGGAATTGTCGCCGCCACAGGACGCGACCGCGACAAGCATGACGACGACCATTAATCGTGCTGCAACTGTCGAATGTCTCTTCATCGTGTCTCCATATACAGGGCTGCGGCCCGGCAAGTAATTAAAGCAGAGTACACACGATGCGTCTACATCCTCCACGCATTTTCGGGCCACGCCCCCGCGTGGATCCAAAGGCAAATTCGACACGGGCAGACCGGCGCGTCAGTTTCCCGAAGCCCCGGGGGCCATCCGCTTAGCGGGATCGGACGGCCGCTCGTCCGCCAGAACGGCCTCGCCCTTGACCAACCACGACACCCCGAACGCCGTGATCGCCGCCGTTTCGAACCAGAACACCACGCGGTGATCACGCACCCACTCGTCGCTCGCCGCCAACTTGAACACGGCGATGCCGGCCACGCAGGCAAGCATCAGCCACCCGCACACGCGGTAGACACGATTGCGCATCAGCTTGCGCCTCGTTGGCTGCACCCGCTTGTCGGTGAGTGTGAATAGAAAGAGCGAGAAATAGACCAGCGTCAGGAAGAAAGCCGCCGCGAAAGCGAAGTGCAGATGACCGATCGTCTTTTCGCCCGGCGTCGGCGTTTCGGGAGCGCACGGAAAGAGCGACAGACCCACCGCGAACAGGCAGGCCACGTTGCCCGCGATATCGTCTTTCTTTTCGTTGCCGCGGTACGACACCAGAAACACTCCGATGGCGCACAGTGTCCCGACGAACACGTCGCGCATTCCCGTGTGGTAGTAGTCGCTGAGCGACGGCCTCAATCCAGCATGAAAGATGACCTGCCCGCCCACGAGCAGCGCCAGCGGGAGCGCGAGCCCCAGAATGCCGATGAACTTGCGCAGCGTCATGTAGGACGTCACCAGTCCGGTATCGGGATGATCGGACATGGGAATACCTCCCTGGACCGTCGTCACGCGGGTCGCGTGGCGGGAGTATGTGGTTTGATTGCGGACCAGTCCGATGTGAGGCAACGCAGCGGATCCCCCCGGTCCTGACCGAGTGTAGGAACCGCTGCGCGGCGGCGTCAAGGTGTGAGAACGCGCACGTGGCTGTCGCGGGAATGACCCGGGTTGGCGCCAATCAGCCCTGGCCCAGCTGCGCCTCCAGCCTGTGCAGCGTCCGCATTGCCTCCGTCACTTCGCTGGCAATCACCTGCATCGCGGCGTTCAACCCATCCACTTCCGCCTTCATGACGCCCGTTTCCGTGGCAGTTTCATCGTCGAGCATCTTCTTGTACTGCGCCAGAGTCGACTTGAGCTCCGCCGCCATCGAACCCATCGCCTCACTGACGCGCTGCATCATGAGAATTTCGCTCCGGTCCGCCCCATGGTGCAGTGCGGCCAGCTGCGAAAACGATTTCGACAGGGCGAGCGATTGCTCCATCAGCCCATCCATGTGCGCCATCGTCGAATCAACATCGGCCTTCAGCTCAATTTGATCCACGGTAACAGGCGCGCCCGCCGGACCTGCTGCCGCCGGCGGTGACTGCGGCGGGCTTTTGGGCCCCGACTGAGCCGCCGGCCCGGGCCGCTTATCGGGCTCCGCCTGGGCATGGGCTGCACCCGCCCATGCCATCGTAACCATCACCGCCGCTGCCATTACCAGACCTGTGCCTGCCTTTTTCATTTCCGGCACCTCCCTTGAGCATTGATACGCCGCAGGAGGTGCCGGATTCCCGAATTCGTTGGCACGCGTAAGGGCTTGCGCCGGCATCACTCCGGGAGGATGTTCTGGTTCACCCGGAACAGATTCGCGGGGTCGTACGTGCGTTTGACCCGCGCCAGGCGGTCGTAGTTAGACCCGTACGCCTCCCGCACACGTTCTTTCTCATCGTTGGTCTGAAAGTTCACGTATACACCGCCCGTCGCAAGCGGGGCGGCCGCACGGTGGAAGTCGCGCGCCCATGCGATGCAGCGCTCGTCCTCGGCGGCGGTTTCCCACCGCGCGTGAACATTGGTGACGAACCTCGTGTCACGATGCGAGTACGCGGTCGCATCCGTGCTGGGGCGCGACGTCGCACCCCCGAGGGATGCGAGGAAGATCTCGCAGTGCGGCGACGGGACGGTGGCGGCGGATTCAATCAAGATGTCCAACAGGGCGTCGTCGAGCTGCACAAAATTGTGCGACTTCCAGTAGTTGCGCGCACCCGGCGTCAGGAGCGGGTCGAAGGCCTGCTGCCAGGCGGTGTACGGCTGAACGCCCGAGTGTTCGCCCACCGGCGTCCCGAGCTTGCGCAACGGATCCACCAGAGCTTCACCACGCGCGGGATCGCCGGCATACATGAATGCCAGCACGACCACGCCCGTGCCATGCACATTCTCCGGCAAGAACGGAAGCGGTGGCGCGTTGCGCATGAGCGCCCACACGGTCAGATCCTCGGGCGCCTTCTCCACGATGGCGCGATACTGCTTCAGCACGGACTTCGCTTCCGACATGGAGTACACAATCAGGCCGCTGAGCACATTGGGACCAACTTCATGCAGCTGGAACTCGAAGCGGGTCACCACGCCGAAGTTTCCGCTGCCCCCGCGCAACGCCCAGAACAGATCCGGGTGCTCGTCGCGGCTCACCCGCACAACCTCTCCCTGCGCGGTCACCAATTCGGCGGCGACCAGGTTGTCGACTGTCATGCCATGCTTGCGACTCAACCAACCGAACCCGCCGCCGAGTGTGAGACCTGCCACACCCGTGGTCGAATTCACGCCCAACGGTGTCGCGAGACCGTGCGCCTGCGTGGCTGCGTCAACGTCGGACAAGAGC
>CAZULB010000189.1:0-3492 GCA_964621155.1 uncultured bacterium | reverse complement strand
CCTCTTCCGGCGATGCCGTGGCGGTACCGCGTTTCATCACCACCACCGACGCGGCGAAGGTCGCCATGCGCGCGGCTTCTTCCAACGTCGCGCCACAGGCGAGCGACAGTGCAACCACCGCCGAGACGGTGTCGCCGGCGCCGGTGACATCGGTGGCTTCGTTGCTGCCCGCGATACCGATCGACGTGTACGGCGCGTCAGCGCCGCACACCACCATGCCCTTGCTGCCGCGTGTCACGATGAGGTTGCGAATGCCGGTGTCACGCACGCGTTCGGCAAGTGAGCGCGCATCGGTGAGCTCGGCTTCGTGCCGCAACCCCAGCGCTTCCATGGCTTCAACTTCATTGGGAGTGGCGACCGTGGCACCCCGGAATTCACGCAGACGGTGGCGGCTGTCCACCACGCCCGGCACGCGATGCGCGGCGCAGCGCGCCAGCACATGGGCGGCAATGTCGGAGCCCAGCACACCCAGTCCGTAGTCCGCCATGAGCACCGCGTCCGACGATGACACGGTCTCATCGATGGCCGCGCGCAACCGGCCCGTGAGCGCGGAAGCGGGCGCGAGCCGGTGCGATCTGTCCACGCGGGCCACCTGCTGCTTCTGCGCATTCATCTCGCCGGCCAGAATGCGAAGCTTGGTGGATGTGGCGGCGGCGCCATCGCGCATCAGATGCGACACGTCGACACCACGGGCCTCCAGGAGACCGACGAGCGCGTCCGCCTCGCGGTCGTCGCCGACCACGCCGACGGCGCGTGCCGCGGCACCCAGGGCCGTGACGTTCTGCGCCGCGTTGGCGGCTCCGCCCGGGTGATAGACCGTGTCCTGATAATCGACCACGACGATCGGCGCTTCGCGCGACACACGCGCGCTGGTGCCGATGATGTACTGGTCGAGCAGGAAGTCGCCGATCACGCCGATACGGCGCGTGCGAAACTGCTCCAGAAGATCGAGATAGCGTTGTGGATTCATATCCGTGTCGCGCTCCGGGGCGCGCCCGATTCTATCCGAGAGGCTTCCCGGGAGCATCGGCTTTCTTTTGCCCGCCAGGGATGCCACGAACCGCCTCCACCACATCCTCCACGGCGATCCCGTTGAAGCATTCCAGCTCGGTCGGGCACGTGCGCCGGAAACAGGGATTGCAGTGCACCTTGTGCTGGAGGATGCGCACGTCTCCCCCGCGCGGAGCCGTCCATGCCGGCGCGGTCGAGCCGAACAACACCACGCACGGCACATCCAGTGCGGCCGCGACGTGCGGCGCTCCACTGTCGTTGGCCACCAGCGCGTGCGCTCCTTCCACGAGCGCAAACATCTCCCCCAGCGACGTCTCCCCGGCCAGGGAAAGCACGCCGGGAACGTCGCGCGCGATGCGCTGGCACGTCGCGCGGTCCCCGCTGCTGCCGGTCAGAATCACCGGCGTGTCACGAACGAGGGTCCGGCACAGCGCGCGGTACCGCTCTTCCGGCCACGTCTTGGCAGGTCCGAATGCCGCGCCCGGCACCACCACCATATATCCGGCGCCGGTAACGCCGGCGAGCCGGCGCTTCACGGCCGCGCGCTCGTTGTCGGTGACCACCAGGCGCGCGCGCACCGCGTTTTCCGGCTCGAGCTCCGCTGCCTGCAGGCTTGCCCGTCCGAGATCCAGGTATGAGTCCACCAGGTGCACGGCGCGCGAAGGGGTCGGCAGCGCGCGCGTCAGAAGCGCGCTCCTGCCGTCGGCACTGAATCCGGTGCGCCGGGGCACGCCCGCCAGGAGCGCGGGCAGCGCACTCGAAAACGACGGCGGGAACATCACCGCAACCCGCGGCCCTATGACCCGGAGTGCGCGCGCACGCGCGGCGATTCGGCGCGAGCGGCCCCCGGCGGGGTCGACATGCAAGTCATCCACGCCGCTCTGGTGCAGAAACACGCGCGCCACGTATGGATTCGAGAGCACGGAGAGCGCCGCGCCGTGAGCGCGCGCCAGGAGTGAAAGCGAGGGCAGACACATCACCGCGTCGCCGAGCCAGTTGGGCGCGATCGCGGCCACGCGCACACCGGCGCTGGAATCACGCGCCTGCATTTCCGAACTGGAGCTGATAGAGGCGCCGGTAGACGCCCTCGCGCGTCATGAGCTCGGAGTGGGTCCCGTGCTCGGTGAGGCGGCCGCGCTCGAGGACGAGAATCTTGTCCGCGTGGCGGATGGTGGAAAGCCGGTGTGCAATCACAAACGTGGTGCGTCCTTCGAGCAGGCGGTCCATCGCTTCCTGCACGAGCGCCTCACTTTCACTGTCGAGCGCGCTGGTCGCCTCGTCAAAAATGAGAATCTGTGGGTCGCGCAGAATGGCGCGCGCGATGGCGATGCGCTGGCGCTGCCCGCCCGAGAGCTGCGCGCCGCGCTCGCCCACCACGGTGTCATAACCGTTGGGCAGCTCGAGGATGAAATCGTGGGCATTGGCCGCGCGCGCGGCGCGCTCCACCGCATCCTTGTCCGCGCGCGGAGAACCGTAACTGATGTTGTTGTAGACACTGTCGTTGAAGAGAATCGTCTCCTGCGTGACGATGCCCATGAGCGAGCGCAACGATTCCAGCGTGAACTCGCGCGTGTCGACACCGTCAAACAGAATGCCGCCGCCGGTGCACGGGTAGAAGCGCGGCAGAAGGTCGACCAGCGTGGTCTTCCCCGCTCCGCTCGAACCCACGATCGCCACCACGTCGCCGCGCGTCACACTGAAAGAAACGTTCTTCAGGATGGGTTCGCCGGCAATGTACTCGAAGTCGACATTGTCATACCGGATCTCGCGCGCGAACGTTGCCGCGCGCGTCCCCTCGCCCAGCGGTTCTTTGGGCGCATCGATGAGTGCGAACACGCGCTGGCCGGCGCCCGCCGCCTGTTGCATGAGCACGGTGAGCTTGCTCAGATTCTTGAGCGGCGTGATGACGAACAGCATCGCAGCCACGAACATGACCAGGTTCTCGGCGGGAAGGCCGCCGTTCAAGACACGGTGACCGCCGTACCACAACACCACGGCAAAAGAGAACGTACCGAGCAGTTCCGAGGTGGGAGCCGAAAGCGCGCCGTAGAGCTTCATGCGGATGTAATGCATCATGTGGCGCTGGCTGGCCCGACCGAAGCGCGCTTCCTCGTGGTCGTGCGTGCCGAACGACTTCACCAGCCGCACGCCGCCAATGGTCTCCTCGAGACTGGCGGTCATGTCCGCCATGCCCTCCTGCGCGCGATGACTGCGCCGCTTGAGCTTGCGTCCCACCAGATCGACGAGGAACACGTTCACCGGAATGATGCACACCACGAGCAGCGTGAGGCGCCAGCTCACGTTGAGCAGGATGAACACGGCCACCAGTGTCATCAGGATGTTGCGCAGGGCGCTGGAGGCCACCCCGATCACGGCACCGCGCAGCGCCGTCACATCATTGGTGACGCGTGAAATCAGGTGCCCGGAGCGTTCGCGGTCGAAGTATGACAGCGGCAGATCCAGAATGTGCGAGTAGAGGTC
>CAZULB010000188.1:0-3705 GCA_964621155.1 uncultured bacterium | reverse complement strand
CGACACGGTTTTCGAACCCGTCGAGCGTGATCATGGTTTCCTTCGGTTTCTCTTCATCTTTCTTGTTTTTGTCGTCTTTTTTCTTGTCGTCCTTTTTCTTTTCGTCTTTCTTGTCCGCCTTGTCACCGTCCTTGCCGGTGTCGACCTTGGTCGAATCATTCTCCGGCGCCGTGAGCGCGGGAATATCGTTGGTCAGTGACGCGGCCGCAATGCCGGTGGTGTTGGCGTAGATCCACGTGCCATCCACATCGGAATAGATCGGCTCGAAGGTGCGGTTGGTGAAGAAGTAGAGATACTTTCCATCCGGATCGAACGTGGGGCTCCGGTCATTGTAGTAGCCCGACGTCACCGCGTGCGACTTGCCCTCCTTCGTATCGAAGAGGACGATTGCGCCGTTGTAATTGCGCTGGTCGCGGCTGTACGCCAGCCAACGACTGTCCGGCGACCACGACGGCGTCCATCCATCCAGGCCGTCCTGATAATAGGAGAGCTCCTTGTCGGCCTTCATGGTCTTGCCGTCCGCGACCGTAATGATCCAGATCTGCATGGCCTGATCGATGGACGCGATCTTCTTCGAGTCCGGCGACCAGTAGATGCGATAGCGATAGCCCGGTCCAAATGATGTGAGCTTTCTTTCCTTGCCACCGGAAGCGTCGCGCACGCAGAGCTCGTACTCGCCCGACGCGTCGCTCCAGTAGGCGATGCTCCTGCCGTCCGGTGACCACGCTGCGTAGCGTTCGGCCGCACCCGACGTGTTGGTCAGATTGATGACGTTGCCTTTTTCCGCGGGAACGCTGAACACGTCGCCGCGTGCCGTGAACACGCCGCGCTTGCCGTCCGGCGCGAGTCCGACCGTCGTCACCAGTCCCGATGCGTTGGTGGTCCGCGGCATGAGCGTCACGAGATCGGTCGTCACCTGCACCTTCACCGGCGCGTACTTCTCGGTGGCCAGGCTCAACAGGTAGAGCTCGCCGCCCGCTTCGAACACGATGTCCTCGGGTCCGATGGCGGGGAAGTGAATATCGTAATCGGTGAAGTTGGTGACCTGTTTGGTCTGCTTCGAATCGACGTCGTAGACCCAGATGTTCATGCGCTGGCTCTGATCGCGGTCGGAGAGAAAGTAGAGCTTCTTGCCCGCCCACATGGGGAACTCATCGTCGGCGTCGTTGCCGGTGATGTTCTCCGCCGTGTTCTTTGTCATGTCGAACATCCAGATGTCGGCCGCCCAACCGCCGCGATAGCGCTTCCAGGTGCGGAAGGCCTGCGACTGCGGCGTGTACGCGATCATCTTGCTGTCGGCGGAGATGGCCGCGAATTCGCCCAGTGGGATCGGCAGTACTTCCGGCATGCCGCCGTTGGGCGACACACGATAGAACTGATTGAAGCGCTGTTTGCCGCTGTTCATCGACGACGCATACAGAAGCGACTTGCCGTCGGGATACCAGTCGACGATTCGATCCGTCATGCCGTGATACGTCACGCGTACCGGCACACCGCCACCACTCGCCACGTTGTAGACGTCATTGTTGCCGTCGTAATTCGCCGTGTACGCGATACGCGTTCCGTCCGGCGAGAAATGTGGAAACAACTCCTGGCCGACGGGCGAGCTCAATTTGAGAGCGGTGCCACCCGTCTTGGGGACAACCCACAGGTCGCCGGCGTAGGAGAAAACGATGGTGGTTTTGGAGACGTCGGGGTTCTGCAGGAGGCGCGCATCCACCTGGGCGCGCGCAACCGATGCCGACACGAAAAGGCACAACACGGACAGGGCCGCGTAACGGATCCTTCGGTTCATTGCTTTGACTCCAACAATAAGTGAGATGACATGGGGTACCGCGGAGGCGCCATCATCGCATATACGGACCACGAGCGAAAGAGATGCAGTAAAGCGGACTTGGAGCCCGAAACCGGCGTTTGCCGGGCATCTTCGGCCTCCGGCGGGTTCCGGGCCGGGCTGCCCAAACCCCTCCTTGACAAAGGGGGAAGGGATGGGGTATTAATACACGGTTGTTTTTCACAACCTCCGCTATCTCATTTCTGGAGTTACCATGTACGCGATCGTGAAAGTGGGCGGCCTGCAGTTCAAGGCGACGCCGAATGCCATCATCCGGGTGCCCCTCCTCGAAGAGGAAGTGGGCAAGCGCGTCACCTTTGACCAGGTGCTCATGTGGAGCGACGACAAGAACACGACCATTGGCTCGCCGCTGGTTTCGGGCAAGTCGATTCAGGCCGAAGTCGTCCGCCACAGCCGCAGCGAGAAGCTGCGCATATTCAAGAAGCGCAAGCGGAAGAAGTATCGCCGCCGGGGCAATCACCGCCAGTGGTTCACCGAAGTCCGCATCGCCGGCTTCTAGTAGGAATTCAGCAATGGCACACAAAAAAGGTGTAGGTAGTTCCAAAAACGGGCGCGACTCGCACGGCCAGCGGCTGGGCGTGAAGCGCTTCTCCGGTGAGTTCGTTACGGCGGGCTCGATCATCATCCGCCAGCGCGGTACTCACATCCATCCCGGCGCCAACGTGGGCCGCGGAAAGGACGACACGCTCTTTGCCAAGGTCACGGGCACGGTCCGTTTCGAGAACTTCGGCAAGAACCGCAAGCGCGTCAGCGTCGTCGAAGCGAACTGACGCTTCGCGACGCAGCCGCCGGGGCCGCAAGGCCCCCGCATCTCCGTCCCTCTCATTTGCCATCGTACTTCCGGCGCGCTATGCGTCGACGCGCTTTCCCGGCAAGCCGCTTGCCGCCATTTCCGGCCGCCCGCTGATCGAATGGGTGCACCGCGCCGCGCTGCGCGTGGCGGGGGCGTCCCGCGTCGTGGTGGCCACCGATGACGCGCGCATCGCGAACGCCGTGCGCGGCTTTGGCGGAGAGGTAATCAGGACGCGCGGCGATCACGCCACCGGCACCGACCGTGTTGCCGAAGTGGCGAAGCAGCTCAAGAACGACATCATCGTGAATCTCCAGGGCGACGAACCGGTTTTTGACCCCCAGCTCATTGTTCGTATGGTGGAGGTGTTCGCGAAAGAGCCCGCTGTGGATATCGTGACTGCGTGCCACACGCTGCACAACGAGGCGGATTTCGGGAACCCCAACATCGTCAAGGTGGTGTTCGACATGCACGGGCGCGCGCTGTACTTTTCACGCGCCCCGATTCCGTTTGGAGCAATGGATGCGCGCGGCGCCTTCCGCCATGTGGGGGTTTACGCCTACCGCCGGGCCGCGCTTCTCAAGATGGCGAAGCTGCCGCGCACGGCGCTCGAAGTTTCGGAGCGACTGGAACAGTTGCGGGCGCTCGAGCACGGAATGACCATGGCGGTGGTGGAGACGGAACACGAAACCGTGGGCGTCGATGTGCCGTCGGACGTAAAAAAAGTTGAAAAGTTTTTGCAGCACTCGCTAGACTGAACAGGTTGTGCCGCAGTGACACGAGGGGATCGAGGTTGAAGGCATGAAATACATTTTCATCACGGGCGGTGTGGTCTCGTCACTCGGCAAGGGCATCGCCGCTGCGTCACTCGGACTGCTCTTGAAGCAGCGCGGCCTGCGCGTCGCCATCCAGAAGTTCGATCCCTATCTCAACGTCGATCCGGGCACCATGAGCCCGTATCAGCACGGCGAAGTGTTCGTCACCGACGACGGCGCCGAGACCGATCTCGACCTCGGCCATTACGAGCGCTTCACCGGGCGTCCCGCCTCGCAGGCCGACA
>CAZULB010000187.1:0-3721 GCA_964621155.1 uncultured bacterium | reverse complement strand
AACCGGGCGATCGCGAAGATTCCGGAGAAGTATCGCGAGAGTTTTGTATTGAGGGAGATCAACGAGCTTTCGTACGAAGAGATCGCCGCGGTGACGGGCCTCAAGCTCGGCACCGTGCGATCGAGGATAAATCGGGCGCGCAATTATTTCCGACAACTGGTCGCGCCCGTGGTCGAGAAAGGGACCGATTTCTAGGAGGAATGGTATCGATGAACTGCCGTCGCGCTCGACATCTCTTGTTCGACCTCTTTGATGGAGCGAGCAACGAAGCTTTGCGGGCGGAAGTGGACCGTCATCTGGGCGAGTGCGAGGAGTGCGACAGGTTCGCCTCCGAGATGACGAGCAGCCTGGCCCTCTTGCGCCGCGCGCCCATGGAGTCTCTGGGCGATAACTTCAACTGGAAGGTGCGCCTCGCGATTCATCGCGAGAAGAATGCGGCACTGGAGCGCGCCGCATCCGCCAACGCCTGGGTGCGTGCGTGGAATGTGCGCTACGTGTTGAGCACAGGCTTTGCGTTGACCGCGGTGCTCCTGGCGGGTGGGATGTTTGTGGCTAGAAACGGCGCCGTGCCGGCGTCGGTGCAGATGGCTGTACAGCCGGCCCAGCAGGACCGGTCGGTGCCGGAAACCTCCGGCCCGAAACTGGTGCCGCGATCGCATTTCAACTCACCGGTGCGTCCTGACCTGACCAGCACGGTGTCGGCCGGAGGCAGAGGTGAGGGTATGAGGCCCGCTCCGCACGGCGCCATCGACGAAGCACGTATCGATTCGCTCATCAACATGGAAGTCATGCAGCTTCCGGAGCACGAACGCGACGAGTACATTCAGCGGCGCATCAATGCGCTGCGCGCGCGTCAGAGCCAGCAGCCGACCCTGCAGCACTAGCAGGCGCCGTAACCACCGGCGACCCCCGATCGGGCAATCCGGCCCGCCTTCCACCGAGGCGGGCCGGAATTTTTTTTGAGAGCCGACCGCCCGCCGCTGCTATCCTCTGCGTCGCGACGCGCGCACATTTTGCCGCGTGCCGCGAGGATCAACGGGGAAGCGAGGAGCACTACGGTGAATTCGCTGGCACAGTTGGTGCATGACGACACCGGCCACCGTCACCTCGATTCGGCCGCTTGCCGCTAACCCCCGTACCGGCATCGGGTTGAATATTTTCGGCCGCGCAGCGCGCGGAGCCAGGCGTACGGTGTATTTGCACTCCCGGGGCGAAAAGCAGGCAGATTGAAGCAGGCCGGTTCCATGACACAGACGGACAACCCCGAGCTCGACGACCTCTTCGAGCGGTATCGCGCGGCTCCGGGGAGCCACGTCTTCGCGCCGCTTGCCGACGCGTGCCGCAAGGCCGGCATGCTCGACGAAGCGCTGGAGATCTGCGCGCGCGGCGTGGGCGAACACCCGCGCTACGCCAGCGGCTACGTGGTCCAGGGCAAGTGCCTGTATGACGCCGGCCGTCCCGGCGATGCGCAGGCCGCGTTCAACCGCGTGCTCCTGCTCGATCCCAAGAATCTGGTCGCGCTGAAATATCTCGGCATCCTCCACGCCGAACGCGGTGACAATGCCCGTGCGCGCGAATACTTCGAACACATTCTGGCCCTGGATCCCGACAATCGCGACATTCGCTCGCGCATCGAGGACGTGGTGCTCGACGTTGCCCGCACGCCGCAGGCGAGTGTGCGCGCCGACGACACCATGAAGATCGGTGCCGCGGACGTCCACGAGATGCTGGCGTCGAACGCGTCCGAGGAAGTGGAAGAAGTTGCCGAGCTTCCCGCCGTGGAAGACGAGAACTTCGAAGGAGAAGCGATCACACTGCGCGATGAGTCGGTCACTTCGGACGAAATCGCCACCATGACGCTGGCCGACATTTACGCGGCGCAGGGATACAATTCGCGCGCGCTCAAGATCTACCGCGAAGTGCACAAACGCCAGCCCGACAATCGGACGCTGGCGATGAAGATCGACGCGCTCGAAAAAGAGGTCAAGGCGTCGATCGATGCGGCGCGCCAGATCGAAGCGGAAGCGCCGGTCACGGCCGCCCGCGAAACCCAGGCTCCCGTGGAGGAGAAGCCCGTGGCCCGGCGTTACGAGCCGGCGGCACCGTCACGGCCCGCACCTGCGCCGCCGCAGGGAAGCCCCATCAACCAGGCCCAGAGCTACGAGCAATTCAAGCGCTGGCTCAAGGCTACCTCGAGCTGATTCCGTCCCGCTGCCCGTGTCCGCCAGGTGTGCTCCGGCGCGCCACAATGCCCATTTTCGACGCAATTTAGTTGTGGCGCCCGTTGCCGGTGCCGCGTAGAATTCCGCGGGCAATCACGCTCAAAT
Source organism: uncultured bacterium (assembly GCA_964621155.1). Lineage (GTDB taxonomy): Bacteria > Krumholzibacteriota > Krumholzibacteriia > WVZY01 > JAKEHA01 > JAKEHA01. The sequence continues at coordinate 1,394 of CAZULB010000187.1, read as the reverse complement.
TGAAGGAGATACGCTAGATGGCGGACACCAGCGACATTCGCAACGGGCTGATCATGAACATGGAGGGGCAGTACTGGGCGGTCCAGGAGTTTCAGCACGTCAAGCCTGGCAAGGGTGGCGCGTTCATTCGCACGAAACTCAAGAACCTCCTCACCGGCCAGGTGAAGGACATGACCTTCCGTTCGGGGGAGAAGATCATCGAGGTGCGCGTGGTGCGGCAGCCCTTCCAGTTTCTGTACAAGTCGGGCGATGTGTACCACGTCATGGATCGCACCACGTACGAGCAGATCGAGCTCTCGGAGTCGCTGGTGGATGATGCGCGCTACTACCTGAAGGACAACATGGAGATCGAGATCCTGATGGACGGCGACAAGCCGCTCACTCTCTCGCTTCCGAATTTCGCCGATCTGGTGGTGACGCGCGCCGATCCCGGCGTTCGCGGTGACACCGCGCAGGGAGGCTATAAGTCCGCTACGCTCGAGACCGGTCTCGAGGTGCAGGTTCCACTGTTCCTGAACGAGGGCGACACCGTGCGCATCGACACGCGCACCGGCAAGTACGTCACCCGCGTGTAGTTATAGCAGAGGTTCGCGTACCCCTCGCACGTAGCCAGGCTCGCTACGCAAAGCTCACTGGAGGTGGCGATGCGCAAACAGGAAATTGAAGAACTGATACGTCTCGTTGAAGAGAGCAAGATCACCGAGCTCGAGGTGTCGCAGGGGCGCACGCGCATCCGCATCTCGAAAAACGGTGTCGCCGTTCCGGTCACCCACATGCCTGCGCCCATGGCGTCGGCGCCGCTGGCGGCCCCTGCTTCGAAGGAGGTGGAAGACAACCAGGAGGCAGCATCTGCCGACGACAAGCTGGCATCAAACTTGAAACAGATCAAGTCACCGATGGTCGGCACGGTTTACCGCGCGCCCGCTCCGGGCTCGGAACCGTTCATCGACATCGGACAGCCGGTAGCCGTCGGCCAGACCGTCTGCATCGTCGAGGCCATGAAGCTCATGAACGAAATCGGTTCTGACTTCAGCGGCGTCGTGCGACGCGTACTGGTCGAGAACGGGCAGCCCGTCGAGTACGGCCAACCGCTGTTTCTTGTTGAAACCAAATAGGTTGCGTGCTCCTGGAGGGCGCCGTTATGAATATCAAGCAGCTGCTCGAGAAAATGATCGAGCTGGGAGCGTCGGACCTTCACATCAAGCCGGGCATCCCGCCCGTGGTCCGCGTCAACGGCAAGCTCCAGCGCATGAACTTCCCCGCGCCGACGCCGCGCGAGATGGAAGAGGTTGCCCGTAAGATCCTGACCCCGCTCCAGCGCGAGAAGTTTGAGAGCACGCGCGAGGTGGATTTTGCATTCGGCGTAACCGGTCTTGCACGCTTTCGCGCCAACT
>CAZULB010000186.1:0-3754 GCA_964621155.1 uncultured bacterium | reverse complement strand
CGATGTCGGCGTTGTATTCACCCGGCGGGCGCAGAAGAGAAAGTGAAACCGGATCCACGCTTGTCACCAGCAGCGCGCCGGCGGCGTGAATTTCCTTTTCGTACTCCCACGGTTTTTCGAGCGAGCCGAAATAGTTCGGCGTCTGCACCACCACCGCCGCCACGCGGTCGCTCAGCTCTTTCTTGAGCGCGGCCGTATCCAGATCGCCGGCGGCGGACACGGCGAGCGTGTGCAGTTCGATCTTCTGGCCCGACAGGTAGGACTTGATCACCTTCGCGTAGCGTGGATTGAGCGCGTATGGCACCAGCACCACATCGCGGCGCGTGATCTTCGCCGCCATCAAGCAGGCCTCCGCGAGCGCGGTCGCGCCGTCGTACATGGACGCGTTCGCCACCGGTAGCCGCGTGAGCCGCGAGATGTGCGTCTGGAACTCGAAGATCACCTGCAGCGTGCCCTGGCTGGCCTCGGGCTGATACGGCGTATACGCGGTGGCAAACTCGGGACGTCCAGCGAGATTGTTCACAACCGAAGGAACCGTGTGCTCGTAGATGCCCCCGCCCAGGAAATTGACGAGGTGCGCCGCGGGGCGGTTCCTGCGCGAGATGGCGCCCATGGCGCGCTGCGTCTCCGGCTCGGTGCGCCCCTTCTCGATGGGCAGGAGCGAGCGCAGGTGGAACTTTTCCGGGATGACGTCGATCAGTTCGTCTTCGGTCTTGACGCCGATGACGGCCAGCATGGCCCTGCGATCCTCGTCGGTGTGATACGTATACGGCATGGTTACTTTCCAATCATGGATTGATATGCGGCGCGGTCCATGAGCGCGTCGAACTCTTTCTTGTCCTTGACCTTCACGCGCACAAACCAGCCTTCTCCGAAGGGATCCTGGTTCACGAGGTCAGGGTGCTGCTCGAGCGCCGGATTGATGGCGCTGACAACTCCCGAGAGCGGTGCGAACAGGTCGGCCACCGTCTTTACGGCTTCGATGGTGCCCATCGACTGCATCGCCTTCACCTCGGCGCCCACTTTCGGCAGTTCCACATAGACGATGTCACCCAGTTCGCCGGCGGCGAAATCGGTGATGCCGATCGACACTTCGTCGCCCGCGTCGGCGCGAACCCATTCGTGCTCTTTGGTGAAGCGTACGTTCTTGAAATCCATCGTTGAACCCTTCGTGTTCGTGTGGGCGGGTCAGCTTCTGGCCCGGCTCGGGTAGAAAGGAATGGAAACGCGTTGGGCGGGCACGGTGTGCGCCCGCACCTGCACGGTAAGATCGGTGGCATCGGCGCTGTCGCCGTCGACGTAGGCGAGGCAGAGGCTCTTCTTGAGCGTGGGCCCGTACGTGCCGCTCGTCACTTTTCCCACCATGGCATCGCCGCGCATGATGGCGTAGCCCTGGCGCGCGATGTTGCGGCCATCGAGCTCAAAGCCGATCAACTTCTTGCGCAGCCCCTTTTCCTTTTCCCGGGCCAGTGCTTCGCGGCCGATGAAGTCGGACTTGGCGAGCTTGACCAACCAGTTGAGTCCGGCTTCGAGCGGTGTGGTCTCGTCATCCAACTCGTGGCCGTACAGGCAAAGCGAGGCTTCAAACCGCAGCGTGTCACGCGCACCCAGCCCTGCCGGCGCTACACCGAACTGTCTGCCGTGCTCGAGCAACTGGTCCCACAGCTCACGCGCCTTCGACGGTGTCACAAAGATTTCGAAACCCAGCTCGCCGGTGTAGCCGGTGCGCGAAGCAATCACCTGATGACCGCCGGCATCGAACGCGCGCCAGCGGTAGTAGGCAACGCCGTCAATCTGGTCGCGGATGGGCGCCAGCATGGGCGTGACTTTCAGAAGATCGCGCGTGCGCGGACCCTGCACGGCAATCAGCGCCCACTCGTCGCTCACATTGTGGAGCTCGAGTCGGTTGCGGGGGAATTTCGACGCCACCCATTTCATGTGGTCGAAATCCTTGTCGATATTGGAAGCGTTGACGACGATGAGCGCTCTATCATCCGCGATCTTCGATACCAGCAGATCATCCACCGCGGTGCCGTCGTCGCGGCACATTACTGTATAAAGAATGCCGTCGTCCGGAAGCTTGGAGCAGTCGTTGGTCACGACCTGATCGAGGTACTTGAAGGTGTCGGGGCCCGAGACGATGAACTCGCCCATGTGACTCACGTCGAAGAGACCCACGCGCTCGCGCACGGCCGTGTGCTCCTCAATCAGGCCTGTGTAACTCACCGGCATATCGAATCCCGCGAACGGGACCATCTTCGCACCGGCCGCGAGGTGCGCTTCGTATAATGGAGTGCGTCTGTGGGTCATAAAAGTCTGTGTGGCGACAAGCGAGTCGAGCGCGTTGCGCCGATGGTTTCCAATCAGGCCGCGTCGCCGCGCGGTTCGAGCCGGGCTTCCTCCGGAAGGCGCCCCGCCAACTCGCGGAGCATGGCTCCGGTGTGGGACCCCTCGATTTGCATGATGTCGTACGGAGATCCGGTCGCCACCACGTACCCGCCAGCCTCCCCGCCCTCCGGCCCCAGGTCGATGATGTGATCGGCGGCCAATATTACATCCGGATTGTGCTCGATCACAATCACCGTATTGCCCTTTTCCACAAGCTTGTTAAGGACGTCGAGCAGCATGCGGACGTCCTCGTGATGGAGGCCCGTGGTGGGCTCGTCCAGGATGTACATGGTGCGTCCGGTGGCGCGTTTGGTGAGCTCCGAGGCGAGCTTCACGCGCTGCGCCTCACCCCCCGAGAGCGTGGTGGCGGACTGGCCCAGCTTGATGTAGCCCAGACCAACCGAGGTCAGGGTCTCGCAGGTGCGCCGGATGAGCGGGAAGCTCGAGAACACTTCCACCGCCTCCTCCACCGAGAGGTCAAGCACGTCGGCGATGCTCCGTCCTTTATAGGTGATCTGCAGGGTTTCATGATTGTAGCGGCGCCCCTTGCATGCCTCGCACGTCACGTAGACGTCGGGCAGAAAGTGCATTTCCACCTTGATCATGCCGTCGCCCTGGCACTTCTCGCAGCGACCGCCGGCAACGTTGAAGCTGAAGCGCCCCACCTTGTATCCGCGCGCCCGCGCCTCGGGAAGCTGCGAGAACAGGTCGCGGATGGGCGTGAAAACACCGGTGTAGGTGGCCGGATTGGAGCGGGGTGTGCGCCCGATGGGTGACTGATCGATGGCGATCACCTTGTCGATACGTTGGATGCCGTCGAGGCCATCGTGCGCACCGGGAAGCTCGGTGCCGCCGTAGATGTGACGGTGCAGCGCGCGCTGCAGAATGTCGTTCACGAGTGTGCTCTTGCCCGAACCGCTGACGCCGGTGACGCACGTGAACACCCCGAGCGGAAACGCGACGTCGATCGCCTTGAGATTGTTTTCGCGCGCGTTGCGGACCGTGACACTCTCCGCAAGCAATGGCTTGCGCACCGCGTCCCGAATCACCGGCGGAGAGAGGTTCAAATATCTCCCGGTGGCACTTTCGAGATTGCGTCGCACTTCCTCCGGCGTCCCTTCCGCCACCACTTCGCCGCCGTGGATACCCGCCCCGGGCCCGAGATCTATTACGTAGTCCGCGGCGAGAATCGTATCTCTGTCGTGCTCGATCACCAGTACCGAGTTGCCGATGTCACGCAACTCCTTGAGCGTGCGGATGAGGCGCGCGTTGTCGCGGTGGTGCAAACCGATGGAAGGCTCGTCGAGAATGTACAGGACGCCCATGAGCTTGGAGCCGATCTGCGTGGCGAGACGCAGACGCTGCG
>CAZULB010000185.1:0-3827 GCA_964621155.1 uncultured bacterium | reverse complement strand
GCGGCGCGACCGCATCGTGGTGGTCGACGACGGGTCCGCCGACGAAACGCGGACGGTGGCGTCAAAAGCGGGCGCGACGGTGGTCGTGCACGCGCACAACCAGGGGAAGGGGGCCGCCATCCGCAACGGTATTGCGCGCGCCAGCGAGCTGGGGGCGCCCTTTGCCATCCTTCTGGACGCCGACGGACAACACAACCCGGATGAGATTCCATCGTTCATCGCGAGACAGCGTGAGACCAATGCCGACATGGTGGTGGGCAACCGCCTCGTGCGCGCCGCCAACATGCCGTGGCTGCGCAAGGCGACCAACTACGTGACGAGCGCGGTGGTGTCGCTGCTGGCCGGCCGTCGCGTGCCGGATTCGCAAAACGGCTACCGGCTGGTGCGTCTCGCACACTTCAAGAAATTCCCGCTCACCACCAATCGCTATGAAATCGAGTCGGAAATGATCATCCGGGCCGGGCGCGCGGGTGGAAAGATCGCATCCGTGCCGGTGGAAACCATCTACGGCGACGAGAAGAGCTTCATCAATCCGTTTGTCGATACCGGACGCTTTTTGCGCATGGTCGCCAGGTCATTCTTCTGGTAGACTGCGCTGGTCGCGCGCACAAAATGTCGAGACGCATCCTGATCTCCAATGATGATGGCTTCGACGCGCGCGGCATCCAGGTGCTCGAGCGCGCGCTACGACCGCTCGGCGACATCATTGTCGTCGCGCCCGACACCGAACAGAGCGCAAGTTCCCATTCGCTGACCGTTCGTCGTCCTATCCGCGTGAAGAAGGTGGACGACCGTCACTATCGCGTCAGCGGCACACCGACCGATTGCGTGGTGCTTGCGCTCCAGGTGATCCTCGACCGTCCGCCCGACCTCGTCGTCGGCGGGATCAATCACGGCCCCAACATGGGAGAAGACGTGACCTACAGCGGAACGGTGGCGGTTGCGTTCGAGGGTACCATTCTGGGTGCTCCTTCCATTGCATTCTCATCTCTCCAGCGCGACGTGGCCGACGAGGAAGTCATCGGCCCGATCGCGCGCCGTGTCACCGAGTACGCGCTGGAGAACGGTTTCCCGAAAGGCTCTCTCCTCAACGTCAACATTCCCGACCCGCGCGTGGGGAAGATCCACGGCCTGCGCATCACGCGCCTGGGCTCGCGCCACTACGAGAACTTCATCGAGCCCGGCCGCGGTCCGCTGCAGGATGAGTACATGATCGGCGGCCAGGCGCCGGTGTGGAAAGAAGAGGAAGGGACCGATTTCGCGGCGGTGCGCACCGGTTTCGTGTCGTTGACGCCGCTGCACCTCGATCTCACCGATTATCGCACCGTAGTCGACATGGAACACTGGAAGGTGGAGCTGTGAGGTGGCGCCAGTACAAGATTGCGCGCGAGCGCATGGTGCGTGAGCACGTGTACGCGCGTGGCATTCGTGACCCGCGCGTCATCGAAGCCATGCTGCGGGTTCCGCGACACCTTTTCATCGGCCGCGACGCCGGGATCGAAGCGTACGCCGACCATTCCTACCCGATCGGCTTCCGCCAGACCATGTCCCAACCCTATATGGTGGCCTACCTGAGCGAGCAGCTGCGTCTCGACGGCGATGAGCGCGTGCTCGAGATCGGCACCGGCTCGGGTTATCACGCCGCGGTGCTCGCCAACCTGTGCCGCGAAGTGTGCACGATCGAACGCGTTCCCGAGCTGGCGGAACGCGCGCGCACGATCCTGCGCGATCTCCTCATTACCAATGTCACGGTGCGTGACGGCGATGGCGCGCGCGGCTGGGACGAAGGCGCGTTCGACCGCGTCCTCCTGACGGCCGCCGCGAAGCACGTGCCGCGCGCTCTCCTCGCGCAGGTGGCGGACGGAGGCTTCCTCATCGGACCGGTGATGCGCAGCGACGGCCACGAACCCACCCAGGAGATCGTCCGGCTCACGCGCCGGGGTGGCAAGTTCGATGTCGAGCGCCTGATCGAGTGTTCTTTCGTGCCGCTCGTTCGCGACACCAGGGGCTCCGAGAAGGCCCCCAGAGCGCGGCGTGTGACCGAGAGCCGGGCCTGAACTATCCGCTTGATTCGTTCGCTAAATTTGTTAGTATGACAAGCACTTAGGCCGGGTTTGCGGCACACCGCGACCCGTTCATGAACGGTTACGGGGCGTAGCGCAGTCCGGTTTAGCGCGCCTGCTTCGGGAGCAGGAGGTCGGAGGTTCAAATCCTCTCGCCCCGACCATTTCCCTCCTATGGCCAGTCACCGAGCCAAGACTCCCGGGGATGACTCCGCGCACGACTCCGAGCGCGAGCCTTCCTATGACATCCAGACGCGCTACCTCGCGGAGATCGGCCGTTACGAGCTCCTGACGCCGGAAGAGGAGATCGAACTGGGCCGGCGCATGCAGGAAGGCGACGAGGAAGCCCGCCGCCGCATGATCATCAGCAATCTGCGCCTGGTGGTGACCATCGCCAAACGCTACTCGCGCGGCGGGCAGAACCTCCTCGATCTGATCGAAGACGGCAACCTGGGACTGATCCGCGCTGCTTCGAAGTTCGATTACACGCGCGGCTTCCGCTTTTCCACCTACGCGTCGTATTGGATCAAGCAGTCGATCAAGCGTGGCATCGCCGGGCAATCGCGCGCCATTCGCATCCCGGTGCACATCTTCCACCTCATCAACAAGTACTTGAAGAAGGAAGAAGAGCTCAAGGCGGCCGGCAAGCGTATCGACGACGAGAACATGTCGGAGGCGCTCGGTATCAGTGTGCGGCGCGTAAAACTCGCGCGTACGCTCATCGCCGGGATTCGCTCCGAGGATCCCACGACCAGCGCCGACGCGCTGCAGAGTCTTTCCGCCGATCCACAGCACAAGGACATGCACACGCCCGAGGCGCTGGTGACACTGCAGCTGGAGAACAAGGAGATGAGTGATCTCTTTGACCGCTGCTTGAGCCCGCGCGAGCAGGAGGTCCTCACGCTGCGCTATGGCCTCGACGACGGCGAGCCGCGCACGCTGGGCGAGGCGGGGCATATCGTCGGCGTGTCACGCGAGCGCGTGCGCCAGATCGAGAAGCGCGCGCTGCAGAAGCTGAATCTCGTGCTCGCCGGTGGCCGCCGCGGCAGTGGTTCCAAGACATGAGTGCAACCAACCAGACGGCCTTCCCGCGCGTTCGGGCTGCCATCCGCGACATCGCGGATTTCCCGAAGCCGGGCATTCTCTTCAAGGACATCACGCCGATTCTGAGCGACGCAAAGGTGTTTGCGGAAGTGATAGGCGCACTCACCGGGCGCTATCGCGGCATGCGCATCGACAAGATTGCGGGTGTGGAGTCGCGCGGGTTCATATTCGGCGCTCCGCTGGCCGAGAACATCGGCGCGGGATTCGTGCCGCTGCGCAAATTTGGCAAGCTCCCCTTCACAACGGTTTCCGAGACGTTCAATCTCGAGTATGGAACCGAAACCCTCGAGGTGCACACCGACGCCTTCAAGCCCGGCGAGCGTGTCGTGATCGTGGATGATCTGCTCGCGACCGGTGGAACAGCGGAAGCCTCCGCGCGCCTGGTACGCAGCACGGGCGGGGACGTCGTGGAGATGGCGTTTGTGGTCGAGCTGGCGTTTCTGGGCGGACGCCGCAGGCTCGAAGGCGTTCCCGTATACTCGATGGTGGTCTTCGACTAGATTCGTTCCGCCGGCCTGAGCACGCTTTCTTGCGTGCCGGCTCGGCGCTTCGCAAGCTCGCGAAGCGGTAGACGCTGTCTCAGCGCACAGCGTAGATTCACAACGCCATTCCCAGGGTGGCCCCGTAGCTCAGGTGGATAGAGCAGCGGTTTCCTAAACC
>CAZULB010000184.1:0-3855 GCA_964621155.1 uncultured bacterium | reverse complement strand
TTGTTCATCGGCTGGTGCATTCTCTTTGTTCTGTGCTGGCCGCTCGCGCTGTTGGCGCTGTTCCTCGCGCCCATCGTCTGGATCATCTCCATCCCGTTTCGCATCGTGGGCATCACCTTCCACGCCGTGTTTGCGCTGTTGCGTGAGATTCTGCTGCTGCCGGTGCGCGTTCTGCGTCTCCTGACCACGGGTTCGCCGCGCCGCACGACCTGATCCGCCGATAATTCCACGCCAGCGCTGTTAGTTCTGGCCGGTTCGCGCGAATATACGCGGCACGGGCGTTGATTGCGCGCGCGGCGAGACGATATGCATTGACGTTCCACCGGGTTGCGGGTGTATACTTACCGCTAAAGCCGCCGTAGTAGCAGTACCTGGACCTGAGGAGCGATCCACCATGGGTGTTCAGCGTACGCTCGTAGTGGGCGGGTTCGTACTCGCCTTTCTGCTTTCCGCCATTGCCGCCCCCGTCCAGGCCGCGACCACCATCGGGCTCTACACCGATGCCAACGGCTCATCGTGCAGCTTCGCCGGCAATCAGACCGGAGTCATCGACACCTACGTTATCGTCAAACCGGACGCCCTGGGTATCAGCGGCGTTCGCTTTGCCGTGCCGGTGCCGGAGTGTTTCAGCGGAACCTGGTTGGCCGACTTCAAACCCGACGACTCGCTGCAGATCGGCGATTCACCGCTGGGAACATCGGTGGCGTTCACTTCGTGCGGGACCGTACCGAGGGTAGCCCTCCGCATTCAGTATTTCCGCACGAGCAGCACGGCTTGCTGCGCATTCCCAATCGAACCCGATCCATTTACCGGCATCATTGAAGGCACGACGTGCGCACTGCAGCAGGCCTCCATGATTCCGATCGTCGCGCACGTCAATGCCGACGCCACGTGTCCGTGCGCCGAAGTGAATCCGCCGCATCCGCCCGAGAGTCCGGTCCCAACCAACAATGCCATCAACATCAGCGCAAATACGTCGCTCGACTGGAGCCCCTCACCGCTGGACGCCGACGTCCAGGACTACGATGTATATATCGGCACGACCCAGTCGCCGCTGCTGGTGGCGACAGTGACGCAGAGCTTCTACCAGCCGCCGCAGCCGCTGGCGGAAGGCACGGTCCATTACTGGCAAATCGTCGTTCGGGATACCGAGGGTTACACGTCACCGGGGCCGCTGTGGTCGTTCCGGACCAGCGGTAACTTCCCGCCCAACCCTCCTGGTAGTCCGTCTCCGGCTGACGGCGCTGCGAATGTTGCGCTGGTCGTGACGCTCGACTGGCTGACCGGCGACCCCGACAACGACCCGATGACATACGACGTCTATTTCGGCACCACTTCCAATCCGCCCCTGGTGGCGAGCAATCACGTGCGCGGGTATGAACTCCCCATTCTCGCCTACGCTACCCAATACTTCTGGCGCATCGTGGCGCGAGACTCCAAGGGGGGAGAGACGTCAGGTCCGGTGTGGAGCTTTACGACGCGGGTGACCAACGGCGCGCCGCTGGTGCCTTTCTCGCCGTCGCCGGTTGCGAATGCGCTCGTGGTTCCGGTCAATTCGGGACTGTCATGGCAGTGCAGCGATCCCGACGGCGATCCCGTCAACTTCGACGTGTATTTCGGATTTTCGAATCCGCCCGCTCTGGTCGCTACCGGAATCACGGCCAAGTCATATCAAGGCCCGCTCATGGCGTTCCAGACCACGTACTACTGGAAGGTCATTGCCCGCGACACGCAAGGGTTCACCACCGCGGGACCGCTGTGGACGTTCAGCACGCGACCGAATGCTCCGCCCAGCATTCCTGCCAACCCGTCGCCGGCCAACGGTGCCACCAAGATCTGGGTGAATCCCACGCTCATGTGGACGTCCACCGATGAATATCCCGGCATGACGTTCGATGTGTACTTCGGCACAACGAATCCGCCGCCTCTGGTTGCGTTCGGCTTTTCGGGGACGTCTTACAGTCTGCCTCAGCTGTCACCCACCACCCAGTACTTTTGGAAAATCATCGCGCGCGACGTGCAGGGGCTGCAGAACACGGGTCCGGTGTGGGCATTCTACACGGCGGCGGTTCCCGTGCCGTTCCAACCGAGCCCGGGCAACGCGGGCCTGGGTGGCAATCCGCTGATGCTGCGCTGGTCGTGCAGCACGCCGAACAACCAGACTCCGCAGTGCGATGTGTACTTCGGCACCACCGATCCGCCGCCCCTGGTGGCGACAGGCATCACACCTTACATGGGACAAACCGGTTTTCAATTCGCACCGTCGGTGAGCGTCGCGACGGGGACAACCTACTACTGGCGCATCTTCGCCAGTGACAACCTGGTCGGCGGCATGGGTCCGCTGTGGACGTTCACGGGCGCAACGCAGGGAGACGTCAACGGAGACGGGCTGGTCACGGTGGATGATGCGGCGTGCGCGCTCCAGGTGGCCGTGAACAAGATCACCTGCGCGGGAACTGCCCGTGCCGAAATGGCGGCGGTCGACTGTACGGTCGGCGTGTCTGCGCGTGATGCGTTGTGCATACATCGCCGCGCGATTGGACAGTCGTGCCCGTACTGCGGCGAGTCCGAAACCATCGGCGCGGTCTCGAGCCCGGTCGTCACGCGCAGCAGCTATTCGCTCGTGGATAACACGCTGACAACGACGCTGGCGGTGGCAGGGCTCCCGTCGCTCGAAGCCTTCAAGTTCCACCTGCGCATGCCCTTTAACGTCCAACTCACTGCGGTGACGCGGGTCGGTGCCAGCCAGAATTTCGAGGGGCTGGAAAAGAACTGGTACCTCGCGGGGGCGGATGTCGCAGGGTATGGTCTGACACCGGTCAACACCACGATCAGCACCGATTTCGTCGAGATGCAGTTCGTTGTGTCGGGCACGTTGTCGGGATTCATTGTCGCGGAGAATTTTCAGGATGACCTCGCCGGCGCAGCCTCGGTAACGATCGTCGCCGGAAGCGGAAAAGGCGGCGGCGGCGAACTGCCGGTGACGTTTACGCGCTTTGGCGCCACGCTCGACGACGACGGCGTTCGCATTGCATGGCAATTGCGCGCCAACGATGCGTTGGAGAGCTACACACTCTTCAGGCATGAGGATGGAAAAACCCCGCTGGCACTGGCAGGTGGCGCGATCACCGGTACAACGGGTTCGTATCTCGATCGTAGTGCCGAGGCGGGGAAGACGTATCGCTACGAGATGCTGGTGCATACCGCGGCGGGCGATGATGTTCGCTCGCAGCTGGTGACGATAACGGTGGCGCGCATCGGACTCACGCTGGGGCCGAATCATCCCAACCCGTTCAATCCGCAGACCACGATTCCGTACTACGTCCCGACCGGCGCCGGCCGGGTGCATGTGCGGCTGGCGATCTACGATACCCAGGGCCGTGCGGTGCGTGTGCTGGTCAATGAAGACCAGGCGAGCGGCGCCCACGACGTGCTGTGGCATGGCGAAGACGAGACCGGCTCCACGGTATCGAGCGGCATCTATTTCTGTGTGCTCCAGGTCGGAAGCGAACGCCGCACGCAGAAGCTGGTGATGCTCAAGTAGTGCGCATGCAGCGGCGTTCGCGCCCAGGCGCGCACGTCGGCGGTGGAGATAGAGCGCCAGACGGTCCACATCCGGCTCGGCAAATAACGCCTATCGACGCCCGCGCTCTGGCACATCGCGTGCAACAAGCGCATCGCAATGAGTTTCCCGCTCTATACGCAACTCAAGAAGATCCCGTCGCGCGGGCTCCCGGGTGATCTCCGCAAAATGGAGGACTCGGCCGAACACCGCACGCGCCAGGACATGTTCGAGGTGGAGCTGCAGTCCTCATCGCTCCTGCCCAAACCCGACGCTCCCGCGCTCACCATCTT
>CAZULB010000183.1:0-3874 GCA_964621155.1 uncultured bacterium | reverse complement strand
GAAGCGAAGCGGCGTTCAGTCCCAAACGACACTCATAAACTATTCGGTAAACGTATTCTGTCAAGGGGCGCCCGGCACATTTGCAAAGAAACCGGGGCTTGTGAAAGTGGCGAACGTGCGGTGGCAGTATTCCCACCACCGCACTTGAGCGCAACCGCGGCGTCAGCCGCGTGGATCGATAGAGACCGAGATGAGCTTGGAGCGGTCGAGGCGCTTGTTCACGATGGCGCGGAATTCTTCGGGCGTGATCGACTGCACGTCGGCCGCGAATTCATTCGCAGAACGGCCGTCGAGCAGCATGTGCTTGAGACACACGTTGAGCGCCTCCTGTCCGATTACCTGGTAGTGCATCATGGGAAAGTCGGGCTCGTCTTCCTTGAGACCACTCGACGTGATGAAGCTGACCATGCCGGTCTTCACGAGCTCGACACGCTTGTCGTCATCGAGTGCCTGTACCGCCTGGTCGAAGCGCGCGAACAATGCAGGCACGGCCTTGTCGGTGGTGAAACCCTCCTGCGCTTGCAGGAAGACGAAGAAGGGAAGGCGTCCCACGGGATAGCTCTGGTTGGAGGTATAGATGGCGTCGGCGTTGCTGTACACATCCGGCGACTGCTGCAGGAGCTGCGCCAGGAAAGCGCCGAACATGGTGAGCACGAGACGTTCCTTGGGATCAAAAGGACCGGGCACCACGAAGTACGAAACGCTCGCGGGCACGTCCCAGGTTGCCTTCGTGTTCTTGTTGATCACAAAGCTCGGTTCGGGCACCGCCGGCCGCGACGGGATCGACTCGAAGTGTTTGCGCACCAGCGCCTCGGCGTCGGCCTTCTTGAAATTGCCGATCAGCACCAGCGCCATATCATCCGGGCGGTAGTAGGTGTCGTGGAATTTGTGCACGTCGTCGAGCGTGAGCTTGTAGACGTTGGATTCCATCGGGATGCTGGTCTGGCCGTAATAGACCACCTGCGCCAGCGCGCCCAGCGACACGCGGGCCAGGTTGCCCTTACGTTCCTTGATGACCTTGTCGAACTCTCCCACCACGTCCTTCTGATGGGCGTGCAGCGTGGCTTCGTCACAGGATAGCTCTTTGAGCCGCGAGGCCTCGATGGCGAGGGTTTCGTCAAGCTTGCTCGCGTCGACCACGTAGTCCACGTGGATGAAATCGGCCACCGCTTCCGCGGAGATCATGCCCTTGTGGTCCTGCACGATGCTCATGGTTTCACCCGCTTTGTACGGGCCGCTGGCGCACTTCATCAGCATGTGCTCGGTCAGGTGCGCGAGCTGCACCTTGCCTTTGGGGTCGCGGATGTACCCGGCGCGGTAGACCGCCTCGATGGCGACCTCGTTACTGGTGCGCTCTTCCTGCATGTAGACGGTGACGCCGTTGGTCAACTTGAACGATGTCAACTCGGACATGTCGCGCTTGAAGTTTTCGTCGGTCGACTTGTTGAAGTGCTGCGAGTACTTCTCGTTCTTCTGGCAGGCGAGGGCGAACAGCACGCACGCGGCCACAGCCGCTACGGCAGCAAAGCGAAGGGTACGCATCGGAATCCTTTCAACACAGTGAGATCTGGGACGGGGATGCCGTCCGGAATTCGTTCATTATAACGGAGTGGCGGGCGCCTGAGAACTAGTTCGCCGATTCGACCTTTTCGATCTCGTGGAAGCGGCGGAGGTCGACTTCGACGATGCCGTCGTCGGCCAGGGAGAGGACGGTGGCAAAGCGGGCGTCGAATTCGATCTCCTCGTAGGTATACGAGGTGCGCGCGTGGACGGTCTGGGAGAAGGTCTCGTCCATGGCGGTCACGAGGACAATCAGCTCGGCCGAGGTCTCGGCCAGGTCCTGGCTGGTCATGCCCCGCAGCGGGCTCTGCTCGTTGATCTCGTGCACGACCGTGAGGTGGAGCGGAATGATCGCCACACGCGACCGCTCGAGTGCCAGCTGGAAGTAGCGCCGCACCGGGCTCTCCTGCTCGTACACGATCCGGCTGAACAGCACCTTCACTTCCAGCTCCACCAGCTGGTTCTTACGCATGTTGGCAAAGCGGAACATCATGGCTTTTCCATCATGGTAGGGCGCAATAACGGCATGGTCGCTGAATACAATCTTTGCCTGCGGCCGCGAGAAGCGCGCGAACACGAGGCCGGCCACGATGGCTACCATCAACAGCCCGAAGAACATCTCGATGGTGGCAATGATGTTGGCCGCGGTGGATGCGGGTGCGAGGTGACCGTAGCCGACGGTGGCCAGCGTCTGCACGCTGAGGAAGAAGCACTCGAGCAGGAGCGAGCCGAATGTGTTCGCGTTGGGGCCGCTGAGCGCGGCCGGACCGCACAACGCATAGGCAAGTGCAAACACAAGATTGAGCGCCATGAACAACAGGAAGAATGAGAATACGAATCTCCGCCACGATATGCTGAGGAGGTCGTGATACGGGCTCCACGTTTGTCCAATGCTGAGTCCGCTTCGGCGTGCGTTGAAGGTGCCATCACGATTGAGCAGCCGCTGGCTCGCGTTGGAGACTTTGGCACCGAAGCCGGGATCAACCGGATCTTCGGTGACGCGCTGGCGGAAGATATCCTTCTTCACGGCGTGGGCATGGCGGTCGACGGTGCGCCGCCGCTCGTCTTCAGGTGGCGGTCGAAGAACGCGCTCATCTTCTTATACAAGAAGAGGCGATCGGCGCTGCCGCTGATGCCGTGCTCTTTCTGCGGGTACACCATGTAGTCAAAATCCTTGCCGGCGTTGATGAGCTTGCGCACCAGCGTCACCGAGTTCTGCATGTGCACGTTGTCGTCGGCGTCGCCGTGCATGAGGAGCAGGCGGCCGGCCACGTAGCCGTCGAGATCGCTCAGTGGCGCGGACGCGTTGTAACCCTCTTCGTTGTCCTTCGGGAGCTTCATGTAACGCTCGGTATAGATGGAGTCGTACAGACGCCAGTCGGACACCGGCGCCACCGACACCCCGGCCTTGAATACGTCGGGGCGGTTGAAGAGCGCTTCCAGCGTCATGTAGCCGCCGTAGCTCCAGCCCCAGATGCCGATGCGATCCGGATCGACGAACGATAATGACTTGAGATAGTCGACGCCAACCATCTGGTCCTCGAGCTCGATCTGCCCCATGCGCTTCAAGAGCGGCTCCTCCCACGCCTTGCCGCGGCCGAATGAGCCGCGGTTGTCGAGCGCGAAAACGAGGTAGCCCTGCTCGGTGAGCCAGCGGAAGTAGAGGTCGTTGCGCGTCCAGCTTTTCTTGACCACCTGCGCGTGCGGGCCGCCGTACACGAACACGATCACCGGATACTTCTTCGTGGGATCAAAATTGAGCGGGCGCACCAGGCGGTAGTGGAAGCTGAGGTTGTCTTTCTGCACCGTGCCGAATTCGGGCGCGGGCAGCTGCAGCGACGCAAACTCGCCCGTCGCCTGATCACCAAGATCGAATACGCGTTTTCCGTTCACGTCGCAGACGGCGCTACGCGTGGGACGGATCGCCGAGGAATACTTCTCGATGAAAAACTTCGCGTCCGGCGACATGACCGCCTCGTGTGTGCCTTCTTCCGAACTGATACGCTTGAGGTGCGTGCCGTTCTCCTCTATGGAATAGATGTGCTGTTCCAGCACGCTGCCTTCGTTGGCCGTGAAGTAGATGCGCCCTTTCTTCTCGTCGACACCCAGCAGGTCGATGACCTCCCAGTTGCCCTTCGTCACCTGGCGGATGGGGGTGCCGTCGAGGTTGTACATATAGAGGTGCATGTGCCCGTCTTTTTCCGAGCCCCACAGAAACTGACGCTTCTTCTCATAGAAATATTTCGCGTACGTGTCGTTGACCCACGTGGGCGAGCTCTCTTCGAAGAAGACGACGCTTTTGCCCGTGGATGCA
>CAZULB010000182.1:0-3876 GCA_964621155.1 uncultured bacterium | reverse complement strand
GGCCGGAAGAAAACGACTTCACAGAAGAAGACGGGGAAATAGATAGAACTCCCTGGAGCTTTCGTCTTCGATACAATCTTCATTATGGGATTCAAGGACAGCATCAAGCGTTTCGCGATTCTGGGCGAACTGTGGCATTACGTCCGCGCGCGCAAGCGCTGGTGGATGGGATCCATCATCCTGGTTCTTGTGTTGCTGAGCATCTTCATCGTTCTCGTCGAGGGCTCGGCCATCGCCCCCTTCATCTACGCGCTGTTCTAGACCGCCTGCCGCCGGTGTTCGACCCGGCAATACTTGCCGGGTCGCATGGGGCGCCGCGGAGAAGTATCACCCACGGCAGGTGAGCTTTGACCCAAGCCATTCAAGTTTCGAACACGCGGCGGGAAAGATGCCGGACGTTGGCACCGCCATACGAAGTCAACGGAGCGTGGACCGTCTTATGCAACGCGTCACTCCGTCTGCAGAAGTCAAAAAGGACGCTGTTGTGAAACTGACTCCGCGGCGCGTTGCCGCTGTTCTCGCCTTTTTTGCCGCCGGCATTATTGCCGTCCACGTGGCCACGCTCGTGTTCATGTATGGTTTTCATCACGACAACGTCTACGGACTGACGACTCTGTTCGATGTCGACGGTGAACGCAACGTTCCCTCGTTCTTTTCCTTCACGATCATCATGTTCGCCGTGGGGCTGCTCGCGTATATCGCGGCGCGCCAACCACGTGGCGCGCGACCGCACCGGGCCTACTGGATTGGACTTGTTCTCGTATTCGTTTATCTCGCCCTTGACGAGGGCTTTGAGCTGCATGAGCGCGTGGCCAGACTGACCGCCACGTGGATGCACACGAGCGAGCTTTCCGTCTACGCGTGGCTTGTCCCCTACGGGATCGGCTGTCTCACGTTTGTGCTAGTTTACGCACGATTCCTGAAACAACTCGCGCGTGAGGACCAGTTGAACATACTGCTCGCCGGTATCGTCTACGTCGCCGGCGCCGCGGGAGCGGAAATGATAGGCGCGCTGTATGTGCACGTCTTCCACACCGAGCACACGCTTGGTTATGACATCGAATCCGCGATCGAAGAGAGCCTGGAGATGACGGGTATCATCCTGTTCGCCTACGCGCTTCTCAAATACATCGAAACCCACACCACCGATTCCATGTTGGGCGGCAGGAAAAAGCGCCCCACCACCGAAGTGACAGGGCGCGAGGATGCCCCCTGGCATCCGAAGAACTCAACGTCAGCCTGACGATCGAGCGCACCTAGCGCTTCGCGACGTACCCGCGTCGCATCAACTCCGCAACCAGTTCGCCACACACGTCCTTCTGCACTTTTTCGATATCGTGCGGCTTGAGAGGCGTGGTGCTTCCGGTCCACAGCAGGGTTCCGCCGCCCGCCGCGTTGGCGAGGTCGATCTGAAAGCGGGTATCCTTCTCGTCTTCCTTGCTCTCGATGGGCGCGCTGCTCACCTGCGCAAAGTGCGTGAAGTACCAACCGCGCCAGTATTCGCCGGCGCCGGACGGCGCGCGCTTTGCATAATCATTGTCCATGTTCTCGCGGTAGGCGCCGAGCAGACGATGGGTTACAACGACGCCGTCGAAGTTGTCGCGGCGCGCGACGACGACGACCTGCTGCGAATCGGGCAGTGCGGTCGGAAAAACCGTGTAAGCCGGACGCGCCATCACACCCTGGGCCTGGAACTCCGCAGTGATCGCGTTCTCCCACATCTCGCGCAGGTCCTCGTCGCGTTCCAGCGCGATGACGAGAATATTGTTGAGCGCCGCCGGCTTGTCCTCGCTGCGCCACAGGTTGGTGAGGCTTGTCTTCGCGCACGAAGAGAGCACGACAACAACCACCATTGGGATCAACAATCTAAAACGCATGATCGACCTCCTAAATGAGACGTGCCACATCACGATACTCAGGAATCTCCGGATTCCATCCCAGGTGGCGCTCCAGGTGCTTGCGAAATGAATCGGCAGCTGACGGCTCGCCGTGCGTCAGAAATACACGCTTCGGTTTTATCTTGATGCTCTTGAGCCAGGTAATGAGCTCCATGTAATCCGCGTGTGCGGAAAGGGAATCGATCTCCACCACTTCGGCGCGCACCGGAATGTATTCACCAAAAATCTTGATTTCCGGCACATGGTGCTGCAACGCCTCGCCACGCGTGCCCGGTGCCTGGAAGCCGGCGAGCAGCACCGTGTTCTTCGGATCGGGGAGGAGCGTGCGCAGATGATGCACCACGCGCCCGCCGGTTGCCATGCCTGATCCGGCGAGAATAATGGCCGGCCCCTCGTTGGTGTTGAGCGCGCGCGACGCTTCTTCGCTGCGAATGAATTCTGCCACCGCGAACATCTCACGACAGGCTTTCTTGTCGAGGCGGTGCTCGCCCGCGTGCGATGCGTAGATCTCGGTGGCGTCGATGCCCATGGGGCTGTTGAGATACACGGGAATGTCGGGAATCGCAGACGCTTTCTTCAGTTCCGAAATCAGATGGAGCAGCGCCTGCGTCCGGCCCACGGCAAAGGCCGGAATCACGAGCGTGCCGTCGCGAGCCGCGGTGCGTTTGATGACTCCCGCGAGCGCGTCACGCGGATCTTCTTTCGGATGCTCGCGGTCACCGTAGGTGGATTCGCAGATCAGGATATCCGCGTGCGTGATTCCCACGGGCGGATTCATGACGGGATCCTCGAGGCGCCCCACATCGCCCGAGAACACGACGCGAAATCCATTCTGCATGAACGCCACCCACGCCGAGCCGAGAATGTGACCGGCGTGCGCATAACGAAAGCGGACACCGCTCCCGAGATCCACATCGGTGTCGAACGCCACCGGCTTGAGAAGTTTCAGCGTTTGCTCGGCATCCTCGCGCGTATATAGCGGGAGGACGGGGTCATGACGGCCGACGCCCTTCTTGCCTATGTAGTGCGCCTCTTCTTCCTGCAGGTGCCCGGAGTCCGGGAGCATGATCCCGCACAGGTCGGCGGTGGCTTCGGTACAGTAGATGGGACCGGTGTAGCCCCGCTTCATGAGCACGGGCAGGTACCCGGTGTGGTCGATATGGGCGTGGGTAACGACGACGGCGTCGATGGTCTTGACGTCGAAAGGCGGCTCTTCCCAGTTGCGCTGGCGGAGGTTTTTCAACCCCTGGAATAGCCCACAGTCGACCAGAATGTTGCGATCGCCGATGCGCAACATGTACTTCGAGCCGGTCACGGTGCCGGCGGCGCCAAAGAAAGAGAGAAACATGGCCACCCCGTTCGTGCGTAAGAGTGGCGTCATTGTAATGCGGCCGCCGGTTTGACTCAACGACACGTTGAATCGGATTGCCGACCGGCATAGAATCGCCGAATTCCGCCGCTGCAGGCGCTCGAGAGGAACTCACCCGATGAAGAAACGCACTGGATCCATTGCTGTCGTTGTCATGGTGCTCACGTTCTGCGCCGGCACCGTGCTGGCCACCGGTATCCCTTCCTATTACCAGCACCTCGATTTCAACCTGACCAGCCCGACTGCGTTCACCCACGCGGGCGGTGGTTACTTCAACCCGTCCGTGTACTCGATGATGCCCGGCGGTGAGGGCGAGGTGTACTGGAGCGATTTCGACGAGGATGGCATCGACCGCTGGGGCCTGTTCACCGGGTTCGAGAATCTCGGTTTTGGTGTCGTGCACAACAAGCTGGGCCTGCCGAGCGGCGAAGTCAGCGTGACTGACTATCGCCTGGCGCTCTCGGGCGGCACGCGCAATGCCTCCATCGGTCTCGGCTACGGTTGGTCCGGTGGCGACAAGGATCAGTTTGGTCGCGAGCAACTCATGCAGCTCGGCTTCACGTGGCGGTTCAATCATTACGTTTCCGTCGGCGCCAACGAAACCTGGGG
>CAZULB010000181.1:0-3880 GCA_964621155.1 uncultured bacterium | reverse complement strand
ATGAGCTCGCAGTGAGCGAGAGCGTCGCGCAGCGCGACGTGATCAACTATCCCAATCCGTTCGCTGCCGCCGGCACGCGCTTCGTGTACACAAACGAGGTCGAGATCGAGACCGGGACCATCGATATCTACACGGTGAGCGGCAAGAAGGTGCGTCGCATCGATATTCCCGGTACCGCGAGGCTCCCGGGGCAGAACGCCGTGTTCTGGGACGGCCGGGATTCGGGCGGGGGGACGCTTGCCAACGGCGTTTACCTCTACGTCATTAACGTGCAGCAGCGCAGCGGCAACGCAACCGTGCGCGGCACCACCCACAAGATCGAATAGCCCGCGCCCGCACCGGCCGGCGAATGTGCGCCCCCGCAGGGAATAATCCCTGTTGGGGGTTTTTTTCGCCCTCTGATAGACTTGCGCCCGCGCATGAACACGCGCTCACCCATGACCGAACGCAAGCCACTTTTCGAGCAGCTGCGCGAGCTCACCACCGAGAGCCGTAATCCGCGCACGCACGGCATCGACCTGGCGGCAACACCGCGCGTTCTCGAGTTGATGAACGACGAGGACCAGACGGTGGCCGGGTCCGTGCGCAGTGCCATCCCCGATATCGCGCGCGCGGTTGACGTGGTGGCGGCGGCGTTCCAGGCCGGTGGGCGCCTCTTCTATGCCGGAGCCGGAACCAGCGGCCGGCTGGGTGTTCTGGATGCCGCGGAATGCCCGCCCACCTTCGGCGTCGACCCCGAAATGGTGCAGGGAATCATTGCGGGCGGGCGCGATACGGTGTTTCGTTCGCGCGAGGGCGTCGAGGATCACGAAAGTTCTGGAGCCGAAGACGTCGCCACGCACGGCGTGCGTGCCGGCGATGTGGTGATGGGTATCGCGGCCAGCCGTCGCACGCCGTATGTGCTGGGCGCGTTGCGCGCGGCGAAGGAACGCGGCGCGCGCACGATTTTCCTGCGCTGCAACGAAGGCGCCGACCCGGGTTGCGACGTGGTGATCACCGTCGTGGTGGGCCCCGAGGCCATCACCGGCTCCACCCGGCTCAAGGCCGGAACCGCGCAGAAGATGGTGCTCAACATGATCACCACGGCCAGCATGGTGAAACTCGGCAAGGTGTACGAAAACCTGATGGTCGACGTGCGCCCCAACAGCGAGAAGCTCATCGAGCGCGCCAAAGGGATCGTCATGATGCTGACCGGACTTGGCTACGAAGATGCAGCGCGCACTTACGATGCGTCCGGGCGCCGCGTCAAGATCGCGGTGCTGATGGAACGCCTGAAGATCGAGGCCCTGGAGGCGGAAGAGCGCCTGCGCGACGCCGACGGGTTCCTCGCGCGCGCGTTGGGAGAGCGTCGATGAAGCGTTCGAAAAAAATGCGCGTGTTTGCGCTGAGCGCGGGTGTGGTGTTCCTGCTCGCTGCCATGTCGTGTGGAAACAAGTCCGGCTCGAAGAGCACCGCCGTCCATTTCTGGCAGTTCTGGGACATCGCGGTGGTGGCGCCTCTCATCGCCGAATTCGAGAAGCAGAACCCGGGCGTGCATGTCGAGGTTGAACAGCTCACCTGGGCCACCGGACTGGAAAAGATTCAGGCCGCCCTTGCTTCGGGGACACAGCCCGACGTGTGCGAGCTTGGTTCCACCTGGCTCCCGCGCTTCAGCTATGAAGGTGTGCTCGAGGACCTGACGCCGGTGTACACCGCCGAGCGGGACAGCTTTCTCATGTGGGAAAGCGCGCTCTACAAGGACCATGTGTACGGCCTTCCATGGGTGCAGGGCTCGCGCGTTCTCTTCATCAACCGCGATCTGTTCAAGAAGGCCGGGCTCAACCCGGATCAGCCGCCGCAGACGTGGGACGAATTGCTGCAGGCGTCGCAAAAAATCGGTGCGCTCGGTAACGGCGTGTACGGTTTCGGCCAGAACATCGGCGAGAAGTACGTGCTCTACAAGAAGTTCATGGCATTTGCGTGGGGTAACGGCGGCGACGTGTTCGACGAGCGCGGAAACGTAGTGGTCAACAGCCCCGCCATGCTCGAAGCGCTCGAGTTCTACCTGAAGCTCGCTCCCTATTCGCTCCAGGAGAAACAGGAAGTGCTGGACCAGTACTTCAAGACGGGAAAACTCGGTATGCAGATCTCGGGCGCATGGAACGTGAAGAACTACGCGCTGGAAGCTCCCAATCTCGACTACGGCTGCGCGCTGGTTCCCAAGCCCGCAGCGGATCGCGGCGAACACGTGGGCTTTGCCGGGGCTGAGATGCTTGTCGTCTTCAAGGGCTCGGCGCAGAAGGACGCCGCGGTCAAGCTTGCACGTTTCCTGCAGGCTTACCCGCAGGCGAAGGCCATTTCGCTGGCTGCGGGGAGCGTGTTTCCGGCCTCGCGCGCGGCCATGAACGATCCTGCCTTCACGCAGGATCCGCGCCTCAAGGTGTTCGTCGAACAGTCGCTCACCAGTCGCACGTCGCCCGCCCATCCGGGGTGGATCGAAATGGAAGAAGTGATCGACCATGCGGTCGAAGAAGCGATGTACGGGCGCCGCGCCCCGCGCTGGTGTCTCGATGACGCAGCCCGGGAAATCACCACCATCGCATCGCGCTTCAACCAGAAGTAGGAATTCCGCGTGAGCCGCCGTCGCCGTGTTTCGCCCGTCGTGTGGCTGCTGCTGCCCTGGGCGCTCGTGTACGGCGCCTTCTTCGTTTTTCCGTTCCTGTTTTCCTTCGTGCTCGGTTTCCTGCACTACAACCCGCTCAATGTGGCGAACACGACCTTCGTGGGCGCGAGCAATGTGACGCGCCTGTTCGGTGACGCCGATTTCCACCAGGCGCTGCGCAACACGCTTTTCTTCGTGGTGGGCACGGTGCCGGTGACCACGACGCTGGCACTTGCGCTGGCGTGGCTGCTGCACGCGCCGCTACCCATGAAAGACGCCTTCAAGGCGGCCATGTTCCTGCCCTCGATTCTGTCGGTGGTGGTGATCGCGCTGCTGTTCAAGCTCTTCTACGCGCCGGGCGGTGCCCTCAACGAAACCCTGCGCGCGCTCGGTCTCCCGACCCACGGGTGGCTCACCGACCCCGCCACCGCGCTTCCTGCCATCATGGCGATGGACGTGTGGGCCGCGGTCGGATACTACGCGCTGGTCCTGTACGCCGCTTTCACGTCGATCCCTGAATCGTTGTATGAAGCGGCCACGCTCGAAGGAGCGGGGCACTGGGCCACGTTTCGCCACGTGACGCTGCCGATGCTCAAGCCCGCGCTGGGCTTCGTGCTCGTAATCAATACCATTCGCTCGTTTCAGGTGTTCGTCGAGGTGCTGGTGATGACGCAGGGAGGGCCGCTGGGTTCGACCAATACCCTGGTGACGATGCTCTACGACTCCGCCTTCCGGCGCCTCGACTATGGCTACGCGAGCGTGATCGCATACGCCGTGTTCATCCTGTCGGGCGTGTTCTCCGTGTTTGCGCTGCGCCGTATGCGTTCCCAGACTCCGGTCCAGCAGCGGGGCGTACCGGCATGACGAGATTCGTGCGCTGGATCGTGCTGCTGGCTGCCATTCTGCTCATGGCCTACCCGTTGGGTTGGATGATCGCGGTGTCGCTGCGAACCCCCGACGGCCTGAACCTGCGCTATTACCAGGAGGTCTGGAACTCGGGTCCGTTTGACCGCTACTTCATCAACAGTCTGGTGGTGGCGGCCGCAGTCGTAGCCGGTAACATCATTTTCTGCGCCATGGCGGGATACGCGTTCGCGCGCTACCGCATTCGTGGCGGAAAGCTGCTCTTTTTTCTGGTGCTGTCGACAATCATGCTGCCCAAGCAGGTCATTCTGGTACCGCTCTACATCCAGATGCAGCGGCTGGGGATGATCGACAGCTACTGGGCGCTCACACTTC
>CAZULB010000180.1:0-3940 GCA_964621155.1 uncultured bacterium | reverse complement strand
TTCGCGCGCTGCGCAACTCGCCGCGAAGACACGCGCGTCCGAGAGCTCCGGCGCACGCATCAAAAAAAAAACAGAGCAAAGTCATTTGCTGACGCAAATCGACACCGGGGTACGCACAGCTTTCTATAAGTAGGGCCGCTTCACCGTCCACGCCCGAGACCGAGCGAACTGCCAAACAAGCCGGAGTCGACGACGCTAGGACAAATCCTCGAGCACGGTGTGCGCGTGGCCCTCGACCTTCACCTTCGGGTAGACCTTCGCGATCTTGCCGTCCTCGTCGATCAGAAACGTGGTGCGCTCGATGCCCATGAACGTCTTGCCGTAGTTGAACTTTTCCTTCCACACGCCGTAGGCCGTGCACACCTTGCCATCCGGATCGGACAGCAACGTGAAGGGGAGTTCGTACTTGGCTTTGAATTTTGCCTGGGCGGCCACGGAGTCCTTGCTGATGCCGATTACAACGGCCTTCTTCTTTGCGAATGCGGCAACTTCATCCCGGAAGTCGCATGCTTCGCGAGTTCAGCCGGGGGTGTCAGCCTTGGGGTAGAAGAAAAGAATGACGCGGCGGCCCTTGAGATCAGCGAGGGAGAGATCCTTGCCCTCGTCGGTCGTGAGCGTGAAGGCCGGCGCTCTCATGCCTGCTTCGATCATCTCGCTCTCCTCCGTTCGACAAGCGTTTCCTGAATGCGTTCAAACAGGGCGTGCGACACGACGGGCTCGCCCATGTTGTCGCGCCCCGCAAAACCGTGAAAGTCGGAACCGCCGGAAATCAACAACCCGCGATCGCGCGCGATCGCGAGCAGGCGCGTGATGACGGGCGGAATATGATAGGGATGGAACACCTCGACGCCGTCGAAGCCCTGGTCGAGCAGGCGCAGAAACGCGTCGAAGTCCTCCATGTAGTAGCCGGGGTGCGCGACGAACGCGAGGCCGCCCGCGGAGTGGATGCTTGCCACCGCCTGCCTGGGCTGCATTTTGAACTTGTCGACATAGGCCGCGCATCCCTCACCGATGTAGCGCGCAAAGGCCTGCGCGTGATCAGGGACGTACCCCGCCTCGACGAGCGCTTCCGCAATGTGGGGCCGGCCCAGTGCGCCATTGCCAGCCTTGGCCAGGACGCGGGACATGTCGATGTGCACACCCTGCTCGGCCAGCTTCTCCACGATGCGCTCGCCGCGGCGCTCGCGCGCGCCGCGAAAATCGCGCAAGAGCGTCTGTAACGGCGCGTCGGTGGCATCAACGCCGTAACCGAGCACGTGCAGATCCTTGCCGTTGTATTCACAGCTGAGTTCGACCCCGGTCATCACTTCCACGCCGGCGCTGACGGCCGCGGCGGAGAGCTCGCGGAAGCCCTCCATCGAGTCGTGGTCGGTGAGCGCGATGCCCGCCAGGCCCTTTGCCCTCGCCATGTCGATCAGCTCGGCCGGCGTGCGAACGCCGTCCGAGTAGGTCGAGTGCATGTGCATGTCGATACGTTTGTCTTCTGCTGATGCCATGACTTCGGGTTTACTTCCCGATGCGGGACTGCGATGATGACAGCCGCATTGCGATCGACTGATTCGTGGTGGACACCGTGCCCCGCCCCGTCACACCCAAACATATACTACTCTATGCCGCGAGTGAAGCCGATGCCGATGTTCTCTATGCCACCGGTTTCTTCGCGCCGGACCCCTTTGTTTTCGTCCGCACCGCGTCCGGAAAGCGCATCTTCGTAATGAGCGATCTCGAGATCGACCGCGCGCGCGCCCAGTCGAATGCGCACGAAGTCCGGTCGATGTCACACTACTCGACGCTTGCCCGCAAGCGGCTGCGGCGCGCGCCCGCTCCCGGCGATGTGATTGCCGAAGTGTTGAGGGACCTGCGCATCCGGCGTGTGGACGTGCCAGCGGGGTTTTCCTGCGGCGTCGCGGACCGTCTCCGTTCGCACGGCATCACCGTGCGGGCCGCCGATGGCTCCCTCTTCCCGGAGCGGCTCTACAAACGCAAAGACGAAATAGCACACATCGTAAGTGCCATGCGCGCCACCGAAGCCGGGATGCAGCGGGCCATCGAAATGCTGCGCCGTGCGCGCGTCCATAAGGGTTGGGTGGTGCTCAACGGCAAGAAACTCACCGCCGAAGACATCCGCCGCGAGGCCAACCTGGAAATCTTTGCGCGCGGCTGCATGCCCGCGCACACCATCGTGGCGCCCGGCAAGCACGGGTGCGATCCCCACGACGTGGGCAGCGGCCCCATTCGCGCCGGCGAGCCCATCATCATCGATATCTTCCCGCGTTCGGAAAAGACCGGCTATTTCGCCGACATCACGCGCACCGTAGTGAAGGGGGCTCCGCGACCGGGTGTGCGTGAAATGTACGACGCAGTACTGGCGGGACAACGCGGCGCGCTGCGCATGATCAGGCACGGCGCCCTCGCGAGCGACATTCACGGCGCCATTGTGGAGTTGTTCGAGAAACGCGGCTTCAAGACCGGAATGATTGATGGGCGCATGCAGGGCTTTTTCCACGGCACCGGCCACGGGCTCGGCCTCGAGATCCACGAACCGCCGCGCATCGCCATGAACGACACGCGCCTCAAGGCGGGCATGGTCGTCACGGTCGAGCCGGGGTTGTACTATGCAGGCCTCGGTGGGATGCGCATCGAAGACACCGTGCTCGTCACGCGTACCGGAATCCGCAACCTGACTCGCTTCCCCAAATTCCTCGAAGTGCGCTGAAAACCAAGAGCCTCCGGAATCCCCCTGCAGGGGAAACCGGAGGCTCTCATCGTTGAAGGCCGCTGCGGGGCGTCAGACCTTGAGCTTCACCGCTCCTGCGTCGATGGTACCCACCCAGAGCTGCTGGCCGTCACTCGAATAGACACGACGGATGCGGTCGGAAGGAAGGCCACCGCTCCTGCCGTACGACTGCCAGTGCTCGCCAACCAGCTTCGCCAGGCCATTTTGCGTGCCGGCCCACATGGTGCCGCCGGCGCGCGTGACGGAGTACACCGTGTTGGACGGAAGTCCCTGCACGAGCGTGTTGTCCTTCCACGTCTTCTCGGTCACGCTCACTTCAGAAATTCCGTTGGTCACATAACTGACCCAGTACGTCTGGCGCACCGCGTCAAAATAGATGTCGTTTACATTGGGTTCGACAAGGCCTGAATTCACCGTCGTGTATTTGAAGACCGACGACGCGCTCTTGGAAACGGTGATGCCCAGGAATTCCGCTGCCGATGCCTCGTAGAGAGCGTCGACACGCGGTCCGTACCAGCGCTGCACAATGCCGGCATCGTCGACGACCTCGAGCGACGATACCGTCTGCTGGAAGCGCTCGACGTCAAAATCCCCCGGATCGGTCACCGTGTTGAAATGCGTGAAAGTGCCGGTGGCGGGTGAATAGATAAACACACCGTCATTGGTGCTCATGTAGAGCTTGTCTTCCGTGGGCGAGGCCGCCACTTCGGAAATGAAGCCGTCGGTAAGACCGGTCGTCGCGGGCCGGATCTGCGTCCACGTTTCGCCGGCGATGTCGTAAACACCAAGGCCGCCGCCCCAGGTGCCGACGTATACCTTGCCGCCGAGCTCGGCCATCGATCGCACCTGTGGATGGGGGAGACCGTTGACCTCGTTGACGATCCATTTCATGGTTTCGGGCTTCTTGGGATCCACCGCGACATGGCTGCCGGTGCTGGCATTGGGGTATCGCGCGACCCCGGCAAAGGTGCCCACCCAGAACTCGCCGTTGCTCAACAGGAGCATGCTGTACACGTCCCTGCTCGGAAGTCCGCTGCTCGACTGGGTATAGGCAACGGATGTGGTTACCTGGGCAGGCTTGTCCGGCGGGGGAGGAAGATTGGGATCATCGCTGCATGCGGCCACAAGCGCCGCAACGCCCAGAGCCACAACGACCAGCTTGCGTGTAGAGATCACTTCCGGAACCTCCGAAAAGGGAGCAAT
>CAZULB010000179.1:0-3953 GCA_964621155.1 uncultured bacterium | reverse complement strand
ATGGGCACCGGAACCGACGTGGCGATGGAGAGCGCGGGGGTGACGCTCGTGAAGGGCGACCTGCGCGGCATCGCTCGCGCGCGCAGTTTGAGCCGGCGCACGATGACGAACATCAAGCAAAACTTGTTCTTCGCGTTCGTCTACAACGCGGCGGGCGTTCCCATCGCGGCGGGAGTCCTGTACCCGTTCACGGGTCTCTTGTTGAGCCCGATCATCGCCGCGGCCGCGATGAGCCTAAGTTCGGTTTCCGTCGTAGGAAACGCCCTTCGGCTGCGAAGGGTGAGGGTGTGAGCGTCATGAAAGCACTCGATCCCTACAGTGGAGTACAGATTCGAATCGGGGTGATGGGCTCGGCCAGCGGCAAGCTGGATGCGGCATCCAACGATCTCTGTCACCGCCTGGGGGGCGCGATCGCGCAGGCTGGCTGCTGCCTTCTCACCGGCGCATGTCCCGGGATGCCGCACTCGGTCGTGCTCGGCGCCAAGGGCGCCGGCGGCCATGTCGTGGGTATCTCGCCGGCATCGTCGCTGCGTGAGCATGTGGAGAAATACGAGTCTCCCTTCGCGGAGTACGACGTCCTCCTATTTACCGGACTCGGCATGATGGGGCGCGAGCTCGTGAACATCCGCAGCAGCGACATCATCGTCATCGTGGGGGGCCAATCCGGCACGCTCGGTGAGTTCGCGATCGCTTACGAGGAGGGCAAGCTCATCGGTGTGCTAGAACAAAGCGGAGGTATCACGAGCGTGCTCCGACAGGTTGAGACTTCGCTGGTGAAACCCACGGGCGCAGAAGTCCACTACGACGCCGACCCGGAGGTCCTGATCGCGCGCGTGCTGCACCGGTATCTGGCCGACGACTACCACTGCCCTTGCCATCCCGGTGCGAGACCGCGAGTGGTTTGACTTGGCGATTTCATAGAAGGCCGCGAAATCACATGGAGGCAGAGTTATGAATCACGAGGACGGTACTCACAACCAGGGGCGACTGCGAATCCCGTTCTGGATTGCCGTATGTGGCTTCCTCGCTATCGTCGTCTTGTTTCTATGGACGGAGCACCGGGCACACCTGTTCGGCGCGCTTCCGTACCTCATCGTTCTGGCTTGCCCGCTTCTCCACCGTTTCATGCATCACGGACACGGCGGACACGACGACGGACATGAGCGAACTCGATCGCATGAGCATGGAGGTAAGTCATGAACCACGACGTGCCTGCCTACGGGCTCTGGGGCCTGGTTATGATGAACGCGGCGGTGTTCATCATCTTCGCATTCAGCTTCTTCAAGCCGCAGACGAAGCGCGACTGGCGCACATTTGGCGCCTTCTCCGGCTTCATCGTGGCGCTCTTCGTCGAGATGTATGGCTTCCCGCTGACAATTTATCTGCTGTCGGGCTGGCTGCAGAGCAAGTTCCCGGGCAAGGACCTGTTCTCCCACGATGCCGGGCACCTCTGGTACGCATTCCTCGGCTTCAGGGGTGATCCGCACTGGAATCCGGTCCACATTGCGAGCAACGTGTTCATCCTCGCAGGTTTCATCCTGCTGTCAGCGTCGTGGAAGGTTCTTTTCGCTGCCCAGCGGCAGAAGCGGCTCGCGACGACCGGGCCCTACGCGCACGTTCGTCATCCGCAATATATAGCGTTCATCGCCATCATGTTCGGCTTCCTGCTCCAGTGGCCGACGTTGCTAACGCTTCTGATGTTTCCGGTTCTCGTCGTGATGTATGTGCGGCTTGCCCGCCGCGAGGAGCGGGAAGCGGCCTCGGAATTCGGGGCGGCCTGGAGCGAGTACTCGATGCGAACACCACGTTGGTTTCCGCGCCTGAAAGACACGCTTCCCAGAGCCGGGAAACCGTCGTGGCCGGATCGGAGCGGGGCATCATTGTAAATCGAACGAGTACTCATGATCGCTGCGGCCGCCATGAGTTTGAGCTTGGTGTCGGTCATCGGCAACGCGCTTCGTTTGCGGAGCGCCGCAAGGAGAACATTCATATCGTCATACCTACCTATCGTAGGTAGAAGTCTTGGTTGTGTTTGGATCGGAGTTTCAATAATGAAGGATTGGCCGCAGCATATCCCCGTCATTGCATTTTGCCTCGGCATGCTTTCTCTTGCCGTACCGCTGTGCGCTGAGGCGTCAGCTAAGAGCTCCGCAAATGAGAATGCGGTTGTCTCTGATTCGTTAACCCTCGCCCGTGCCCAGGCGCTGGCACGCGTTTATCATCCGGACGTGCGCCTGGCACGCGCGGATCTTGAAGTGGCGCGCGCCGATTCCACTTTCGCGGGTAACATGTCCTTCAATCCCGAGCTCGAATTGGGATTCTTGCGTGGCGGCGAATCGTTTGGCTCCGGCACGGATGGTTCGTGGGAAGCACGACTCGCCCAGGAGTTTGAATTGTGGGGCAAGCGTGGCGCGCGTCAGTCGGTGGCATCCGCGCACACGAGGACGACGCTGGCCGAATTGCAGGCGCGGATCCAGTCCGTCGAATCGGACATCCGCGCCCGCTTCCAGCGGGCCCTGTTCCTGCAGAATCGGGTCGGGACTTTCGAGGAGATTACGGAACTCGACCGTCGCGTAGCGCGCTCAACCCGCGCGCGTGTCGAGGACGGAACGATCACCCCGCTAACGGGACGCCTGACTGACCTCGATCTGCTCCGAATCGAGGCGCAGACCCTGCGCGCGCGCCGCGAGGCGCAACAGTCCCTCGTGTCTCTCGGTGCTGCAATCGGAATAGAGATCCCTCCAACCGTCAAGCTGGTTGGTGGTGTCGTCGTTGATTCCCTGAGCGCACCGGATGATTCCGTGGTCGCGCTTGCCCTGCGATCGCGACGCGAGCGCTCGGTTCTCGCACATCGCATAGAGGAGCAGCGCGAGCAGCTGAGACTCGCGCAACGCGAAGGTCGTCCCAATCTCACGGTGGGAGCGCGGATGGTTGGCGAGCGCCAAACGTTCGACGGGAGCGATTTCTCCGGCGATCCCGGTGTGGTTGGCGGCATCGACGGTGTCAGGTCTACCGACTACCTCTGGGGCGTGGACGTGAGCATCCCCTTGCCGCTCTGGCAGCGAAACCAGGCGGGCCGCGCGCGAGCGGACGCCGAGGTCAAGCGGGGGCAGATCGAATACGACCGTTTTGTGGTGCTCGCCCGCTTTGAAGTGGTCGGAAGCGTGCGCCGTTTTGAAGAAGCAACCCAACTCTATCGCCTCTATCTCGAGCGAGCGGATCAAGTGCGGCAGGACCTCGCAATGGTCCGTACGGCGTACGCGGACGGGCGCATATCACTCGATTCGTATCTCACCCAGAAAGGGCGCCTGGTGGACACACTGCTCGCGGAGCTCGACGCGGCTGACGCCTACTGGGAAACACGCGGCGATTTGGAATCCGTCGTGGGGACTGATCTGGCGCACATCAACGCGGAGGTGGGGCGATGAGTCGCCTTTTGTCGATTATCGGGGTGCTCATATCTACGATTCTCACCCAGTCTGTTCAAGCGCACGAGGGTCATGACGCAGCGCCGGGCACGGAAGCAGCCGCGATTTCCACTCGTCATGTGCTCACGGCCTCGTCGGAACGGTTCGAAGTCGTGCTCAAGAACGATCCGTTGCGTCCGTCCTTGAAGACGACCCTCGATCTCTATCTGAACGATTTCGCAAGCAACGCGCCGGTCGCAGACGCAGTCATCGCGCTCAGTCTTCGCTCTGGCGGCAAAGAGCTGTGGAGCGACAACGCGCAGGCAACGGCCCGCGCGGGTGTTTATGCCGCCACCTTTACCGCGCCGGCCGACACGGGGAGCTACAACATGCTGGTAACGGTAAAGACTGCGCAAGCTGAGGAGCGTTTCGCGTTGGCCGGGCTCGAAGTGGAATTCCCCGCCCCCAAGGCCGTCGCGACGCACGCGGTTTCGGGATCGCGCTGGTTCTGGCTGGCGGTGGCTGCGGTTGGAGCGCTTCTCGTGG
>CAZULB010000178.1:0-3979 GCA_964621155.1 uncultured bacterium | reverse complement strand
TGCTCGGCCATGATGGTCTCGTAGCCGGGCCGATTGAGCAGCAACCGCTTGCCAATCGTCACCCGTGTTATCTGCGGAATGCCTTCAACGGCCCTTCGTAGTGCCGCTATGAGTTGCTCACGTTCCCGGGGAGTGAGCGTGGCGCGGGGGCGAAAGAGCACGATGTGACTGATCAACCGCGCCCCTTCTTGCCGGCCTTCGCGTGTCGCGCTACGGTGGGCGAGCCCGATTTCGATTCCCATCGCTTGCGGATGTTCTGCTTGAAGCGGCCCCACTTCGCCTTCTTGGCGTCCTTGTACTTCTGACGCGGATCCTTGTGCTCACCGCCCGGGCGCCAGTTCTTGTCTCGCTTGGCTTCGATGCCCTTCGACTTCTTGTATTCCTCTTTCGGCACCCACTTGCGCTTCTCGCGCCATTCAGCAGGCGCGGCTCCCTTCGGCCGCCACTCCAGCTTTTCGCGAGACGCGCCGGCCGGACTGCGGGGCTTGCGATCGTCTCTGGAGCGGCGCTCGCCAAACTTCGGTTTTGGCTTCCAATCAGGGCGCGATCCCGATCTCTCACCTGAGCCAGCGCCTTTCGGTCGCCAGGGGAGCTTCTCTGAGGCTCTAAGGCCTTGAGGTCTTGAGGGCCTGAGGCCTTGAGGTCTTGAGGTCTTGAGGTCTGGTGGTCTTGACGGTGCGCTCTCGGATGACTTCGGGCGCCATTCGAGCTTTCCGCCTTCGCGCTCCCCACCTTCGCGCTTCCCGCCTTCGCGCTCCCCACCTTCGCGCTTTGCGCTACGGTGGGCGAGCGCGCTACGGCGGGCAAGTGCGCTACGGTGGACAGGCCCACCTTCGCTCTCAGGCGGTGCGCCGGAATCGCGCCGAGGCGGACGCTGCCTGAAGTCTCCCATGCGCCCGCGGTCGCCGCGTTCCCGCATCGCCTCCTGGGCCTCCAATCTCGAGTTCCACACCTTGCCGTTCTGAAACCAGACGAGGCGTGCGGTGGGGTTCTTGGTCTTCAATCGTGCGAACGTCGGCTGAATGTCTTCGAGCGTGGCAGCACGAAACGCTGTCGGCAGCTCGTCCACGAGGATGGTCCAATACGCGTAGCGCGGGGGCACAGAAGTATCCTACCTGTTACATGGAGTTGGTGCATGCGCCCGTTCCGGACCTGAAAGGGCTTCTCACCCAATCGTTTGAGGACTGGGCACCGTCCGGATCATCTTGCGCATTGTCCGGGGGACCCTCAGCACTGATCTTTCTTCCTGCCTTGCGTGCCGCGAACATCGATTGGTCTCGCGTCACCTTGTTCTGGGCGGATGAGCGCGCGGATGGGGCGGACGACTCAGAATCAAACTACGGACTTGCGGAACGTATGCTGCTATCACCGCTCGGAGCGCGGGCGCCGAGGGCGGTGCGCATGCCAACCGACCTTCCAGTCGCACAGGCCGCCATCGCCTATGACCAGGTGCTGGCAGACGAACTGCCGGATGGCGCCCTCGACCTCGCGATCCTCGGCGTCGGCGAGGACGGCCACCTTGCCGCGCTGTTCCCCGGGCATGACGCGTTGGTCGAGAACCACCGCCGCGTTGTGGCCGTCGAGAACGCGCCGAGACCTCCAGAGCGACGGTTGTCACTCAGTCTGCCCTTCCTCCTGCAAACGAAACGCATCTGGCTGATTGCCGTCGGACCGAGAAAGCTGCCGGTACTGCATGCGGCACTGTCAAGGACACAACACTCGACGCCGCTCGATGTCGTGTTGCAGCAAGGAAAAAATGTGACGGTGTTTACGGATCAGGTGATCCGCCGTCGCTGACAGAACGCCGCGAGCGGCGGCCAGTGCCAAGCCACGGAGTGGTCATGAGCTGCGCTCACCCCGTGGCATGAAAATGGTTTTAAGATGCTGCCCGGCGGTTCGGGGACGTCGTTCCGTGAATGGTACTGCGAGTCCGAACGGAGTGTGACGCGGGAGGCGAAGGAACCCCGTATTGTTGCTGCGAGCACGCCGAGCAGAGTCTGTGTGACCGTCTCCTCCGACCCGCCGATGGAGGATGCCATGGAATCGATCATCGCGCGGTGCGCCGGGTTGGATGTGCATCAAGCGACCGTCGTCGCGACGGTGCGCGTCCCGGCGGACGACGGCGGGCGTCGGGTCGTGACCGAGACGTTCGGCACGATGACCGTTGATCTGATCGCGCTCCGCGAGTGGCTGCAGGCGTACGGGGTGACGCAGGTGGCGCTGGAGAGCACGGGCGTCTACTGGAAGCCGGTGTACTACGTGTTGGAAGATGCGTTCACGCTGTTGCTGGTCAACATGACGGACTTGAAACGGGTGCCTGGCCGCAAGACCGATGTGAAGGACAGCGAGTGGCTGGCGCAGTTGCTCGAGTGTGGCTTGCTGCGTGGCAGTCTGGTGCCGCCGCCGGCGATTCGCGAGCTGCGGGACGTGACCCGCTACCGCGTCCAGCAGGTGCGAGATCGCGCGCAAGAAGTGAATCGCTTGTGCAAGGTCCTCGAGGATGCCGGGCTGAAGGTGACGAGCGTGCTCAGCGACGTGATGGGGGCGAGCGGGCAGGCCATGGTCCGGGCGTTGGTCGAGGGCTCGACCGATCCCGTCGTCCTCGCCGAGCTGGCGCGCGGGCGGCTGCGGAAGAAACTGCCGGCGCTGCGCCAAGCGCTGGTCGGTCGCTTTCGACCGATTCACGCCTTCTTGCTGGAACAGATTCTCGCGAAGATCGACTTTCTCGATGAAACGCTGGATCGGCTGACGGCCGAGATCGATCGGCGAGTGGCCCCTTTCGAACCCATGCTGAGCGCGCTGGACACGATTCCCGGCGTGAACCGGATCGCCGCGATCAGCATCGTCGCTGAAACGGGGGGCGACATGGCCGCGTTTCCGACGGCGGGCCATCTGTGCAGCTGGGCGGCGATGTGTCCCGGCCAGAACGAGAGCGCCGGGAAACGTCACTCCGGCAAGACGCGCCAAGGGAACCGGTACCTGCGGGGCACCTTGATTCAGGCCGGCCTCGGCGCCATGCACAAAAAAGACAGCGCGCTGCAGGCGCGATATCACCGCGTCAAGCGGCAACGGGGGCACAAACGGGCGGTGGTCGCCGTCGGCCACCAGATCCTCGAAATCGCGTACTACATCATGCGCGATGGCGTCACGTACCACGAACTGGGCGCCGAATACTTTGCGAAGCGTCATGCCGAACGCGCCATGCGCCGCAATGTCCGTCAACTCGAAGCCCTCGGGTATCGCGTCACGATTGAGAAAGCCGCATGACGCTGTGCGTTGATTTATTTTCTGAGCAGAACTCGGAGGCCACGGAGCTTCTCTTCTAAAAAGCGTTCGTGCCGCTCAGGAACATGAACGCCTTCAAAATAGATTGCTCCGTGTTCTCCGCGTGCTCCGTGGCTAGGCGACCAGGTCACAAGCGCTTCAGTTTCTCAACTAGCGTTGTCCGCTTGAGTCCGAGCAGCCTGGCGGCCGCGCCCTTGTTGTTGTCCGTGCGTTCGAGTGCGCGGGTCATCAAATCTTTCTCGATCTCCGCGACAAGGGCGGGGAGATCGATGCCGGATTCCGGCAGGTCGAGTGACGGCCGCGGCGCGTCCTCGACGACCACCTGAAGATCGGGCGGGAGATCGGCGGCGTCAATCTGCGTCCGCGTGCCGAGCATCGCGATGGCGCGCTCGATGGCGTTCTCCAACTGCCGGACGTTGCCAGGCCAGTGAAAGGCCATCATCCGACGCATCGCCTCCTGTGAAACCGTGATCGGTTCCTTCGAGAACTTCTCGAGGAAGCGATTGACGAGTAGCGGGATGTCTTCACTGCGCTCGCGGAGCGGCGCCAACTGCACCGCGATCACGTTGAGCCGGTAATACAAGTCCTCGCGGAAAGTGCCGTCCTTGACCATCTTCGCAAGGTCAGCATTCGTCGCGGCGACGATGCGGACGTCAACTTTGATGGTGCGCGTGTCGCCGATGCGCTCGAACTC
>CAZULB010000177.1:0-4047 GCA_964621155.1 uncultured bacterium | reverse complement strand
GCAGGGCTTCGACGACGAAGGCGGCGTCGCGCAGCCAGCAGAAGCGATAGTCCCAGTTGCGCACCTCGCCGATGGTTTCCGGCAGCGACGTCGTGGCTGCGGCCACCATGGCACCGGTATCCTCGTAGGTCAGGAGCTTGAGTGTGATGGCGGAGCGCAGCACCTGCTCCGACCACTGCGCGGGCAGATGGCAGCGCCGCGACCATTCCTCCCACTGCACGCGTGTGCGCTCGAGCAGATCGCGCACATACGGATGCGTCGGCGGGCTCATCTTCTCGTGGTATGAAAGAACGAAGAAGTGCTCGTCGTCGATTTCGACGGGTTCGCCGGCCATCACCCGGTCAAGGTCGAGACTCGAGTACAGGAACGTGTCCTCGAGCGCGTTGGTGACTTCGATGAGCCCCGGGCGACGCTTGATATGGGTGCGGTTGCGTCCGTAGTCCAGGCGCGGATTGAATGCCACCCTCACGGCAGGCCGGCCACGCAGCGGCGTCAGCACACGATGAATTTCAAGCGGCTTTTGCCATGCGCGACCGTCGTGATAACGGGGCATGAAGTCGGTCAGCGCAAACGACCCCGCTCCGTCGTCGAATTCGGTGCGAAGAATCGCCGTGCCGGGCAGATAGCTCTGCGTGATCTGCGCCGGGGCTGCGGATGCTATCTTGAACGAGCCTGCTGCGGGATCGAGGATGGCGCCGAATATTGACGCGCTGTCGAATCGCGGCAGGCAGCACCAGTCAATGGATCCGGTCTCGTGAACGAGCGCAACCGTGTTGCAGTTTCCGATGATTCCATAGCGCATTGTTCCATCATCTCGGGGACAGAGGACGGATACGCAGAGTCCCGGGCGGACCCGCGTTGGCAGCCCCCCTAATAAAACAAACCTGGCCAAAGCTTGCAACCCACGAAATGACAACAAAAAGGGGTGGCGGAATTCCGCCACCCCCGAATGCCAAGCGACTGCGATGAAAACTAAGCTGTCATTCCCGCTGCTTTCACCTCGGCCGACACGTGCTGCGCGAACTGTTCGAAATTCTTTTCGAACAACGCCACCAGTTCGCGCGCCTTCTTGTCATAGGCAGCCTTGTCCGACCACGTGTTGCGCGGAATGAGAATTTCCGCGGGAACGCCGGGTACTTCGGCCGGAACTTCCAGCCCGAAGATCGGGTCGCGGGTGTATTTCACCTTGTCGAGCTTCCCTTCCAGCGCCGCGTTCACCATCGCGCGTGAATACGCGATCTTTACGCGCGCTCCGGTTCCGTAACCACCGCCGCTCCAGCCCGTATTGATGAGCCAGCACGTCGCATTGTGCTTGCGAATGTTCGCGGAGAGGAGCTCTGCATACTGCACCGGCGGGAGCGGCAGGAACGGTGCGCCAAAGCAGGTCGAGAAGGTGGCCGAAGGCTCCTTCACGCCGCGTTCGGTGCCGGCCACCTTCGCCGTGTAACCGGAGAGGAAGTGATAGCTCGCCTGTTCGGGTGTAAGACGCGCAATCGGAGGCAGCACGCCGAACGCATCGCAGGTCAGAAAAATGATGTGTTTCGGATGCGAGCCGGTGCCTTCGAGCTTGCAGTTGGGAATCTGCGAAATCGGGTACGAGGCGCGCGTGTTTTCCGTGAGCGACGCGTCGTTCAAATCGATCTCGCGCGTATGTTCGTCGACTACGACGTTTTCCAGCACGGTGCCGAAGCGCCGCGTGGTGGCGTAAATCTCGGGTTCCGCCTCCGCGGAAAGGCGGATCACCTTGGCGTAGCACCCGCCCTCGAAATTGAATATGCCTCGATCCGACCAGCCGTGCTCGTCGTCACCGATCAGCCGCCGCTTGGGGTCCGCGGACAGCGTCGTCTTGCCCGTGCCGGAAAGGCCGAAGAACACCGCGGTGTCACCGCCGGGGCCCTCGTTGGCGCTGCAGTGCATGGATAGCACGCCGCGCTGCGGAAGCACGTAATTCATCACGGTGAAGATCGACTTCTTGATCTCGCCCGCGTAAGACGTGCCGCCGATCAGAATGATGCCCTTGCCGAAATGCGCCACGATGAACGCTTCACTGCGCGTGCCGTCGATGGCGGGATCAGCCATGAACCCCGGCGCATTGATGATGGTGAACTTCGGCGTGTGCATCTGCTGTTCCGCCGGATCGGTCACAGGAATGAACATGTTGCGCGAAAAGAGCGAATGAAACGCGTGCTGCGTGATGACGCGAATGGGAATGCGCAGCTCCTTGTCGGCGCCCGCCCAGCAATCCTGCACGTAGACCATCTCGTCCTGGAGGTAGGCCTGGACGCGGTGCAACAGGCGTTCGAATTTTTCTTCGCTGAAGGGCTTGTTGACCTTCCCCCACGCGATCTTATCCTTGCTCGACGCCTCTTCGACGAGGAACTTGTCTTCGGGGCTGCGGCCGGTGTACTTGCCGGTCTCTCCGCACATGGGACCGTTGGCGGCGATGACGCCTTCCCCGTTCATGATGAATTCTTCGTACAGGGTCGCGGCGGTGGGATTCCACATGACGCCGCCCAGATTGGTCAGCCCGACTGCCTCAAGGCCGACCTTCGGCGATGGCTCGCTCTGTGACATTGAAACCTCCAGATAATATTGATCGAATAGCGAATGCGGCATGCTCGCCGCGCGGCGCCCCTGTTGAAGTTCGAAGCGGAACCGGGGCGCGCGGGATGCGCGGTTCGCCGGGGGCGATAGTAGCGAAAAAGCCCCTCCATATCAACCGCGTCGGGGACGGCGGCACAGGGCGTTGGGGGAGGGTTCCCCGGCGAGGAGGCGGCTTATTTGCTGAGGGGCTCGAAGTCCGACAGCAGCCATTCGCTCAAGAGCATCTGGATGCGAATGCTGAAACCGCGGCTCCAGGCGTCGGTTCCCGAGATGTCGGGATCATCGAACCCGTTCACGCTGTAGCCGGCCGCGAGGCGCACCGAGTGGAAGAGAAAGCGTCCCAGCTCCACGCCGTAGCCGTACTCCTGCGAGCCGCCGTGGCGAAGTGCCACCGTCCGTCCCCACACATCGACATCCCATCCATGTCCGAAGTGCCACAGGTACTGCCCGAGCACGAGGTCGGTGTGCGTGCTCGTGGACGCGCCATAGCTGTAGTCCTCGACATACTTGTACGCATACTTGAGGCGCAACTCGTGCGCGGCGCTCGGCAGCACGTTTACGTCCGTCGACGCCACCAGGCGCCAGCGAATGGCGTCACGGTCGACGGGCGCGTAGCGGTCGTAGAGACTCTTCACCATGGCCAGTGACTGCACCGGCGCAAACGGAGAACGCCATGCAAGCGCGAACGTCGTGTAGAACTGCGTGCCGTCATGTTGCCCGGGTTCGTCCTGCGTGACCAGGCCGAGAATATTCTTCGAGAGCCACGCGAATCCGCCGTCGAGCTGTTGTGCCGTCGTGACGCGCGCGAGATGACGATTGGCCAGGTGCTCCCAACGGTACTCGTAGCCGCCGTCGATGAAGTGCGATCCCGGCACGCGCGACGAGAGTCCCGTGGTGAGCGACACGTATTCGTCGGCGTCGCGACCCGAAAGCGAGATGAAACCTTCCACGCCCGCCGTGGCTGACAGCGTGGGCCGCAGCTGCAATCGCTGGCGAATGCCGCTGACAGCACCCATGCGGTCGTCGTTGCCGGTCCGATCCATGGCGTAGCGCGTGTAGGCCTGCGTGCCGCCGCTGGTGGTTCCCTCCACGCCGGCGCCGATCTGTTGCGTCGACGAGAGCGAGCTGGTCAGGTACTCGTGCGTCGCGATGGCGCGGAAATGCTGCGACAGCGGCACCGCGATCACGGTCTTCAGGCGATTCGGATAGTCGTCCACGATCTCGTTGCCGAGATTCTGCTCCCACGTGGTCGACACTCCGGCCGTGCCGTGGTTACCGAGCGTGAGCCCCGCGATTGCAAGGGTGCCACGTGCATCGTTGGTCGGTTGCTCGTGGCGAGCGACGCGCAGGCCGGCCGACATCTCGAGCAGACGGCGACGGTAGTCCATCGTCGCGGGGGGGGGCGCGCGCGGGTAGGATGGGAGGAGGAGATGGTGAGGGTCA
>CAZULB010000176.1:0-4104 GCA_964621155.1 uncultured bacterium | reverse complement strand
AATATTCTTGACGATTCGCAAGAGCGACGATTTGTAATCACTACACCCTCAATTACATTATCGTCCCAACGCGTCTCTCCTTGCGCAAGAGGAGCGATCTTCAGAAGAAAGCAGTTTCACACCGCGCGCACGATGTCCAAGCCGCATTCGCCCGCCAGGAGAGTCGCCACTTCAGGCATTATCATTCACACAGCATTTGTCTCCTTCGCTTCGACAACATGGAGGTCGTGCTGTGAACATCAAGATTGAATCGCTGCCGGAACAACTGCGCCGCCTGAACGACGACGAACTGGTCATGCATCTGCACCTCGCCGTGCGTGCCGAGCGACGCTTCACGATTCAAACGCTTCACCACTTGAACGAGATGCAGCGCCGACGCCTGCACCTGGATCTCGGTTATTCATCGCTCCATGACTATTGCATAAGGTGCCTCAAAGACTCCTCCTCGAAGGCGGGCCGGCGCATCCAGGCGGCGCGGTGCATCCGCCGATTCCCCGAGGTCCAGGACCTGCTGCAAGTACGCGCCCTGAGTCTCAGCGCAGTCTCTCTCATCGAGCCGATTCTGACGGATGAGAACAAGGAGTCGGTGCTGTCGCGTGTGCAACACGCCTCATACCGCGATGTGCAGCGCGTGGTTTCCGAATACCGGACGCCGGTGGCGTTCCGCGACCGTATGGTCCCTGTGCGCGTCGCGACGCATCGCGCGCCGGAGGTGGACGATGTCCTGTTTGATCGAGAACTCGGGCGTCGCATCGAGGGCTACACATCTCCCCTCGCGCCGAGGTACGAACAGAAGATGCTGGTCCAGTTTCTGGCCGACGACGAACTCATCGCGGTCTTTGAAGAGGTGAGGAACCTGATCGGTGCACACGCGTCGTTTGCCGAGGTCATGAAAGTGGTGTTTCAAGAGTTTCGCGAACGACACCATCCGGTGGCGCGCCACGCCCGACGTCAGGCGAGAAAAGGAGCGGCGAGTCTGGACTCCCAGCCCCGGGAGTGCGAAACGCAGCAGCCTGTAGGATCGCATGACAGAAAGAGAGTAATAAATCCCGACTCCCAGCGCCGGGAGTGCCGGGTGGAACATTCGCGTCACGTTCCCGATAACCTGCGCGATGAGGTCTACGTACGTGACGGCGGAGGATGCACGTTCGTGGCGAACAATGGAACGCGCTGCACCTCGACGAGAGACCTGCAGATAGATCATGTACAGCCTTTCGCAGTCGGCGGACGTCACCAAGAGGCAAATCTCAGGCTGCTTTGCGGAGCACACAACCGGAGAGCGGCGGAAAAGGCTTTTGGAGAGGCGCAGGAGATCTACCGCCGCGAATAAGCGCCGCGCGGCAACACCTAATGCGTGTACTTCTATCGTCTCCGCGCGGGATCGTTCAACGAGACGCGCAAGATGATTCTCTTGAAGTAGTCACTTTCTTGAAACTCTCCGGGTGGCGTCGCGGTCCAAGCTCGTGACACCAACCCGGAGGGTTCATGCATACGCGTATTTGTCTCCTCACCGCGCTTTTGATTTCGCTCCTCGCCCTGCCCGCCATTTCCGCTCAGCCCTCAGCTCCGGATTCGTTGTCCGCTCGATGGACCGGGGCCATGGACGCCCTGCACGTGCCGGGCATGCTGGTGCTGGCGGTGAACCGGGACGGAATCCTGCGGCGCGACCTCCTCGGCAACCGCGATGTCGAGCGCCGGCTTCCCATCGATCCCGATACGCGCTTCTACATCGCATCCTGCACGAAAACATTCACCGCGTGTGCCATCGCACTGCTTGCAAATGATGGCAAGCTCGATCTCGACGCGCCGGTTCGCCGCTATCTGCCGCGCTTTACGCTGGCCGATCCCGGCTACGCCGACACGACCACCGTACGCGACCTCATGTGCCACCGCCCGGGGCTGGTCAACAGGACGATCACGTTCGGCGATGCGTACACGGGGCAGATGACCGACGAACGTTACTATCGCCTGCTCGCGGCGACGAAGCCGCGGCGGTCGTTCACGTATTCCAACCTGCACTACACACTCCTCGGCCGCGTGATCGAAGCGGCGACGGGAAGATCATGGAAGGACGTGTTGCGTGAGCGCATCTTCGTGCCGGCCGGGATGACGCGCACCACGTGCTCTGCGTCCACGGCCTGGCGCGACAAGAACCTGGCACTTCCCTACGACTGGGTGGACGGCGCGCTCGTCGACGCCACGCCGCACAAGGTCGACGAGACCATGCACGCGGCCGGCGGCATCTACACGACGGCCAATGATCTGGAGCGCTGGCTGCGCCTCGAACTCGGCGACGGCGTGATCGACGGGCGCCGCGTCCTGCCGGCCGCGGCGCTGCGCACCATGCGCCAGATTCTCGACACCGACGCGGCCGAAACGCATCCGCTTGTCAAATCGGAGAAGCGGGTCGGCTGGGGCGCGGGCTGGGACATCCGCGTGTTCCACTCGGACACGCTCTACTGCCACAACGGGAGTTTCGCGGGGGCAGGCGCGTTCGTCTCGGTCGTGCCGTCGCGCAACCTCGGTGTTGCCGTGGTGGCGACCGGCGCGGGAGCGTCCGTGATGCTCGCGGAGTTGGTGGCAGCCGAGTCGTACGGTGCCGCGCTCGGCGAGAAGGACGAGGACGCGCTGCCCGTGCTGCTCAAGATGGCCGCTGCGCGCGCGAAGGAGGAACCGGTGCCGCCGGCGAGTGGCAACCTGAGCCTTGACGCCAGACGCTATGCAGGAGAGTTCTACAACGACGACTGGGGTCTCCTGACGGTGACGATCCGCAATGGCGTTCCGGACACGAGCATCGGCGCACTCCCGCTGCCGATGCGTCTCACCGGGCGGGATCGTTTTGTTGCCGGCGATTACACCGGTCGCTACGAGCTGGAGGCGAAGGGCGGCGTGGCCGCGGTCTGGCTCTGGACCGCTCCGCCGGACTCGGTCCGCTTCGACCGGCGGCGGTAAACGAAAAGCACCCGGCCGGCGATCCGGTCCGGGTGCATTTTCTGACGCGCCGCGCTGGGCCGCTAGTGCGCGACGTTCGACTCGATATACTCGAAGAAGCCCTTGCGCTCGCGTTCGGTTTCCGCCTTGACGGTGCGACGCGGAGTGCGCGGTAGCGGCCGCTCGAGCGCGATGCGCAGCACGTCACGAATCGTCTCCGCCGTGTGGATCTTCAAACCTGCACGCACTTCGCGCGGGAGATCGCGGATCACCTGCGACGAGCCCTTGGGAATGATGACTTCCTTGATGCCCGCCCGTAGCGCGGCGACCGTCTTCTCGTTCAGGCCGCCCACCGGGAGCACTTCGCCCTTGAGCGTCAGCTCTCCCGTCATCGCCACATCCCGGCGAATCGGAATGCCGAAGAAGTTCGACACCAGCGCCGTCGCCATCGACACGCCCGCCGAAGGTCCGTCCTTGGGAATGGCCCCCTCGGGCACATGGATGTGCACGTCGATCTCGTGGAAGAAGTTCTTCTTGAGCGGCAGCACGCGCGCCATGCTGCGCGCGTACGAGAGCGCGATCTGCGCCGACTCCTGCATCACGTCGCCGAGCTGGCCGGTGAGCGTGAGGCGCCCGGTGCCGGGCATGAACGCCGCCTCGATGCGCAGGATGTCGCCGCCGAAGCTCGTCCACGCCAGCCCGGTGGCCACGCCGATCATGTTCTTTTCCAGAAGCTCGCGCTCGGTGTAGGTGGCCACACCCAGGAACTTCGAGAGGTTCTTGGCGGTGATCTTCACACCGTCGGGCTTGCGCCCGTTGCTGGCCACGTCCTTCGCCACCTTGCGCAGAACCTTGGCCAGTTCGCGCTCCAGGTTGCGCACGCCCGACTCGCGCGTATAG
Source organism: uncultured bacterium (assembly GCA_964621155.1). Classification (GTDB taxonomy): domain Bacteria; phylum Krumholzibacteriota; class Krumholzibacteriia; order WVZY01; family JAKEHA01; genus JAKEHA01. Next base: position 273 of record CAZULB010000176.1, on the reverse strand, counting down.
GCCTGGATGACGTGGCGCATGGCGGAGTCCGAGATCTGCACGTCGTTGTCCTTGAGGCCGTGGCGCGGCAGCATCTTGGGCAGCAGGTGCTTGCGCGCGATCTTCACCTTCTCCGTTTCGAGATATCCCGGCAGGCGAATGATCTCCATGCGGTCCTGCAGCGCGGCCGGAATGGTGTGCGTCACGTTGGCCGTGGTGATGAAGATGACGCGGTGCTGGCCGGTGGCGCAGACCACCGCCCGCATGCGGTCCGGCACCTCGCGGATGGCGCGG
>CAZULB010000175.1:0-4233 GCA_964621155.1 uncultured bacterium | reverse complement strand
ATGATAGCGATACATGTCGATGACGGGCACCTGGCAGAGCACGGCGCCGAAGAGGTCCGGGCGCTGCACGGTGACCGCCGCGGTCAGCAGTCCGCCGTTGGAGCCGCCCTGGATGACGAGCAGCTTCTTCGAGGTGTACTTCTCCTTGATCAGGTACTCGCCTGCGGCGATGAAGTCATCGAACACGTTCTGCTTGCGCTCGAGGGTTCCGGCCTGGTGCCACTCTTCGCCGTATTCACTGCCGCCGCGCAGGCAGGCCAGCGCATACACGCCGCCGTTTTCGAGCCACACCACGCGCGACGCCGAGAATGAAGGCGTCATGGCGATGTTGAAGCCGCCGTAGCCGTAGAGCAGCGTGGGATTCTTGCCGTTGAGCTCGAGTCCCTTCTTGTGGGTGATGAACATCGGCACCCGGGTGCCGTCCTTCGACGTGTAGAAGATCTGTTTGGTCTCGTACTGCGTCGGATCAAACTCCACCTTGGGCGCGTGGAAGGTGTCACTCTTGCCGGTGGCAAAGTCGTAACGGAATGACGTGCTGGGGTACGTGAACGAGGTGAAGGAGTAGAACAGCTCCTTGTCCTCACGGCGTCCGTTGGCACCGTCGATGGTGCCGATCCCGGGCAGCGGAATTTCGCGGTCGAGCGTTCCGTCGAGCTTGTACAGCATCAGGCTGTTGTGTGCGTCCCGCATGTAGTTGACGACGAGCTGATCGTTCACGATCGACGCGCCGTCGATGACTTCCGTCTTCTGCGGGACGACTTCCCTCCAGTTTTCCTTGGCCGGATTGTTGAGATCGATGGCGACGATACGACCGCGCGGCGCATCCATGTCGGTGCGCATGTAAACCGTCGTACCGATATTGTCGATGGGACTGAACGAAGCCATGCCGTGCTCGATCAGGTGCACGAACGGCTCATTGCTGTCCTGGGTGCGGTAGTAGATACCGTTCTCGGGAGCCGTGCCGTGATACACGAACAGGAAGACGTACTTGCCGTCGTCGCTGGTATAGGGCTGGAAACCGAGCTCGGGGTTCTGATCGTCTTTGTGAACGATGACGTCCTCCGACTGCGGAGTGCCCAGCTTGTGCCAGCACACGCGACTGTGCGTGCCCTGCTGTTCGCTCCCGGGCTCGCCGTCGGCCGGGAAGCGGTTGTACCAGAAGCCGCTCTTGTCGTCCTTCCAGGCGATGCCGGCGAACTTGCACCACTTGAGCACTTCGTCGAAATCCTTGCCGGCATCGACGTCGCGCACGTGCAGTTCCTGCCAGTCGCTGCCGGCCGAGGACAGACCGTAGCCCAGCAGTGAACCATCCTTCGTGTAGCTGGTCCCGGTGAGGGCAACGGTGCCGTCATCGCTCAGCTGGTTGGGATCGAGCACAACTACGGGCTCGCCGGTCAATCCTTTCTGCATGTAGAGCACATTCTGATTCTGCAGGCCGTCGTTCCGGCTGAAGAAATAGCGGTCGCCTTCGCGCTGCGGGAGCGAATAACGCTCGTAATTGAAGAGCGACTTCAGGCGGTCTTCGATGGCCTCGCGCGCGGCGTACGAATCGATGTAGGCGCGCGTTAGTTCGTTCTGCTTCGCCACCCACTCCTGGGTTTCCTTTGCATCCGGATCTTCCATCCAGCGATACGGATCGGCGACCTTGGTGCCGTGGAAATCTTCCACGACGTCGCCTTTCGCTGCTTCCGGGTACTTGTACTTTTTGGCGAGAGCCGAATCTTGCTGTGTCATCAATAAGAATCCTGCGGTGACGGCGGCCGCGACGAAGAGTCCGGCGCCTTTGACTGCGTTGTGCATTATTTCCTCCATGAGCGGCGCGCAGCGGGATGGGCTTGCGCCGGCCGCATTATACACGCTGCCACGGGTCTCCGCGAGCGTTGGGGGCGCCTTGACTTCCCCATTCTGCGGGCGTACTGTGGCAGGTGAACATATGGGGTGCTCGTCGCCGCGTGCGGCGGGCTGAGATCAAACCCAGGCACCTGATCCGGGTAATGCCGGCGAAGGGAAATCGTAAGCAGGCCGCCGGCCTCGCCATCGGGTGCAGAACGGTGGCTTTTTCTTTTGGGCGCTTCTTCCAGTTCTTCCCGCGTCATCATTGTCGGCGGCGGCGTCATCGGACTGTCGATTGCGTGGCGTCTCGCGCGCGAAGGTGCGGGGCACCGCATTCTGCTGCTCGACGCGAGGCGCGCCGGTGAAGGCACGAGCCGGGTTTCGGCGGGAATGATTGCGCCCATCGCGGAGGCCGGCTTCGAAGACCCGCACTTCATCCGCTTCGCGCGTCTCTCCCGCGAGCGGTACCGTGCATTTGTTGCGGAAGTCGCCGGCGATGCCGGCGTGCCGGTCGTGCTGGGCGAAGAGGGCTCGATCATCGTCGCCGTCCATCGCGACGATGTGGATGCCATGCGGCGTGTATACGAGCACCGGCGCCAGGCCGACCTTCCCGTTGAGTGGCTCACCGGCTCGCAGGCGCGCGAGATGGAGCCAACCCTCACGCCGCGCGTCAGTGCGGCCATGTGGATTGCGTACGACGGTCAGGTGAACCCGCGTGTGTTGTTGCCCGCCCTTGTGCGCGCGTGCGCGCGTCGCGGCGTGGAAGTGCGCGAAGGTGCGGGCGTATCGCGCATCGTGATCGAAGGCGGCGTTGCGACGGGCGTCGAGGTGGGCGGCGAGATCCTGCGCGCCGACACGGTTGTACTGTGCGCGGGGGCGTGGTCGGGAACCATCGACGGCCTGCCCGAGGACGTGATTCCGCAGGTGCGCCCGGTCCGCGGGCAGATCTTGCGCCTTACGCGCACTGCGGATTTTGCCATGAAGCGCGTCGTGCGCGGACCGCGCGCGTATTTGCTTCCCAAGGATGACGGCACCGTTGTGGTGGGTGCCACCCAGGAGGAAGCGGGCTTTGACGCCACGCCCACCGCGGGCGGCATCAAGACCATTCTCGAGAACGCGTGGGAGATGGTGCCGTCCATCTACGATCTGCCCATCGAAAGCATCGAAGTGGGGTTGCGACCGGGCACGCGCGATCACCTGCCGTTGATCGGTGCGACGCGCGTGGGCGGACTGATCATGGCGACGGGACATTTCCGCCACGGTATTCTCTTCGCGCCCACCACGGCGGATGCGGTGTGCGCCGGCATCTTGACCGGAGATTTCGGCGACGATGTTGCCGCCTTTGCACCCGATCGATTCGCGCGTGCGCACTGACGGAGTTCATATGGTCATCGTCATGAATGGCAAAGAGACCAGGACGGCCGAGGCCGCCACGCTTGTCACGCTGTTGCAGGAGAACGGTATCAACGCGAACACGGACGGTGTCGCCGTGGCCGTGAATTCACGGGTGGTTCCGAAGAGCAAGTGGACGGATGTACGTCTTTCTGAAGGAGACGTCATCGAAGTGATCAATGCCGTTCAGGGCGGCTAGCCGTGACGAACATGCCATCCGATTCTCTTGTCATCGCCGGGCGCGAATTCAATTCACGCCTCATCGTGGGCACATCGCGCTATCCCGACCCGCACGTGATGCTCGACGCCCTCGCCGCCAGCGGCACCGAGCTGGTGACGGTCTCGGTGCGTCGCGTGAGCCTGACCGACGGCTCAAAAGAGAGCTTCATCGGAATGCTACGCGGGAAGTATTCCATTCTTCCCAACACGGCCGGCTGCTATACCGCGAAAGAAGCCGTGCTCACGGCACAACTCGCGCGCGAAGCGCTCGATACCAACTGGGTGAAGCTCGAGGTGATCGGCGACCAGGAAACCCTGTTCCCCGATGTACCCGAGCTGTTGAAGGCGGCCGAGCAGTTGCTGGCCGATGGTTTCGTCGTGCTTCCCTACTGCAACGACGACCCCATCACGTGCCGGAAACTTTCCGACATGGGGTGCGCGGCGGTGATGCCGCTGGGCGCACCCATCGGCTCCGGCATGGGCATCCGCAACCCGTACAACCTCCGCATCATCCGCGAACAGTGCAAGGTCCCGCTCATCATCGATGCCGGAGTGGGTACCGCTTCCGATGTCGCGGTCGCCATGGAAATGGGCATTGACGGCGTTCTGCTCAACACCGCCATCGCCCAGGCCAAACATCCCGTCCAGATGGCAACGGCGATGCGCCTGGCGGCACAGGCGGGTCGTCTCGCGTATAATGCCGGACGAATTCCGAAGCGGCTGTATGCGACGGCCTCATCTCCCGAAGAGGGACTGATCGGCAGCGAAGACTGATACGCGAGTTTCACA
>CAZULB010000174.1:0-4314 GCA_964621155.1 uncultured bacterium | reverse complement strand
CCTCCTGTGAAAGTCGCTGATTCTAACATGCGGCCAATCTACGAAGGCGTGGTATCATGCCGCCATGACGATTCTTCATGAAATCTTTGCGCAACAGGTGGACGCACTGCGCGCGAAACGTGACGAGATCGTAAAGTCGCGCGGTGACCGCGCCATTTCTGAAGTCACGGTGGCGCAGGCATTCGGCGGTATGCGTGACGTGCGCGCCCTGGTGTGCGACACGTCGGTGGTCGACCCCGATCGGGGGCTCATCATCCGGGGCATGCCCGTGCTGGAACTGATCGACCGCATGCCGGAGGAGATCTTCTTCCTCCTGTTGATCGGCCGGCTGCCCAACGCGGAGGAAGCCAAAGCGGTGCGTGCCGCCATCGGTAGCGCCGCTCGCGTGCCCGAGGCGACCTGGCGCGCCATCGAAGTACTTCCCAAAGAATCCCACCCCATGACCATGCTCTCGGCGGGTGTGCTCGCGCTGGAGCACGAATCGGCGATGGCGAAGCAGGTGGCGGAAGGCGCTCCGCGCGGCGACATCTGGCGCTCGACGCTCGACGATGCGCTGCGCCTGATGCAGGCGCTCCCTACCATCGCGGCCGGTGTCTATCGCATCCGCTACAGCCGCGGACCGCGCCTCGCCTACGACCCCGTGCTCGACTGGGCCGGGAACTTCTGCATGATGCTGGGCCACCGCAACGAAACCTTCGAGCGCGCCATGCGCATCGCTGCCATTTTGCAGAGCGACCACGAAGGCGGCAATGTGTGCGCCTTCACCTGCCATACCGTGGGTTCGGTGCTCTCCAATCCGTATCTTGCGGTGAGCGCCGGCTTCAACGGCCTGGCCGGCCCGTTGCACGGGCGCTCGGCGCAGGAAAGCACGCAGTGGCAGTTCGACGCCATGATGCGCTACGGCGGTGCGCCGGACGAGAAAGAGATCGAAAACTATACGCTGGAGACGTTGAAGTCGGGCCGCGTAATCCCCGGCCACGGACACGCCGTGCTGCGCAGCGCCGATCCGCGCTTCACCGCCATGCTCGATTTTGGAAAGAAGAACTTCGCAGACGATCCGCTGGTCACCACGGTCGAGCGCATGTCACGCGTCGTGCCCGAGGTCTTGCAGAAACAGGGCAAAGCGAAGAACCCCTATCCCAATGTCGATTTCGGGATGGGGACGGTGTGGCACCACTTCGGCATCACCGAGCTGGACTTCTACACGGTGCCGTTTGCAATTTCGCTCGCGATGGGAATGCTCGCGCAGCTGGTGTGGAACCGCGCGCTCGGCACCCCCATCAACCGCCCGCGCAGTGTCACCATGGATTGGATAAGATCACAATAGGAGGGGAAGCATGGCCAACCACGTCTACAAAACCATCGAAATCACGGGATCGTCCACCAAAGGCATCGAGGACGCCGTCGAGACCGCCATCGCCAAGACCACCAAGACCGTCCACAATGTGCGCTGGTTCGAAGTGATCGACACGCGCGGCTACGTCGAAAACAACAAGATCGCGCACTGGCAGGTCACGCTCAAGATCGGCTTCACGCTGGACTAGACCGGCGCGCGCGTCAGATCTCGATCGCCGCGCCTGGTTCGACGACGCGCGCCTTGAGCGCTTTTCCTTCCAACTTCCGTACGAATTCTGCGCCATCCTGTCTGATCGGTGGGAAGGTATTGAAGTGCATGGGCACGTACAGCCTGGCACGAATCATTTCAGACGCGCGAATCGCGTCATCGATCCCCATGGTGTAATTGTCCCCGATCGGAATCAGGCACACATCGAACGGGCCGTTGAGCTCGGAGATGAGCTGCATGTCGAGGAAGACGCCGGTGTCGCCGCAGTGGTAGATGCGTTTTCCCTCGATGGTGAGGATGATGCCGGCGGGACTGCCGAAGTTTTCGCCGTTGGGACCAGTGGAACCGTGGTGGGCGATGACGAGCTTCACGCGGCCGAAGTCAAAATTGAAGCCGCCGCCGATGGAAAGTCCGTGTGTCTTGAGGCCGCGCTTTCCGAAGTGGGTAGCGATTTCGTGATTGGCGACGACAAGCGCGCCCGAGAGCTGCGCGATTTCCTCGAGGTCGGCGATGTGATCGCCGTGCCCGTGCGAGACGAGAATGGCGTCGAGCTTTTTGAAATCGGCCGGCCTGGCGTCGGCAAGCGGGTTCCCCGTAAGGAACGGATCGATCAGGATGCGGCGCTTGCTTCCCTGTACTTCCCAGCACGAGTGACCGTGAAAGGTGAGCTTGACCATGTCAGGCTCCCGTTCAGGCTACCGGCTTTACGTTCTTGTTCGCCCTGAACACGTTCTGGGGATCCCACGCCGCCTTGATGCGCGCGAGGCGCTCGAAGTTGCCGCCGTACGCAGCCTGAATGCGATCGCCGGTTTCCTCTTCGTTCAGGAAGTTGATGTACGTGCCGCCGGTCGAGAAGCGTTTGAGGTCGTTCCACGACGCACGCGCCCACTCGATGTTGGCGGAGTCGTCCTCGGGTTTCTCCCACGCCGCCGTGATATTGAACAGACAGTTGGCGTTGCGGTTTCCGACGGCAGAATGGCCGTTGGAGTGCTGGCCGATGGCGCCTCCCAGGGGAAACACGATCACGGCTGAATGCGGTGACTTGAGGGCAGTACCGGCCTTGATCAGACCCTTCGCGAGATCGGGACCGACACCCGCCAGGTACTCGGACTTCCAGTAGTAACGCCGGCCTTTGGGCTGGGTGGCATCCAGCAGCGACTGCTGCGACACGTAGGTGCGCGGCATGAGGATGTCGCCGACGGGCTTCTTGAACTGCTTGAGTGGCGCCAGCAGCTTCTCGCCTTCTTCCACGCTCCCCGTGTAGCACACGAACATGGCCACGATGGGCTTGCCGTGGAAATCCTTGTCGATCCAGGGCGCGGGCGGCGCGATGCGATACACCATGACCACCGCGAGCTCCTGCGGCGCGCTCTCCGCGATCTGCTGGTAGAGCGCGTAGGCTTCGTCGGCGTGCTCCGCCGACCACGCAATGCCGCCGCCATAGATCTGCGGTCCCACGGGATAGAGCTGATACTCGATGTCTGTCAGCACGCCGAAGTTTCCGCCGCCGCCACGCAGCCCCCAGAAAAGATCCGCGTTCTCTTCCGAGCTCGCGCGCACGAGCTTCCCTTCCGACGTGACCATGGTCATGGAGCGCACGTTGTCGGACGTCCACCCGAAGCGGCGCGAGAGATAGCCGAAGCCGCCGCCGAGGGTGAGACCGGCGACGCCAGTCATGGATACGAAGCCGAGCACGGCAGCGAGGCCGTGTACCTGCGTCTCGCGGTCGACATCACCCAGGATGCAACCGGGCTGGGCGTGCGCGATGCGCGTTCTGGGATCGACATGACACCCGCGCATGAGCGAGCAGTCGATCGTGAGACCGCCTTCAACCACGGCGAGACCCGCAATGTTGTGTCCGCCCCCCTTGATGGAGAGCGCAATGCCGGTTTCGCGCGCGAAGTTGACGCACGCAATGATGTCGGCGGTACCGACGCAGCGCGCGATGAGCGCGGGCTTGCGATCGATCATCGCGTTCCACACCGAACGGGCTTCGTGATAACCGGCGTCGTTGGCACCGAGCAGCCCGCCCCGGAGCGCCAGGCGCAGCGCATCCACGCGCGCGGAGTCGATGTCGAGAGATTTGCCGTTACGGTCGATGGCAGTGAAGGAGGCCATGACAGGTCCTTTCGAAATCAGTGATGGTCGTATCAGCCGGCAATGGTGCCGCGGCATTCGCCGAACCCGATGCGGGTGGCACCGTTCTTCTCGCAGAAAGCACAGATTACCACAGTATCGCCGTTTTCGAGAAACCGCCTGGATTCGCCCGAGGGGAGCGAAAGCGGCTCGGTGCCGCGCCACGTGCGCTCGAGGAGGCAACCCGCCGAATCACGGCTTTCGCCCGACACGGTGCCGCTGGCGATCAGGTCACCCGGACGCAAATTGCAACCGTTGGAGGCGTGGTGCGCCAGCATCTGCGCGAAGGTCCAGTACATGCCGGCGAAGTTTCCCTTCGACACCAGAAACGGTGCCAGCTTGGCTTCACGCATTTTAGGTGTCTCGAGGTAGGTCTCAATGGTGATGCCGAAGTTCCCCGCGCCCTGATCCGCTTCATCATTCAAATACGGGAGCGGAGACGGATCACCATCCGCGCGCTTCGCGGCCGGCGCACGAAACGGTTCCAGCGCTTCGATGGTGACGACCCACGGACTCACCGTCGTGGCAAAGTTCTTGGCGAGGAACGGGCCGAGCGGCTGGTACTCCCATTTCTGGATGTCGCGCGCCGACCAGTCGTTCACCAGACAGAGGCC
>CAZULB010000173.1:0-4330 GCA_964621155.1 uncultured bacterium | reverse complement strand
CCATGAACTCGATGGCGCAGCAGGCGGTGCCGAACGGCATCGGCCAGAGCGAATTCTTGCGGCCCCAGCGCACGAGCTCGTCGAGGCGCGTGGTAATGATACCCGCTTCATCCTTGGTGGCGGGAAGAACGCGCTGGTCTATTCCCATTCCAGGGCTCCTTTCTTCCAGACATAGAAGAGGCCCAGCATGAGGATGAGTAAGAACACGGCCATTTCCACCAACCCGAACAGACCGAGCTCGCGAAAGAGCACAGCCCACGGATAAATGAAGACGGCTTCGATGTCGAACACGATGAAGAAGAGCGCGACCAGGAAGAAGCGCACCGAAAAACGATGGCGCGTATCGCCCAGCGACTCGACACCGCACTCGAAGGGCGTCATCTTGCGCGGGCTCGGCTGGCGCGGGCCGGTCCTTCCCGCGATTGCCAGCATGATGAGCGGGATCGCGAGTGCCATCACGAACAGAAGGATGGCCGGGATGTACTTGAGCGCGAGTGTCATGGGTGTGTTGTTCGAGCCGCGTGAGCGGCGGGTTCAGTGTCCCTTGCCCTCCGTCGCGCGCTTGCAAACTGATTCACAAATTCGCCCCAAAAGTACCCCGTATCGCAAGCAGTGTCAACAATTCCCACCGGTTGCGGCGGGGGCAGCGCAGGACCCGCGCTCCGGCCCGGCCGCTTTCCCCGGGCGGGGCCCGGTGCCCCCGATCGGCGCGCGGCTACGGAAACAGGCGGAAGGGGCGGTTGGGCGGTTCGCGCATGACCCCCTCGAGATGATGAATGTCGCCCAGCAGGTCGATGCGTGCCTTACCCTGGGGAAAAAGCACGCGCGTTACCGACGCATTGCGGATCTTGAAGCTCCACAGGTCGTCGAGGCTCATCCCGAGCACGCTGGTCAGATACGCGCAGATCACGCCGGCGTGCGTCACCACCGCGATTTCCCCGGCCGGGCTCTCCTTGCGGATGCGGTTCATCTCGCGCACGACGCGGCGTCGGAATTGTCCCACGGTCTCGGCTCCGGGAATGCGCACCGCCATCGGCGAATGAAACCAGCGCTCAACCTCGCGCGGATACTCCTTGCGCAGCGTTTCGGCCTTCTTCCCTTCCCACTCTCCCAGGCGGATTTCACGCAGCGCCTCACGCGGCTGAATCTCCACTTTCGGCAGCGCGAGCCGCGCGGTGTGCATGGTGCGCTTCGACGGGCTCGAGTAAGCGGCCTCGAACTGCACGTAGCTCAGCCGGCGGGCGATGCGCCGCGCCTGCTCGACTCCCAACTTGCTCAGGTTGCTCTCGGTATGGCCCTGGACGCGGCCGTCGCGGTTGTAACCAGTCTCAGCGTGGCGGATCAGGTATAGAACCTGGAAGGCGGAAGGCATGGGGCGCGATGATAACGATGCCGCCGGCACCGCGCAACCGTCAGTGGTTGGAAAACCGAAAACCGGCTATGCTTTCCACCGGCGACCGTTCATGGAGTGAACATGATTCCTCTCGTTTCGGAAGCAATCCAGAATTACGCGGACGCGTCCTCATCACCCGAGCCCGAGCTGTTCCAGGAGCTCGCCAGAGAAACGCGCGCCACCCAGAAAGACCCGCAAATGATGGTGGGCCACGGCGAAGGCCTCCTGCTGCGACTGCTCGTCCTGCTCTCCCGCGCACGCCGCGTGCTCGAGATCGGCACCTTCACCGGATACAGCGCACTCGCCATGGCGTTTGCCCTTCCGGCCGACGGCGAGCTCATCACGTGCGACGTCGATCCCAGGGCCACCACGCTGGCGCAGAAATTCTGGGCCCGGAGCCCGCACGGGAAAAAGATCCGCCTCGAGTTGGCGCCGGCGTCGGACACCATCGCCACGCTCGAGGGCCCGATCGATTTCGTTTTCATTGATGCCGACAAGCCCAACTACATCAAGTACTGGGATGCCGTGCTCCCTCTCGTGCGCACGGGCGGCGTGCTCGTTGCCGACAACGTGCTGTGGAGCGGCCGCGTGCTCGACCCGCAGGATGACACGACACGCGCCATCGTCGCGTTCAACGCGCACGTGAAAAACGACGACCGTGTCGAGCTCGTGATGCTGCCGATCCGCGACGGTGTCACCGTTGCCGTCAAACGCTGACCAAAGGAGATTCGATGGGCACGCTTTTCAAGGTTCTCATCGCCGCGTTGATCATCCTCGGGCTGACCGCGGCCGCGGGTCTCGGCATCATGGCGGTGGTGGCGGGCACCCACGATGTGAAGCCCATCCCGGTTCCCAAGGCCAGCTCGCTGTATTCGATTTCCACCATGTGGAACTACGCCGACGCGTATCGGCGCCCCATGGACTTCAATGCCTACCGCGACATCAAGCAGGTCGAAGAAAACGTAAGCATCAAGGGCGACGCCGAAGTGCATCGCAGCGCCAATGAGATCGTCTATGGCGGCAAGCTTCCCGGAATCGACTACCAGGTGGCCTACCGGATCGACCGCAGCGGCTACCCGTCCGCCATCGAGATCGTCACCGTCTACCGGTTCAAGGACTCCAAGGGCCGCTATCTGTGGAAGCTCCTCCGTCCCGTTCACAAGTGCCTCGCTCCTTATATGCTGGACAAGCTGGGCAGCCGGGCGCCGGCGTAGCGCTTGCGGCGAGCCCGTGCGAGCGGGTTGATTGGCGCCCGACAACGGTTTATGATTGCCGAACCGCGACCCGCCATCGGTGTACGAAAGGTGGGGCACCGTCTCGCCGGAGCTCATATTTCCTTATGAACAAACGACTTTTGCTATGGGTAGTGGTCGCCCTTGGAGTGGCCGGCCTGGGGGGCCGGGCCACTGCCATCGACCTTGCCAACCCGTTCGGAACCCCCGCACCCGTCACCGCCACGGGGTATGTATCCCTCAACAATGTGCCCCAGGGCGGCACCGCGCAGTTGGCCGTCGGCGTGACGACGCGCGCGCCGTGGCACATCAACGCCCACATCGTCACCGAAGACTTCCTGTATCCGACGGAAGTGAAATTCATCGCGCCGCCGGGCATCACCGTGCGCGGCGCCGTGTATCCGCAGGGCATCGAAAAAAAACTCGAGTTCTCCGACAAGCCGCTGCGCCTGTACGAAGGCACCGTGTACGTCGGCGCCATGATCGACGTCGCGAAAGATGCGGCTGTCGACACACTGTCGATTCGGGCCGTGGTGGTGTATCAGGCGTGCGACAACCAGAAATGCCTGCTCCCCGACAGCCAGGAAGTTTTCATTCCCGTGGCGGTGTCGACACCCCAGACGGCTGTCGACCTCGCCCACTCGGATATCTTTGACGCCATCGACTTCGCATCGCTCGCCACCACTTCGCAGGCCGACTCCAACACGGCCGCGACATCGACGGCAGATGATGACAAAGGCGGCTCGCTCGCCAACGCGATTGCGAAACGCGGGCTGTGGTTCGGTTTCGTGCTGGTGTTCCTCGGCGGCCTCGCGCTCAATCTCACGCCGTGCGTGTATCCGATGATTCCGATCACGGTGGGCTATTTCGGCGGGCAGACACGCGGCCGTTCACGCGAGACGGTATCGCTGGCGCTGCTCTATCTGCTCGGGATGGCGACGATGTACTCGGCACTCGGATTGATCGCCGCTTTCACCGGTTCCCTGTTCGGCGCGGCGCTGCAGAACAAGTTCGTGCTGATGGCGATTGCGGCGGTCATGATCGGCCTCGCGATGTCGATGTTCGGCTACTATGAGATTCGCATTCCGGAGCGGCTGGCCGGCGTTGCGGGCACGGGGAGACAGGGACGCATGGGCGCTTTTCTCATGGGTCTCACCGTGGGCATCGTCGCCGCGCCGTGCATCGGACCGTTCGTGCTGGGATTGCTCACGTTTGTGGGAGAGCAGCACAGCCTGGTGCTCGGCTTCTCCCTTTTCTTCGTGCTCGCGCTGGGGCTGGGGCTTCCGTTCGTGGTGCTGGCGGTGGCGTCGGGCAACATCGGACGCCTTCCCAAGTCCGGCGAATGGATGGAGTGGGTCCGGCGCCTGTTCGGTGTCGTGCTGCTCGCCATGGCCGCATATTTCCTGCGCACCGTGATCGGCGACCACATCTACTACGCGTTGCTCGGCACTCTGCTCGTCGTGGGCGGTGTGTTGCTGGGCTGGGTGATGAAGGTACACGCGAGCACGCTGTTGTTCGTCGCCTTCCGCCGCTTCATCGGCGTGGCGGCGCCGCTCTACGGACTGTACGTGGCGCTGGCGCCCGGACACATCCTGGGGCGGCAGGAGGTCGCGGCGACCTCCTGGGCTCCGTACGCGGAGACCGCGCTCGCGCGCGCGACCGCGGACGGGCGCCCCGTGATCATCGATTTTTCCGCCGACTGGTG
>CAZULB010000172.1:0-4468 GCA_964621155.1 uncultured bacterium | reverse complement strand
TGCTCGATAAGGGTCCCGATCCATTGCTCGGCGCTCTTGCGTGCCCACCGTGCACGCCAATACCGCAGTCCAACGGCACCAGCTCCATCAATCATGGCCGCGAGCTCCGCTGTCCTTTGGCTTACTTCCGTTTCTCGCAGCGGAACACCGGACCAGCGGCACACCGCGCGACAAAGCGTCTCCTGGGCTTCGTCGAAGAGGACGATTCGTGTCCGCTTCTCCCATCGGACCCGCGCGGCGTTCCATTCCTGCGCTGTGAGATCCGCCAGTTGCTGGATACGTTCGGGCGTCATGAGCGCCATGAACATCCCCTTACGGTGCCGGTGCGCGGCGTCATCCAGCCCCTGGACGCCGCCTTGGCCGACCAGCGTCTTCTGCATCCGCGCGGGTGCGGCCCCATTCCGATAGAAGTGGTTCTGGTCGTAAAAAACCTTGGCCGCGTCTTCTCCCCTGAGGCAGATGGTTCTCTGTAACAGCAGGCGCGTTTCGAAGATGTCAGCGTTGAGGCGTTGACACCGGTTCGAGATGAACTGGTAACCCTCCCTCTTCAGCGCGAGCGTGCTGTCGAAGTTGGTGTCGCGTGGGATGGGATTTGTCATGGCCATTCCTCCTCTAGTGGTTCTCTCATCAATCTCCATTCAGCGGGATGATCGTACGGTACTTGCCGCCGGAAGACTGTTTCGGTGGTTCTTCAGCGCGCTCGATCGTGATGCGATGGAGTTTGTACGTGGAGAGCAGGCGCGAAAGCTCGGTATGCACCGCCTGCCATACACGGTCCGGATCAGCCTCGGCGGCAGGACGCACGCGCACGCGCAGGCTCGTCGGTGTGGTCTGCACGATCTGGGACAGCTCGACTCCCGGGACGTGATCGATCTCCAGCGCCAGCGGCGGGATCGAGACTTGTTGGCCATCCTCTTTGGAGAACTTGAGCACGGCGCCGGCGCGGCCCTGCACGCGGATCGCGGGCAGCGTGTTGCCGCACGGGCAGGGGTCGGGCCGCGCCAGGATGCGGTCGCCCAGATCGTAGCGAAGGATCGGCTGCACCCGGTTGGCGAGGTTGGTCACGAGGACGGTGTGCGATTGCTCGCCGGGCGGGGTCGGTCGGTAGTCGGCATCGACCGGTTCGATCAGGGCCCAATCGCCGATGACGTGCAGCCACCCCTCAGTGCAGCTATAGGCGACGCCGGCGATCTCGGTCGAGCCCCAGACATTGCCGACTTTGGCCCCGAACGCCTTGGCGATCCGCCCGTACTCCTGCTCCGCCAACCCCTCGGCCGTCACGACCAGCAGGGCGGGGTTGATTCGCAGGCGGCCGGCTTCCCGCTCGCCGGCCAGCAGCGAAACCACGGTCGCGTAACCGGCCAACAGGGCCGGGCGAAAGCGATTCAGCTCCGCGACCAGTTCCGGAATCGGCGTGTGCACGGAGTAGTCCCGGATGACCCGTGCCGCCACGCGGCTGGAGCGCCGCATGCGGGTGATGGTCGCGACCGAGACGAAGTGGCCGCCCGTGGCGTGCAGCGCCGCCGTGCGCATCCCGCAGCCGAGAACCTTGATGAAATCCCAGAATGTCAGCCATTCGCCGACCACCTGCCTGAGCCCTGCTCGACCAGCCTTGAACTGCCGGTCGTCCAGCACGAAGATCCCAGGCGTGCCGGTCGTGCCTGAGGTTGTGGCGACGAGATACTTTCCGAGGAATTCTTCGCCGATCAGGCTCGGGTCTTCGATGAATCCGTGTACTTTCTCGATCGTCACCTCGCGGTCGGTGACCCAATCGTCGAAGCGCGCCATCAACCTCTTCTTATCAGTAACCGGGAGCAGCGTGGGGTCCTCGACCCATTCTGGCAGGTCTCGGTAGAGCTCGCGATAGTAGGGTGAATTGGTGCGTGCGAAGGTCACTATTTCGGCAAGACGGGCGCGCTGCCGGTGCGCGATCGCCGACCGACCGTGCTTTATGGTTTTGCGCTTATCCCATAGCAGGGATAGAAGACTCTCCCTCATAATTATTCCTTGTCGCCGGCTAGCGTCATGTTCTCATCCACGCGTAATACACCAACAGCATCGCAATAATGGGCCACGCTACCATCGCGGCGGCATTCAGCGTCGTGGTGTACGTAATGCCAAGAAGTTTCAAGGGAAGGACGTCACTCAATCCTAGCCCCCAATGGACGATGGTTTGGTTGGCCGCCACGCCGGCGAAGAACTTTGCGATTTCCTTTCTGCGATCCGTCATAGTGGTTTCTCCTCTGTATAACCATGAGTGATGGAAACAAGAAAGCGAA
This sequence comes from uncultured bacterium, assembly GCA_964621155.1. Lineage (GTDB taxonomy): Bacteria > Krumholzibacteriota > Krumholzibacteriia > WVZY01 > JAKEHA01 > JAKEHA01. The sequence continues at coordinate 2,189 of CAZULB010000172.1, read as the reverse complement.
AAAGTAAAGGCGAGTCTGTTACGCCGGTACGTTTTGGGATGCCTGGATGTTTCCGTCCCTGGCGTGTCGCCAGCCCTCAACCCACGCATACAAGGTAGGTAATACGAGCAGCGTCAGAGCCGTTGAGGTAATCAGCCCTCCAATCACGACGGTCGCTAACGGGCGCTGCACCTCAGCACCTGTCCCCGTCGACAGCGCCATCGGGACAAATCCCAGACTGGCCACCAGCGCCGTCATGAGCACGGGACGCAACCGCGTCAGCGCACCTTGCAGGATCGCGTCCCCGAGCGCGAGTCCTTGCCCGCGCAGTTGGTTGATAAACGAGATCATGACGACGCCATTGAGCACGGCGACGCCGGACACGGCGATGAAGCCCACCCCCGCGCTCATGGAAAAGTGCATGCCGCGGAGAAGGAGGAGCAAGATGCCCCCGGTGATGGCGAAGGGAATCCCGGTAAACACAACCGTCGCGTGCGTCAGCGAGTTGAACGTCATGAACAGTAGCAGGAAGATTGCGAAGAACGTAATGGGCACGACCACCAGGAGTCGGGTACGCCCGCTTTCCAAGTGCTCATACATCCCGCCCCATTCCATCAGGTACCCGGCCGGTAACGTGACCTGCTGCTCAACCTTCTTTCGAGCCTCGTCAACGAAAGAGCCCATGTCCCGCCCGCGGACATTCACCTCCACCGTGATGCGCCGCTGTCCGTTCTCCCGACTCACTTCGGCCGGCCCCTCTTCGCTGACCAGCGTCGCAAGCTGGCTGAGGGGTACCTTCTGCCCCGTGGGTGCGCTGACCAACAAATTCCCGATAGTGTCCGCGTCATTCCGCGCCCACGGCGGGAAGCGCACGACCAAATCAAAGCGCATGAAGCCTTCCAAGACGGTGGTTGCCTCGGTCCCGGCGATGGCCGATTGGATAAGGTCCTGCACATCGGCGACGTTGATGCCGTAGCGGGCGACGGCGTCGCGGTTAATGGTGACCTGCAATACGGGTAAGCCGCTGACTTGCTGCACCTTGACATCTTCGGCTCCGCGTACACTGCGGACGACGCGCGCGACCTCGTCGGCTTCACGCAGCAGTGCGTCCATATCGTCGCCGAAGATTTTGATGCCCAGGTCGGCACGCACGCCGACGCCTTCAATTAACTCCATCATGCGAAACTTAATCGGTTGGGAGAACGACGCGGCGACGCCGGGGAACTGTTCCATCGCCTCCGCCATGTCCTTGACCAGCGCCTCTTTGGTCGTGCCGTTCCGCCATTCGGAGTGCGGCTTGAGGAACACGTAGGTGTCTGCCATGTTGGGTCCCATCGGGTCCGTCGCGATCTCAGGGCGACCAATGCGGCTGCCCACGGTGGCGACTTCTGGAACCCGCTTCAGCGATTGTTCGATGAGTGAGGTCTGCCGCACCGACTCTGTGAGTGACACGCTTTTGAGGCGGGCGTGGTTAATGGCAATTGCGCCTTCGTCTAACTCCGGCAGGAACTCCGCGCCCAGAAGGGGAAACAGCGCCACGCACACGACCACGAACATCGCAACCGTCCCTACGGTCGCCCACCGGTAGTGCATCGCTTGGCGCAGCAGCGGCTCGTAGAGTCGCTTGAGGAAGGCGACGAGGGGGTTCTCGCGTTCTTCACGACGGTCTCTGAGGAAGAGCGCGCAGAGCGCCGGGATCAACGTCAAACTCAGCACCAATGCGCCCGACAACGCCAAGATCACCGTGAACGCCATCGGCTTGAACATCTTCCCTTCGATGCCTGCCAGCGAGATGATAGGAATATAGGCGGCAATGATGATGATCTCGCCGAACTGACTGGTGCGGCGCACTTCGACCGTACCATGCCCAATGGTGTGCAGACGTTCTTCTTGCGTGAGCGCACGCCCGAGCGCTTTGCGCTGTTCCGCCAAACGGCGCACGCAGTTCTCCACGATGATGACTGCCGCATCGACAATCAGTCCAAAGTCAATGGCGCCGAGGCTCATCAGGTTCGCCGAGATGCCGAAGGTGCGCATGCCGATGATGGCGAACAACATGGACAGCGGGATGGCGGAAGAGACAATGAGGCCGGCCCGGAGTTGGAGCAGGAACACAAACAAGACGAGGATGACCAGCACCCCGCCTTCGACCAGATTTCTGCTGGCAGTGTGAATGGTCTGTTCGACCAGCGCCGTGCGATCGTAAAAGG
>CAZULB010000171.1:0-4596 GCA_964621155.1 uncultured bacterium | reverse complement strand
CGGACGACGGCGTCATGCCGCAGACCGTCGAAGCCATCAATCATACGCGCGCCGCCAAGGTGCCGATGATTGTCGCCATCAACAAGTCGGATCTGCCCACGGCCAACCAGCCCGCGGTGCGCCAGGCGCTCGCGCAGCAAAGTGTGCTGCTGGAGGATTACGGCGGCGACATCGTGGGCGTGGAAGTTTCGGCCAAGACCGGCAAGGGCATCGACAAGTTGCTCGAGATGATTCTTCTTCAGGCCGAGCTCCTCGAGCTCAAGGCCGACCCGACCTCGCGCGCCCAGGGCGTCGTGGTGGAAACCAAGAAGGAAGAAGGTCGCGGCATTCTCGTCACCGTGCTCGTGCAGTCGGGGACGCTCAACATCGGCGATGTGTTCGTGGTCGGCAACGAGTACGGCAAGGTGCGCTCGCTGTTCGATTACAACGGCAAGGCCATGCGCTCCGCAGGCCCGTCGACGCCCGCCGTTGTGCTGGGCCTGGACGGACTGCCGGAACCGGGCGATTCGCTGATCGCGGTCAAGAACGAGCGCGAAGCGCGCGAAATCGCGATGAAGCGCCAGGAAGCCACGCGCACCAAGGAGCTTCAGCCCCTCAAGGCCATGACGCTCGAGCAACTCTACGAGCAGATGCAGACCGGCGAGGTCAAGGAGCTCAACCTGATCCTCAAGTGCGACACCAACGGATCGGTGGAAGCCCTGCGCGATTCGCTCTCCCCGATGCAGGTCGAAAACGTGAAGGTCAACGTGCTGCACGCGGCCGTCGGCGTCGTCTCCGAATCCGACGCGCTGCTGGCCCTCAACACGGGCGCCGTCATCATCGCCTTCAACACCAAGGTGAGCCCGAAGGCCAAGGACATCATCAAGCTCAAGGGCATCGACGTGCGCAGCTATCAGATCATTTACGAGGTCCTCGACGACATCGACAAGGCCATGAAGGGCATGCTCAAGCCGATTTTCGTCGAGCGCGTGCTGGGCCGCGCCGAAGTGCGCAGACTGTTCCACGTGGGCAGGCTCGGCACCATCGCCGGTTCCATGGTGACGGACGGCCAGATCGTGCGCAGCGCCAACGTTCGCGTGCTGCGCAACGAGGAAGTCATATTCAACGGCAAGATTGCGTCGCTCAAGCGCTTCCAGGACGACGTGCGAGAGGTGAATACGAATTTCGAGTGCGGTATCGGGCTCCAGGGATTCGACAACCTCGTCGAGCACGACATCATCGAAGCGTACGTCGTCGAGGAGAAAGCACGCGTCTTCTAATACCGGCTCGCGCGGCCGGCGTGCCGCGCGATGCCGTGGGCCGCGATGTTCGTAAAGCTGCTGACGGTTGACCTGCTCATTCCCGGCTGCCAATCCCTCAAAGAAAAGCGGTTCGTGCTGCAGAGTCTCAAGGCGAGGCTGCGCGGGCGATTCAACGCATCGGTCGCGGAAGTGGACCACCAGGACAAGTGGCAGCGAAGCACCATCGCGGTAGCGATGGTCGGATCGGATCACAAGACGGTCGATGAAACGTGCGGAAGCATTCGACGCTTTATTGAAGGGGATCCACGAATCACGGTTGCAGACGCGTTAGAAGAGTTTCGCTGAAAGGCGCGCGCTGTCGCGCGCGTACCCTATGTCAAAATACCGCATCGAAAGAATCAACGAGACCATCAAGGAAGTGCTGTCCGAGATCGTGCTCAACGACATCAAGGATCCCCGCCTGGGCCTGGTGACGATCGTCTATGTGAAGACGGCGCGCGATCTGGCCACGGCGCAGATCCATTTCAGCGTGCTGGGCGATCAGGAACAGCGCGACATGACGATGAAGATCCTCAAGGGCGCGAGCGGATTCATGCGGCACGCGATTGCCAACGCCATCGACGTGCAGCACGCGCCGGAGTTGCGTTGGCACTATGACGATTCCCTCGACCGCGCTTTCCGTATCAATGAAGTGTTGCGCGAGACGGGCACGCCCTCCACGACGGGCGAAGCGGCGCCGCGCAAGACCGCGGACGACGAAGAGGAAGGCGAAGCGTGAGCAACCGGTTCGACAATCGCGTGTTCGTGATCGACAAGTCGGTGGGCCCGTCATCATTTGACATCGTGGCGCGCATACGCCGCGTGACAGGACTGCGCCGCGTCGGCCACGCGGGAACCCTGGATCCGCTGGCGCGCGGTGTGTTGCTGGTGTGCACGGGACTCGCCACGCGCGCCGTCGAGCACTTCATGGACCTCGAGAAAGAGTATCGCTTCGACATCCGGCTCGGCGTGGAGACGGCGACGCTGGATGCGGAAGGGCCGGTGCTGCGTGAAAGCGCGGTGCCCGATATTTCAATCGAGATCATGCGTGAAGTGGCGTCAACGTTCGTGGGCGACTACCTGCTCACCCCGCCGGTTTTCTCCGCCATCAAGAACAAGGGGCGCCGTTACTATGAAATGGCGCGCGCGGGTGAAGTCAGCGAGACCACCGAAGCCGCGCCGCCGCGGCAGGTCAAGATTCACGGTTTCGAAGTCATCGCGGCGAAGCTGCCGCTGGTGACGTGCGTGGTGCGTTGTTCGCGCGGGACCTACGTGCGATCGCTGGCGCGCGATTTCGGCGAGAAGCTCGACCTGCCCGCTTCCGTCGCGACGCTCGAGCGTTCACGCATCGGAACCTTTACGACGGCCATGGCTTTCGACTCCGAGCGTCTCACGCCCGAGCATGCCGGAGAGCTGACCGGCCTCGCCCTGGACGAAGCGCTGGCGTTTCTGCCCGGCGTGGTGCTGGATGAGCGCGCGGCGCGCGAGCTTCGCTTTGGCGCGCTGCCGCTGCGCACCGACGTGGTGGAGCGCATCGGCACCGCCGCGGGCGGTGCGATCCGTTTGCTGGATGAGGCGCATACGCTGCTCGCCGTCGGCTTCCGCGATCCGGATCGCCCGCGCGATCCGCTGCGCGTGTGCGATTCCTTCCGCCTCTGCGTCGAGCCCGAGAACGGCGCGGCTACCAACGCGCGCAGCACGAGATAACATGGCGCTCAAGATCGCACGCACGCTGGACGAGCTGCGCGGATTCGCGCCCCGGAACACCGCCGTCACCATCGGCGTCTTCGACGGCGTGCACCGCGGCCATCGCGCCATTCTCGATGCGCTCGTGGCGCGGCGCAGCGCCGGCGCCGTCGAGAGCACCTGGATCGTCACGTTCGACCCGCACCCGCTGACGGTCACGCATTCGCGCGAGATGCCGCAGATTCTGAGCACGCTGGACGAGCGTCTCGAGCTTTTCGCCAAGTCATCCGTTGATGGCGTCTTTGTACTGCCTTTCAACGAAGAGACCATGCGCACGGAGTACCGCGACTTCATCCAGCGCTACTTCCTGGATGCGATGAACATGCGCGAGCTCGTGATTGGCTACGACAACCATTTTGGTCACAAGCGTGAAGGAAGTCCCGAGCGGGTGGCCGAAGAAGGAAAGCAGAGAGGTTTCGCGGTCACCATCGTACCGCCCGTGCGCGTCGACGCCGAGATTGTCTCCAGCACCACCATTCGCAAGACCCTCGCCGCCGCCAACCTGGAGCGCGCCAATTACCTCCTGGGCCACGCCTACCTCGTGCGGGGCAAAGTGGCGCACGGGCAGGGCAGAGGGCGCGACCTGGGTTTCCCGACCGCCAACGTCGCTGTCGCGGACCCGCACAAGCTCTGGCCCCCGACCGGCGTGTACGCCGTGCGCGTGGGCTGGCGGGGGTGGATTCACGAGGGCATGATGAATATCGGACGCGCGCCGACCATGAAACGCGGGCATACCGACGAGATCGAGGTCCACATCTTCGACTTCGACCACCATATCTACGGCGAAGAAGTCTCGGTCTGGTGCGAAGCGTACCTGCGTCCCGAGCAGAAATTCCCGACCGTCACGGCGCTGATCGAGCAGCTCGGAGAGGACCGCCGCATGGCGCGGGAGCTCCTCGGTTCGAGCGCGTAAATTCATGTGGATGAATCGGTTTTTGTAGCCAGCCGACGCCGCGCCTGCACATTTATTGCTTTACACCCCCGTACCCCTGTGCTACTTTCCGCCCCTGGCGGTCAGCCCCCCGGGCCGACTGCAACCATCGTGTCGCGTACCGCGGTAGGAGGTGATCAGACGATGGTTATGAATACGGATCAGAAGAAAGATATTATCGAGAAGTACAAGCTCCACGACAAAGACTCCGGCTCCGCCGAAGTTCAGATTGCTCTCCTCACTGAGCGAATCAAAATGCTCACGGAGCACTTCCAGATCCACAAGAAAGACCATGCGTCGCGTCGCGGGCTGCTCAAGCTCGTGGGACGGCGCCGGAAACTCCTGGACTACCTCAAGAACAAGAAAATCGAGAGCTACCGGGAGATGATCAAGCAGCTCAATCTGCGCAAGTAACCGCAAGGTTACTTTGCGCGGTTTGGGCAGATGTCCGCGGACGCAGGGGCAAACGCGTCCGCTTTACCCTTGTTGGCCGCACATTGCTGGTCAGAAAGAAGCTTAATGTCAAAGCAAACCGTTACCCGCACGCTGAACGGGCAAACGTTCAGCATTGAAACCGGTCGTATGGCCAAGCAGGCCGACGGCGCGGTTGTCGTGCGCATGGGCGAAACCATGGTGCTC
>CAZULB010000170.1:0-4620 GCA_964621155.1 uncultured bacterium | reverse complement strand
CCCGGCCAAACACATGGGTGCCCTGATCGACGCCGACACGGACGGATCCCCGCACCCGAACGCTCAGGGCGACGATCTGACGGGCGTGGATGATGAAGACGGCGTCACGTTCACCACGACGCTCAATCCAACCCATACCGCAACAGTGCAGATCACGGTGTCTGCTCCGGGATTCATCAACGCGTGGATCGACTTCAATCACGATGGAAGCTGGAGCTCGGGCGAAAAGATCCTGAACGGCGTCGCGGCTTCCACCGGGCTCAACTCGTACAACTTCAGTGTGCCCGGCACATCGGGCGGGCCGTTCAACACGTATGCGCGCTTCCTCTACAGCGATTACAACGGGCCATGGCAGCCCACGGGCTACCTCGGCGCCCTCGGCGAGGTGGAAGACTACGAAGTGGCGATTCTCCAGGACACCGTCACTCCTGTGAAGGAGGGTCCGGTTGAGTTCGCGCTGTTCGAACCGGTGCCCAATCCGTTCAACCCGAGCACCACGCTGTCATTCGCGTTGCCGACGGCGAGCCGCGTCCGGCTCGACGTGTACGACGTGCATGGACACCTGGTCGCGACGTTGCTCGACGAAAAGCGCTCCGCCGGCGTGCACCACGTCACCTGGAACGCGCGAGATCGTTCCGGTCAGGCCGTGGCCTCGGGCGTGTACCTGTGCCGGATCCAGGCCGGGAGCTTCAGCGATACCAAACGCCTGGTGCTCCTCAAGTAGGTCGTCAAGCGTAACGTCTTGCATTACAAGGGCCCGCCGCAATGGCGGGCCCTTTTTTTGCTATTATCCGTTCTTCCATGTTGTTGACCTTCAAACCCGGCAACCTGATCGAACCGCTCACCGGACGCCGGTGGACGGCGGGCGATCTGCACATGCGCGTGGAAGCGCGTGTCGGCGCCCTGGCGGCCGCCGGGCTCTCGCGCGGTGATCGCGCCTTCATTCACTTCGGCAACTGCCATGAATTTTTTGCCGAGCTGCTTGCCATCTGGAGCCTGGGCGCGTGCGCGGTTCCCATCGATCCCCGCTTCACGCCGTTCGAGATCGAGACCCTCGCCACCTGGAGTCGTCCACGCACTTCTTCCTGGATCGACGCTCCCAACGCTGTACTCGCAGACACTCTCACGAGCATTGGTGTGAGCCTGGTTGAAGTTCCGAAGCGCGTCGAGGCGCCCAAACGCGGTGTTGAACCCGCACGCGGATTCGCTCTCGAAGACGACGCCCTGATTCTTTTTACGTCCGGCACCACGGGTCAGCCCAAGGGCGTGGTGCACACGCACCGCTCGTTGCGCGCGCGGTGGATGGCGCTGCGCGACAACCTCGGACTCGATGCGTATGCGCGCACTCTGTGCACGCTTCCCACGCACTTCGGACACGGTCTTATTTGCAACGCACTCTTTCCCTGGCTCTCGGGGTGCGACCTCTACATCATGCCGCCGTTTCGGCCGGATACGACGGCACGCCTGGGCGCGATCATTGACGAGAATCGGATCACCTTCATGTCTTCCGTACCTGCGTTGTGGAGGTTGGCACTCCGGATCGCCAAGCCACCGCAGGGTCACACGCTGTCGCGTGTGTTTGTTGGCTCGGCCCCGCTTTCGGCGGCGCTGTGGAACGACATCGGAACCTGGGCGGAATCGGCGCGTGTGATGAACGCGTATGGCATCACGGAGACGGGAAGCTGGCTCGCCGGCACCACCGTCGGCGACTTTACGCCGGAAGACGGCTTGATCGGTGTGCCGTGGGGTGGCGTCCTCAGTATCCTCAACTCGCGCGACCCGTCGGCGGTGCTCGACCGCGAGGCGGTGTGCGCACCGGGAGAATCCGGACACGTCTGGACGTTGACGCCCGCGCTCATGCGCGGCTATCTCGATCGCGACGACCTCACCGCGCAGGTGGTGAGCCACGGCTGGTTCGCCACCGGCGACATCGGCGCAATCGACGAGCGCGGCTGGCTGGTATTGCGCGGCCGCGAGCGCGAGGAGATCAACAAGGGCGGCATGAAGATCTATCCGGGCGATATCGACGGCGTGATCGAGCGCTTCGCGGCCACCCTCGACGTGTGTTCGTTCGCGTACGCGGACCCGCTCCTCGGCGAGGACGTCGGGGTTGCCGTTGCGCTCAAGCAGACCGACGAAGCGACCCTGCGCGAGCTGCACCAGTGGACGCGCCTGCATCTCGCCGGGCACCAGCTCCCGCAGCGCTGGTACATCCTGGACGAGATTCCGCGCACGTCGCGCGGCAAGGTGAACCGGGCTCAGATCGCTGAACATTGTGGGAGCCGGCAACCCGTCGATATGGTTTCAATCAACCGAGGATAGGATCATGTCGCCCCACGATGAACTGATCGCTGCCTTCGCAACATGGAGCCCCGCACTCGCTCATGATGTTGCGCGCGACACGCCCCTGCTCTCTTCCGGGCGCCTCGATTCCGTGGCGGTGTTTCAACTATTGCTGTGGATCGAGGCCCGCGTCGGGCATGCGCTCGACGTCACCGCCATCGACATGCCCGCCCAGTGGAACACGGTGAACGACATCATTGCATTCGTGGAGAGGGAGCGTCGCGCATGAACGGCGTTGAGATCGTTCCGTTCGACCCGTCGCTCAAAGACGAGTTGGTGGAATTCCGCCGTCGCACGTACGAGACCGGATTTCCCGAAAGCCGCGACTACCTTGAATGGAAGTACGAAAGGAACCCGTACATCCCGGGACCGATCTACTACATCGCGCGCGCGGGCGGGCGTATCGTGGGCATGCGCGGCATTTACGGCACGTGCTGGGAGCACGATCGCGCGCGCCAGGCCACCGTTCTGCCGTCCGCCGACGATTGGGCGGTCGATCCGGAATACCGCAACCGCGGGGTAGCCAGCGAGATCATGCGCGCCGCCGCCGAGGATCTGACGAAGCGCGGGTATCCCTACGCGCTGATCACGAGCGGCGGACGCATTACGATCATTGCGTCGCTCGCCGCGGGATGGCGCAGTGCGACGGCGCTGGAACCGGTGGTACGGCGCTCACGCCCGGAGGGTATTCGTCACGCGGCGCGCACGCGTCTGCGCGGCGTGCGCGGAGCGTGGCGGTTCATTCGCAGCAACAGCGCCAACCTGCGCTCGTCGGAGGATCCCTTTCGCCGCGTGGACCAGATGCAAGCAGCGCGCGGACGTCTGCCCGGCAGCATGATCGTGGCTGACAGCAAACCGCGCATCGAGGCGATGGCGGAGCTCGTGGCGCGATTGCCCTACGACGGCCGCATTCGCCACGTGCGCGGCACACGCTACCTCACCTGGCGTTACCAGAATCCCATTCGGACCTATCGTTTCTTCTATCACGAACGCGACGGCCGGTTGGACGGCTATCTCGTGCTGGCACGCTGGCAGGAGTGCCAGCTGCCGACGCTTCCTTTCCACATCGTCGATTGGGAAGGTACCGACGATGTCGTGCGCGCGGATCTGTTACGTTGCGCGGTGAACACGGCGCAGATTTCGGAGCTGGGCATGTGGACCGCGGGATTGTCGAACGAGAGTCGCGCGGTACTGGATGAAGCTGGCTTCGTGAAGACGGATCTGGAACAGCGGGAACGTGGGATGCCGTGTATTCTCGTGAAGCAACTCGGCCGCGAGACACCCACCACCACCTGGATGTTCGGTGATGGGAGTATTCTGGAATCGAAGCGGTGGGACATGCGCATGATCTACACCATGCGCGGTTGATCTCAGTCCCTGACCATGCTGGCCGGCATGGGCACCGCGATGACGTCGCCTTTCGCGGTCACCACACCGTCCGCCGACACTGTCACCTCCACCACCGCTTTGCGATCGCTGCGCTCCTTGATGCGGCCGCGTGCTTCGAGTTCGACTCCCAACGGCGTCGGCTTCAGAAAATCCACTTTGAGCGAGGCCGTAACGAAGCGTGGTGACGGCGCCTTGCCGACCTCCTCCCCTGCGGCTTCGAGCGCGGCCGCGGATGCCGTCGCCATGGCATGGCAGTCGATCAGCGCACCGATCAATCCCCCGTATACGAATCCGGGCACCGACATCTCGTGCCCCGCCGGCATGTAATGGGTGACGGTTTCAGCGCCGTCGCGTCGTGTCTTGAACTGATGCCCGCGCGCGTTCAGGCGGCCGCATCCGCTGCAGTGCGAGAAGTCTTCCGGATAGAAATCCTGAATGGCTGGTTTGGTCATGGGTTTCGTCTCCACTGGTCGAGCATCCACGCGTACTCCATCGCGATCTCCTTGAAATAGTCGTAACGGCCGGAGGCGCCCTTGTGGCCTTCGGTCATACGCGTGCGCAGGATGATGGGGTTATCGTCGGTCTTGCGGTCGCGCAGGCGCGCCACCCACTTGGCGGGCTCCCAGTACTGCACGCGGCGATCGTGGAATCCGCTCAGCACCAGCATGGCCGGATACGCGGCCGCCGCAATGTTGTCGTAGGGCGAGTAGGAGTGAATGTACTCGTAGTATTTCTTCTCGTTGGGGTTGCCCCATTCGTCGTACTCGATCACCGTGAGCGGGAGGGTGTCGTCGAGCATCGTGTTGAGCACATCGACGAACGGAACCACCAGGACCGATGCGCGCCACAGGTCGGGCCGCATGTTGACGACGGCGCCCATGAGCATGC
>CAZULB010000169.1:0-4679 GCA_964621155.1 uncultured bacterium | reverse complement strand
TCCTCATCCTCATCCTGGCAACAGCCCTGAAGACCCTTGGCCAGGACCCCATCGTTGCCGCCATTGTCAAAGAAGCCAATGAAAACTCTCAACTCGAGAAGCTTGGCCATGAGCTCTTCGACGGAATTGGCCCCCGTCTGATTGGTACCCCTCAAATGCAGCAGGCTCATGACTGGGCCGTGAAGAAATACACCGGCTGGGGTATCACGGCTCGGAATGAAAAGTGGGGCGAATGGAAAGGCTGGGAGCGGGGTGTATCTCACATAGACATGATTTATCCGCGGGTTAAAACTCTGGAAGCTATGCAGTTAGCTTGGTGTCCTTCAACTAATGGCAAAGCGGTTGTTGGCGATATGGTTATCCTACCTGAGTTTGCTGACTCACTGGCTTTCCAAAAGTGGTTGCCCGCGGTGAAGGGAAAGTTCGTGATGATCTCGATGGCCCAGCCTACGGGCCGGCCCGACTATAACTGGAAGGAATTCGGGACTACAGAGTCGTTTGATAAGATGAAAGCGGCTCGTACCGCCATGACCGAAGCCTGGACAAAGCGGATTGCAAATACAGGCAAAACCACTCGTACCCTTCCCGCAGCGCTTGAGAAGGGAGGGGCCATCGGTGTAATCACCTCAAACTGGTCGCGGGGCTTTGGTGTAAACAAGATCTTCCAGTCTCGCACCACCAAGATTCCGACCATTGATGTTTCGCTGGAGGACTACGGCATGCTCTATCGCCTGACGGAATCTGGCTTAAAGCCGAGAATCAGCGTACGAACCGACTCAAAAGACATGGGCCTTGTTCCTGCGTTCAATACAATCGCAGAGATCAAGGGCACAGAGAAGCCGGGAGAATACGTGATGCTGTCCGCGCACTTCGATTCGTGGGACGGCGGCAGCGGCGCCACGGACAACGGGACCGGCACGATGATGGCGATGGAAGCGATGCGCATCCTCAAGCTCGCGTACCCGAATCCGAAGCGGACGATCATGGTCGGACACTGGGCGAGCGAAGAGCAGGGACTCAACGGCTCAACGGCGTTCACCGAGGATCACCCGGAAGTAATGAAGGGGCTTCAGGCGCTGTTCAATCAGGACAACGGCACCGGGCGCGTGCAGTCGCTTTCGTCGTCGGGACTCACGGCCATCGGGCCGCACCTCAAGTCCTGGTACGAAAAGCTGCCGAGCTTCTACACCGACAGTACGAGCAGCAACGTCGTGTCGTGGAGCTTCAACGACGTGCCGACCGGAAATCCCGGCGGAACCGACGGTGCCGTGTTCGCCTGCTTCGGGACTCCGTCCTTCGGGATGGGCGCGGTGAGCTGGAACTACAGCACGTACACCTGGCATACGAACCGCGACACGTACGACAAGGTCGTGATGGACGATCTCAAGCACAACGCGACGCTCGCGGCATTGATGGTCTACGCGGCGTCGGAGGATCCGACGTTCATTGCCCGCGACCGCTCGCCCGGAACGTGGCCGGAGGGATGGCCGTCGAACTGTGGCAAGGCGCCGCGCAAGACCCGTCCCCGGATGTAGCAACCTGGGGGCGCGTGGCCAAATGACGCTGCGCGCCCCCGGGCGTACGCCCGGCGATGCCTGCTAAGTCATTGATGGTACTTGACTTACGAGGCGTCCGGTGTTATACTTAGTACATAAGAAGTAGCCAGCAAAGACGTTTGTTGCAGAGAGCGCTGTGTGGACTTCCAGCGTGAGCATCCCGCCCGCGGTTGACCCTCGTCCCGCGGATCGCCGGGCTCAATCGATGAGGTACAGGAGATTTCTTCATATGCAGACCACTCATATCGCCCGCAGCGTCCGTTTTCCCATTGTTGCCGGCAAGAAGGAAGAGTTCACGAAGCTCTTCAACAGCGAAGTGCTGCCGGTGCTGAAGACGCAGGACGGTTTCAAGAACGAAATCATGCTCGTCAATGATGACCACGTCCTTGGAATCAGCGTTTGGAACGGATCGGACGCGATGAAGAAGTACGTTTCGACGACCTATCCGACGATCGAGTCGAAGCTCAGCTCGCTGATGTCCGGCAAGGTGCAGATCGAAACGTTCGAGCTGGCCGCGCTGAATGTGTTGCCAGCGTAAAACGCTGGCGAAGTAAGAAATAGGCCGTAAGTAGTAAGTGGATGTACGCAGGAAGCGCAGGACCGCAGGCGAAGTAGTTGCACGACCGGAAGGGCTCCGAAGCTGGGGCCCTTTCGTCGTTAACCGACGCGGATGGCCCCGCTATGCCGGCGGAGCGACCGCCTTGTCCGCGGCGCCCGGCAGTTCCCCAACGCGACGCAACAGCGGCGTCATCGTCAGCCCCTGTGCAAAGAGGGAAAACGCCACCACCCCAAAGGTCACGGCGAGAATTTCCTCTCGCTGTGGCATGCCGTCGGGAAGCCCGAGGGCAAGCGCGAGCGCCAGTGCGCCCCGCAAACCGCCCCAGAACAGCACGTGCTGGTGCTGCATCGACACGCGTCGCGCGCCGTTTCGAAAAACCGCGCAGAGCGGATAGATCGCGACGGCACGGCCGAGCGTCACCAGCAGGATTGCGATCACGATCGGCCAGTAAACGTGGCGGAAGTCCTGCGCGGCCTCGCGAATGCCGATCAGGATGAAGATCAGCGAGTTGACCACGAAGGCCGCGTATTCCCAGAATGATTCGACGGCCTCGCGGCCCTTGGCGGAGATCGAACCGAGCGGTCCGAGATTGCCGACGAGCAGTCCGCAGACGAGTGTCGCGAGCACGCCCGAAAAGTGATAGTGCTCGGCGATCAGGAACGATCCGTAGGCCGCCACCGTGGTGAACGTGAGCTCGACGAGGTGGTCGGTCGTCTGGCCCGCGATCAACAGAATCGCCCCGGCCACTCCGCCGCCGACGAGCAGGCCGCCGCCGACGTTGGTGATGAGGGTCCACGAGATGCCGCCGGTCGTGGCGCCGGCGCCCATCGCGATCGCAACCGCAACGCCGAACAGAATCGCCGCCGTGGAGTCGTTGAACAGGCTCTCGGCTTCGACGAGCAGCCGCAGCCGCCCCTTCACTCCCGATTCCTTGAACGTGGCGATGACGGAAACGGGATCGGTCGCGGCGATCAGCGCCCCGAAGACCGACGCCGGGCCCCACGCCCAGCCGGCGAAGTAGTGCATCCCGATGGCGGTCACCGCCGCCGCCGCCGTGACGCCGATCGTCGCGAGCGAAATGATGACGCCGAGGTCGACCTTGAGTTCGCGCCAGTGAATGAAGAGCGCGGCTTCGAAGACCAGCGGAGGCAGGAACGCACCGAAGATGAGCTCTTTCGTGAGCGTGAAGCCGGGCGCCGTCGTGACGAACGAGAGGGCAATCCCCGCGACCACGAGTCCGATGCTGTACGGTACCCGCATGCGACGCGCCGCCATCGCTACCAAGGCGGCGATGAGCAGGAGCGCTTCGATGCGATCGATGGAAAAGTTCACGAGCAATGGTGATGAAGGTGAATCAGCGTAACGTAGCGCGGCGCAGCGACCGGGCGGCGAGCACGCCGCCAACGAAGCCGCCGAGGTGGGCCTGCCAGCTGATGCCGACCGCGCCCGGGAGGACGCCGAACACCAGGCCGCCCCAGAGCGCCGTCACACCGACGCTCAGGGCGATGTTCAGGAACTTGCGCTCGAACCACCCGCTGAGCATCAGGTAGCCGAGGTACCCGAAAATCACGCCGCTGGCACCGATGTGCACCGATCCGGGCGCGCCCAGGAGCCACGCCGCGAGTCCTGCGCCCAGCATCGAAAAAATCGTCGCGCGCGCGAATCGTCCGCGCCCCTGCAGCATCACGAGCCAGCCGAGCGTGACGAACGGCAGGGTATTGGCGACGAGGTGCGCCACGCTGCCGTGGATGAACGGCGCGAAGAGGATGCCGCGGAGCCCCGTGATCGTCCGCGGGACGACGCCGTACTGAAACAGCGCGCCACCCAGCAGCGCGTTCGCGCCGAGCGTGGCCCAGAAAGCGCCGAGCGCGCCGCCGAGCGTCGCCGCCTGCGTCTTCAGGGTGGCGACAGCCCGGCGGCCCTGCGCGGCGACTACGGGGCGACTACGCGCTTCAGCACCAGCGGGAAGGACATCGACTGGCCCTGGAAATTCGCAGCGATCGATCCGCTCATCGTGTCGCCCTTGAGGACGAACGTGTACCAAAGGTCGATGTTCGTGCCTTGCATGTTCATCGTCGCACCGGCGGACACGTTCTCGCCGTCGACGGTGATGTCATACAACTCCATCTCACCCTGCATGCTGGACATGGTGCCGGAATATCCGGCCGAGTCCTTCTTGAAGATGGCGGTCATTTCCATGGCGCCGTTCGGCGAATCGATCGAGCCCGACCACTTGCCGGCGATGCTCGCGGCAGTCGGCTTGGCCTTGGTGGTGTCAGGCGTCTGAGCGGACGCGGTCGTGCCTGCAACGACGATCAGGCCAAGGCCTGTGGCAATAATCAGGGTTCGCATGCTTTCCTCGGGGATCCGGCGGCGTTTGTGCGCGGGGACCGCGCGCAGGAAGATATGTTGCACGGCGGCGCCGCAAAAGCACGGCCCGCGTGGCGGCACACACGCGCGCGATCGTCGTTCACCGTGTCCTGCGCAACTCTTGACCCGACTGCGCCCGACGGGCGTTATGGGCGGTGTTCTGCACCCCTGCCGAGTGAAGTAACCAATAAACT
>CAZULB010000168.1:0-4719 GCA_964621155.1 uncultured bacterium | reverse complement strand
TGCTGTGGACGAGGCCGGGCAGGTGGATCAGCACCGAAACCCGCATGCCGGTGCCGAGATTGGTCGGGCACGCGGTCAGATAGCCCAGGCGCTCGTGGTATGCCAGTTCGAGCGCCGGAGCCAGCTGGTCGTCGAGGTCGTTGGCGCGCCGGAAGGCATCGCCGAGGTCGAACCCGGAGGCGAAGCTCTGAATGCGCAGGTGGTCCTCTTCGTTCACCATCAGCCCGAGCGCCTCGTCGTCGGTGAACACGAGGCCGCGCGAGGCCGATTCGCTGGCGAAGTCGCGGCTCACCAGGTGGCGCTCGACCAGAATTTGCCGGTCCAGGGTGGAGATTTCGCCCATCGCCGCGCTCCGTCCGTGCTTGAATGCGCGGGTCTGCGACGCCGCGTCCATGGACAGCCTCAGGATTTCTCCGAGCTCCGCACTGTCGCAATGATGGGTGAAGCGATGCCCGTGAAGGTTGCGCGCAATACGCGTGCGGCTGGAGAGAACGATTTCGCTCTCGTCGCCGGAGCCGTCCAGCCAGGAGCCGGGTGCGCGCACGAGCCCGTCAATGTCGAAGCTCATGCGTCGTCCTCCACCGTCGTTTCCAGCGTGCGAATCTCATCGCGAATCGCCGCCGCGCGTTCATAATCTTCGTTGCGGATGGCCAGGTTGAGTTCCTCGCGCAACGCCGCCACTTTTTCACGCACCGCGAAGCGCTCGCTCTGGCGCGTCGCCTTCTTGCCCGCGTGGGTGGTGCTGCCATGCACGTGGCGCAGCACCGCGACCAGTTGCGACTCGAAGGCATCGTAGCAGTCTGGACAGCCGAGCCGGCCGATGCGCTTGAAGTCGGAATACTGGTAGCCGCAGCGCGGGCAGTGCACCTTGGAGATGCGTTCCGCATCGGCATCGACGGCGGTGTCGATCAGACCCGCCACCAGATCGCCGAGACCAAAGTTCCCCGCCTTTTGCACATCGACACCCTTTTCCTCGGCACACTCCAGACACAGATTCATCTTGGTCATCTGGTTGTTCACTACTTCGGTGTAATGAACCTTGGCCGGGCGGACTTTGCAAATCTCACAGTTCATTTCACGTGATCCAGGTTACCTGCTAGTTCTTTCAACGTGTGCTCGGCCAATTCCAGGGTGCGATCGGCGTACGCGCCGAACTGCCGCTTGTGCGTCACCACCACAAAGGTCTTGCGGTCCTGATCCGCCAGGTCGCGGATCAGGCGATGAATGCCCTCACCGGTGGCATCATCCAGGTTTCCCGTCGGCTCGTCGGCGAACACCACTGCCGGCCGGTTGATAAGCGCGCGCGCGATCGCCACGCGCTGCTGTTCACCACCCGACAGTTCCCCGGGGCGGTGCTTCACGCGGCCGGAGAGGCCCACCCGTTCCAGCCAGTGCGTCGCAGCTTTGGTCGCCTCGCCTGCCGTGCGCCGCGCCACCAGCGCGGGCATCATCACGTTCTCGAGCGCCGTAAAATCGGGCAGCAAGAAGTGAAACTGGAACACGAACCCGAGCGTTTCGCTGCGCAGCTTGTCCAGGTGCCGGCCGGAGATCGCGTGCACGTCCTGTCCGCGCACGAAGACCTGCCCGGTGTCGGGCCGGTCGAGCGAACCGAGGATGTGCAGGAGCGTGCTCTTGCCGGCCCCCGACGCCCCCACGATGCAAACCACTTGCCCTTCTGCGACTTCGAGCGACACATCTTTGAGAACTCCCACCTCCGTCCCCGTACCGCGGTAGGAGCGCGAAAGGCCCCGCGCCGAGAGAATGGCCCCCGTGGTCATAATTTACGTACCTCCGGGCCCACATACAACTGCTGCACAATAATATAATTCATTTAAGTAATTGTAGTTACGCGCTACATGTCGCGCATCGCATCAATTGGATAGAGGCGGCTGGCTTCCCAGCTCGGGTAGACCGTTGCCAGGAAACAAATGACCACCGAAATGCCGCCGATCAGTGCCAGATCGTTCCACTCCACCAGAACCGGCAATGTCTTCACGAAGTAGACGTCGCCGGGCAAATCGATCCGAATGCGATCCAGCACGTAACATGCAATTAGCCCGGTGAGCATCCCGCCCATCGTGCCGGCCACTCCGATGGCGGTTCCTTCCAGCATGAAAATCGACATCACGCCGCGACCGGATGCGCCCATTGAGCGCAGGATTCCGATCTCGCGTCGCTTCTCCATGATCACCATGGTGAGCATGCCCACCAGGTTGAACGCCGCCACCAGAATGATCAGCGTGAGCATGAGGAACATGAGAATCTTTTCGATCTTCATGTAGCTGAACAGATTCGAGTTCAGATTGATCCAGTTGTTGGTGCCGTAGTCCTTCATGGAAAGGATGCTCTGGATGCGGCGGTCCACGTTCTCGGCCTGGTACATGTCATTGATCTTGAGGCTCGACCCGCGCAACGCCGTCTCGAAATCGAACATCTTCTCCGCGTCGTGGATGTCAACGTAGACGAAGCGCGAATCGAATTCGTACATGCCGCTGTTGAAGAAACCGAGCACGCGGCAGCGGAACTGTTTGGGGTCTACGCGTCCGGCCTTGAGCACCGACGGAGCGGTGACGATGTCCACTTCCTCCCCGAGACCCACACCGAGATCCACCGCGAGATCGAGACCCATCACACACCCCAGCGTGGGCGGGTCGTCCTCGAACGAACTCGTGCTGAAAGAATCGATCTGCGGACGGATGCTGTCCACCACGGCGGAGACCCGCATCTCCTGTTTGAGATCGATTCCCTTCACCATCACGCCGCGCAACTTGGTGCGGCGGCCGGGCACGACCTGGTAGGCGCACAGCGCCTCCGAACGCACGAAGGGCGCGCTCTCCAGGATGTCGGGCTCCTGCTTGAGCCGGACCAGTGCTGTGTCCATTTGAGCCCATGCCTGCGGGCTGCGTGCAAACACGAGCACGTGGGTGTTGAAGCCCACGATGCGTCGGCGCAGCTCGGTCTCGAAGCCGTTGATCACCGAGAGCACGATGACGAGGGTCATCACGCCGACGAACACACCGCCGATGGCGATGGTCGTGATGCGCGAGACCAGTGCCGAGCGCTTCTTGGTGGCCAGGTAGCGCCGCGCGATGAACAGTGGATAATTCATCGACCTTCCTCGGGCCGCATGTGCGGGAAGAAGATCACGTCGCGAATCGAGTGGCTGTCGGTGAATACCATGGTGAGCCTGTCGATACCGATCCCGAGTCCGGCCGCGGGCGGCATGCCGTACTCGAGCGCGCGGATGTAGTCCTCGTCCAGTTGCTGCGCTTCCTCATCGCCGCGTTCGCGCAGCTCCGCCTGCGCTTCAAAACGCCGCCGTTGCTCCAGCGGATCGTTTAGTTCGCTGAAGGCGTTGCACACCTCCATGCCCGCCACGTATCCCTCGAAACGCTCCACCAGCCCCGGCAGGCTGCGGTGGTCCTTGGCCAGCGGCGAAAGCTCCTTCGGGTAGTCGTAGATGAACGTCGGTTCTTGCAGGTGCGGCTCGACGGTGGCGCTGAATACTTCGTCGATGATCTGTGCCGAAGGCAGGCCGGCCTCTACGTGCACACCCGCCTTCTTCGCCAGCGCCGTGAGCTCCGCTTCACTGCGGCCGTAAAGATCGAGGCCGGTTCTTTCCTTGATGGCGTCGAAGAACCTGAGGCGCTTCCACGGCCTGGTAAAATCCAGCTCGGTCTCGCCGAACCGCGCGCGGCCGGAATCGGGATAGAGTGCCAGCGCGATGACGCGGAACATCTCTTCGACCATGTCCATGTAGTCCATGTAGTCGAGGTAGGCCGCGTAGCACTCCATCATGGTGAACTCGGGGTTGTGCGAGCGGTCGATTCCTTCGTTGCGGAAGTCCTTCGCGAACTAGAACACGCGCTCGAACCCGCCCACCAGCAGCCGCTTCAAGTACAGCTCGTTGGCGATGCGTAGATACAGCGTCATGTCGAGCGCGTTGTGATGCGTGGTGAAGGGCCGCGCGCTGGCGCCGCCATAGAGCGGCTGCAGCACGGGAGTCTCCACCTCGAGGAAGCCGCGGCCGCGCAGAAACTGGCGCATGGTTTCCGTGATGACGGAACGCTTCACGAAGACCGCGCGCACTTCCGGATTCACAACCAGATCGACGTAGCGCTGGCGGTAGCGGATCTCCTTGTCGACCAGGCCGTGCCACTTCTCGGGCAGCGGGCGCACGGCCTTGGAGAGGAGTTCGATCGTGTGGGCGCGCACGGTCAACTCGTTGGTCTTGGTGCGGAACACCACGCCGGAGATGCCGGCGATGTCACCCACCTCCATCTTCTCGAAGCGGGCAAATGCCTCTTCGCCCAGGTCGTCACGGCGCACGTAGAACTGAATGCGACCGCTCGAGTCCTCGATATGCCCGAAGCACGTCTTGCCGTGGCCGCGCATGGCCACGATGCGACCGGCCACGCGCACCACGGTTTCCGCGGGCGCCAGTTGCGCCTCACCGGCCACCAGCGCCGCCACGTTGTGCGTGGTTTCGAAGCGGTACGGGTAGGGATTGACCCCCATACCGCGCAGCGCATCGGCTTTTTCAATGCGAACGGCGCGCAGCCGATCGACCCCGTGCAAACCCTCGTCGTGTTCCTGTTCCGACATGATTCCCTTTCCCCGCCTAGATGGTCTTGTGCAGATAGGCTTCGATCACATCGTCGAGATCGCCGTCGAGCACCCTGTGCACGTCGCCCGTCTGCCAGTCGGTGCGATGATCCT
>CAZULB010000167.1:0-4752 GCA_964621155.1 uncultured bacterium | reverse complement strand
CGATCCTCAATCATGAACAAAGCTTGCGGGGGATTTGTCGCACGGGACAGAATGGCACCATGATAACCGACGAAGCCATCAAGTCAAGGCGCCCCGCAACCGTGTCGGCGCGCATGCCCGCCTACGGCTGGGCCGGCCTCGCCTCGATGGTTCTGTTCGAGATCCTCCTGTTTGCCGCCAACAATACCCTGATCGGATGGTTCTTCACGCCCATCCAGTGGACGGGACTCATTCTCTTCCTCGACGGGCTGCGCAAACGCCGCCGCGGCACATCCCTGCTCTCCGACTATCCCCTCGAGTTCTTCCTGCTGGCCGTCATTTCGATCGGCAGCTGGAGCATTTTCGAGGGCTACAACGTGCTCCTGCGCAACTGGACGTATGTGGGGCTCCCCGTCAATCCATGGATCCGGTTTTTTGGATATGCCTGGGCTTTTGCCACCATTTCTCCGGCCATGTTCCTCATCTACGAAACTTTGTCCGATCTGTTGCCCGGTGGTCCCGACAGATCCTCTGTCGGTCCCACTGGACAGGTGCCCGGCGAAGACACAACCACGTATCCCCGGCTTCCCAATTCCATCTTTTGGCCCTTCGTGATTTTCGGGTTCCTGTGCCTGGTGATCCCCTTGCTGTTCCCGTCCACCTGGATGACGCCGTTGGTGTGGATGGGATTTGCCTTTTTTCTGGATCCCATCAACGGCCGGCTCGGGGAGCGATCGATCCTCTCGGAGTTCTTTACCGGCGAACGCCGGTCCATGCCGCTGTTCTTTCTGGCTGGGCTCGTCGCGG
Source organism: uncultured bacterium (assembly GCA_964621155.1). Lineage (GTDB taxonomy): Bacteria > Krumholzibacteriota > Krumholzibacteriia > WVZY01 > JAKEHA01 > JAKEHA01. The sequence goes on along the minus strand of CAZULB010000167.1, from coordinate 3,966 downwards.
GCGTGATCTGGGAATTCTGGAATTACTGGTCCCTCGCCAAGTGGCACTACGACGTGCCCTACCTGGGCCATATGAAGATCTTCGAGATGCCCGTGCTCGGGTTCCTCGGCTTCATGCCCTTTATAATAGAGAGCCTGGCCATCTACAGGTTCGTGCGCCGGTTCCTTCCGATCCGCGACGAGGCGCGTTATCTTGGCTGACGCGCGCTTCGACAAGTTCGTTCAACTCTTCTCGGTCCCGGTGGTGATATTCGACTTCGACGGCGTGCTCGTCGATAGCGAGCGCCATCATATGGCGTCGTACAACACCGTGTTCCAGAAATACGGACACCGCCTTGATGCCGTCGAGTATGCAAAGTATTGGACGTCGCTCGGGCACGGTCCGAAGGGTGAGATCGAGCGTCATCGGTTGAAAATCGACCCCGATGCGATCCGCCGCGAGAAGCGTCCGATTTTCTCGGAGCTCTGCCGCAACGGAACCGTGCGCTTCTATCCCGAGGCACGCGAACTCGTGGAGCGTCTGATCCGCGCGGGAAAAACGCTCGCCATCGCGAGCGGCACCATGAAGAGCGACATCGACGCGATTCTCCTGAACGAAGGATTGCGGGGTGCGTTCGCCTCGGTCGTTGGGAGCGACACCGCCGCACTCAAGCCCGACCCCGAGAGTTTCCTGATGGTACTGCGCGATGTGGGCGCAGCTCCGGGCGCAGCCGTCGTCGTGGAAGACGCAGAAAAGGGGGTCAGCGCCGCGAACACGGCGAAGATTCCGGTGGTTGTGGTGCGCGCACCCGAGACCCGCGCCATCGACTTCAGTGCTGCCAACCTCATCCTTGATTCGCACGCCGAGTTGATCGACTTCGCCCGGCGAGCGTTCTAGTTTGCGCGTAACGCCACTCGCTCCTGCTCCGGCTTGCGCGTCTGGACAATCTGTAGTTGCCGAGACTCCGCGAAGGCCGCCTCAGAGCGCCCGACTGGTCTCGATCTCGCGAAAGCGCGCCGTGAAATGACGCAGCGAGGCGGGCTCTTCGACAATCTCGAGCCCGCGCATGGATTGGCGCTGTGCGTAGACTTCCACCAGCGCCTCGATGACGTAGTCAATGTGACTCTGGGTGTACACCCGCCGCGGAATGGCGAGGCGCACGAGCTCCATGGGCGCCTTGCCGCCCTTTCCGAACATGACGCTGCCAATTTCGCAGGCACGGATTCCGGCCGCGCGATACATGGCGACCGCCAGCGCCTGGCCGGGAAACTGTGCGGGCGGAATGTGGGGCGCAAATGCGGCGGCATCGATGTAGATGGCGTGACCACCCGGCGGTTCCACGATCTGAATACCCGCGCGCAGCAATCGTTCGCCGAGGTACTCGGTGCTGCGGATGCGGTAGTGCAGGTAGTCCTCGTCGACCACTTCGCTGAATCCCTGCGCCATCGCCTCCAAGTCGCGGCCCGCCAGACCACCGTAGGTCAGATACCCCTCGGTCAGAATGAGCAGTTCGTCCGCGCGGCGCATGAGTCCGGCGTCACGCAGAAGCAGCAGGCCGCCGATGTTGACCAGCCCGTCCTTCTTGGCACTGATGGTGGCCCCGTCGCACAGCGCAAACATTTCGCGCACGATGTCAGCCACCGGCTGGTGCACATGGCCGGGCTCGCGCTTCTTGATGAAGTATGCATTCTCGGCGAAACGACAGGCGTCGAGAAACAGCGGCAGATGGTGACGAACACACACGTCGCGTACCGCGCGCATGTTTTCCAGACTCACCGGCTGCCCGCCACCGGAGTTGTTGGTCACCGTGAGCATCACGAGCGGGATATTGGCTGCGCCCACATCCGCGATCAGGCGCTCCAGCGCGGCGACGTCCATATTGCCCTTGAAGGGATGTCGCGAGCGTGGATCGCGTCCTTCTGCGATGGGAAGGTCCACCGCGCGCGCGCCGGAGTGTTCGATGTTGGCGCGCGTGGTGTCGAAATGCCCGTTGCCGGGCACCACTTTTCCGGCACCGCCCACGAGCTCGAACAGAATGCGCTCGCTGGCACGGCCCTGGTGCGTGGGGAGAATGTGTTCGAAGCCGGTGAGAGCGCGCACGGATTTCTCCAGCACGTACCAGCTGTTCGCGCCCGCATACGACTCATCGCCGCGCATCACACCCGACCACTGCAACGCGCTCATTGCACCCGTGCCGCTGTCGGTAAGCAGGTCGATGATCACGTCCTCGGCGCGAATCCGGAAGAGGTTGAATTCAGCCGCGCGCAGCAGTTTCTCGCGCTCCTCGCGCGTGGTCAGGCGGATCGGTTCCACCACCTTGATTCGAAACGGCTCAATGATCGTTTTCATATGGCGTTCATCCCGTGAACACTCGTGTCCCCTGCACCGGTTCGAAACGAGCTTGAAAGAAACGCAGATGTCTGGGTTCGTAGTTGAAGCGCAGGCCCACCACGTGGTCGCTGTTCTTGCACAGCGCGACTACTGACTCTGCAGTTACATCCATGTGCGCCTGCGTGTACACGCGGCGCGGGATGGTGAGTCGCACCAGCTCGAGCGACGGATAGATGTTTTCGCCCGTGGCATGGTCGCGCCCGGCGGATACGGCGCCACGCTCCATGGCACGCACGCCCGAGTCCACGTACAGCGCCGCGGCCAACGCCTGGGAGGGAAACTCTTGGCGCGGGATGTGCGGCAGAATGCGCGTTGCGTTGAGAAAGATACCGTGGCCGCCAACCGGCCGCACAATGGGAACACCCGCGGCCATGAGTTTGTCTCCCAGGTACTCCACCTGGCCGATGCGCGCGTGCATGTGGTCCAGGTGTACGGACTCTTCGATGCCGATGGCCATGGCCTCCATGTCACGCCCCGCCAGGCCGCCGTAGGTGTGCAGGCCTTCGTAGATCACGGCCATGTTGCGCGCCTGCTCCGCGAGCTCGTCGTCATTGAGCGCCAGAAAACCGCCGATGTTGACCATGCCGTCCTTCTTGGCGGACATGGTGCACCCATCGGTTTGATCACAAATCCGACGCAGGATGTCGGTGAGCGACCGGTCCATCCATTCTCTCTCGCGCATCTTGATGAAATAGGCGTTCTCCACGGCACGCGTCGCGTCCAGGAACACCTTGATGCCGTAATGGTGGCACAACGCGCACGTTACTTCGATGTTGCTCATGCTGCACGGTTGTCCGCCGGCCATGTTCACGTTGGTTTCCAGCGACAGGTAAGCGATGTTGGCCGGACCCACGCGGTCAATCAGGCGCTGCAGTTTTTCGAGGTCCACGTTCCCTTTGAACGGATATTCGCTGTCGGGATCGTGCGCCTCGTCCACGATCACATCGGCGAATATCCCGCCCGCCAACTCCTGGTGCGCCTTGGTGGTGGTGAAGTACATGTTCCCCGGCACCACCTGCCCCTTGCGGATGCACAGTTGCGAGAGAATGTGTTCCGCGCCCCGCCCCTGGTGCGTGGGAATGAGGTGTTTGTAGCCGTAGTATTTTCGGACGGCGGCCTCGAGGTGGTAATAGTTGGTCGAACCCGCGTAGGCCTCGTCGCCTTTCATGATGCCGGCCCACTGCGTGTCGCTCATGGCGGATGTGCCGGAATCGGTGAGCAGGTCGATGTAGACACCCTCGCTCGGCAGCAAGAACGTGTTGAAGCCCGCCTCCGCGATCATGCGCTCGCGCTCTTCGCGCGAGGTCATGCGCAGATGCTCGACCATCTTTATCTTCCACGGCTCGGCCCAGGAACGCTGCTGCAACATGGCGGGAACCTTTCTACGGGGGTCACCCCTTATATCAGACTAATTGGTCCGATATTAATCGAAAGACGGTTCCCGTGCAACCACTCTGCGTCATGGCAACTTCCCTAGTTAAGATGGGTTGGGCGCGGCGGTAGCCGCGTACACGCAGTGCGGACGATGCTCGCAGGCCGCACACACGTCGCCCGGCTTCGCCGTGAAATCGCGCGTCTTCAAGGATTTCCCGATCG
>CAZULB010000166.1:0-4874 GCA_964621155.1 uncultured bacterium | reverse complement strand
TCCGCAACCCGTACAACCTTCGGATTATCCGCGAGCAGTGCAAGGTCCCGCTCATCATCGATGCCGGTGTGGGCACCGCCTCGGATGCCGCTGTCGCCATGGAGATGGGAATCGACGGCGTGCTGCTCAACACTGCCATCGCCCAGGCGAAGCATCCCGTCCAGATGGCAACCGCGATGCGCCTGGCGGCGCAGGCGGGGCGTCTCGCGTATACTGCCGGACGAATTCCGAAACGGCTTTACGCGACCGCTTCATCTCCCGAAGACGGTCTGATAGAGAGCGGAGAGTAAGACCCCACATGATCGACTTTCGTTTCTATCTCGTCACCGACCGCGTGCTGTGTGCGCCGCGCACGCTGGCATCCGTGGTACACGATGCGTGCGTCAGCGGCGTGCGCGCGGTGCAGCTGCGTGAAAAAGACCTTCCCACCAACGATGTAGTGACTTCCGCGACCCGCCTGACCGGGTTGCTGCACGCGCAGGGCGGCAAGCTCTTCGTCAATGTGGCCACCGTGGAGGACGACACGCTGGCGCTCCTCACCGCGAGCCCGGGCATCGACGGTTTTCATGTCCCGGATGATCCCGATCTCCTCGCGCACATCCGGCGCACATTTCCAAAACACCTGATCGGCGCCAGCGTACACACCATCGAGGGCGTGCGTGCGGCGTCGGAGGCGGGCGCCAACTTTCTCACCTTCGGTCCGGTCTACTTTACGCCCGGCAAGAAGAAGAACGAAGTGCAGGGGTTGAAAAAACTCACTGAGGCGTGCGCAGCCACCACAACTCCCGTCTTTGCCATCGGCGGCATCACGGCCGAGAACGCGAAGGCGTGCCTGGATGCCGGCGCCCACGGTGTCGCCGTGGTGCGCGCCGTCATGGAGGCCTCGAGTGCGCGGCGCGCGGTGCGCGAATTCGCCGAAGTAATGGGAACGCTGTGAACTTCCGGCCGCAAATCGGACGACTCGTCGTCATCACCGACACGCGCATTCAGTGGCGCTTCAGCCACGAACAGCTAGCGGCGCTGGCCTGCGCAGGTGGCGCCAACGTGATCCAGTTGCGCGACAAGGTGCTGCCCAACGACGAATTCGCCCAGGTCGGCGAGCGCGTGCTCGCCATATGCCGCGCGCACGACGTGCAGCTCATCATCAATGATCGCATCCATGTGGCGAAAGCGGTGGGAGCACACGGCGTGCACGTGGGGCGGGATGATATGCGCGTGCAGGACGTACGCGCGGAACTGGGTACGTTTGCCGTGATCGGCACCAGCGCTGCCAATGCGAACGAAGCGCAGCAGGCGCACCGCGCCGGCGCGGACTATATCGGCGTCGGACATGTCTTTGCAACCACGTCGAAACAGAAGGCGGGGGCGCCCATCGGACTGGCCACGCTGGCCGACGCCTGCCGCAATACCAGCCGCCCGGTGATCGCGATCGGAGGGATCAACGCGGAGAACGCGGCCGATGTAATGCGCGCAGGCGCACACGGCATCGCCGTCATCGCCGCCGTGTGCGCCGCCAAGGACCCCAAAGCCGCGACCGCGCAACTGCGCGAAATCGTCGAGGCTAACGCGTAGAGTGCAACCCCACGCGGTTGCCTTCGCAATCGCGGATGATCGCAAAGAAACCCATGTTGTCGCCGATGTCCGTCTTGGGCACGAGAATGCTCCCGCCTGCTTTTTCCACCCGGCCCAGCACCGCACTCAGATCGGGATTCGCGCTGAGGTATACCATCGTGCCCGCCATGTTGGGCTCGTACCACTCGCCCGCCACGATCGCGCCACCCACGCCGTTGCCCTGCTCGTGCAGCAGGATGCCCATCCGGTTCGGGCCCATCTGCATCTCGGGCATGTCGTACCCGAAAATGGTCTGGTAGAACTTCCTGGCGTTGTCGAAGTTCTTCACCGGAATCTCGAACCAGCTGACCGCGTTCTTCTGCATGTCCATGGGAAGCTCCTCCGTGGCAAACGGATGTGTGGAATGAAATGAGTGGGGTTCCCGCGCAACTTAGTGCGCGAGATGGGATACGTCAATATGGGGGGACGGGTTGCCGGGGCGAAAGGATCAATAAAAGACGGCGAGCCAGATGGTGTCTTGGTTGGGAGCGGTCCACTCCACGCGATGGCGCGCGCGCGGCGGGATCGTGATGTGATCGCCGGCGGCCATTTCCACGATCGAGTCGTCGGCTTCGAAATGGATTTTTGCGGCGCCTTTCACAAGCAGCACCCATTCGGTTTCGGCCTGGTCGTACCAGTATCCGGCCGGTGAGCAATGCCCGCGCGACACAATGCGCTCGATGCGCACACCCTTGGTACCGGCCAGCCGCTGGACGAACTCCGAACGCAACGAGGCCGGGATATTCTGAAACAGATTTTCTTTCGGCTTTGGCATGGATCAGCGCACGTTGGACAGACGCTCGGCGAGTTCTCCTCCGAACATTTCCTGCAGCAGGTGATCGCCGCCCCGTACCACTTCGAGGTATGCGTCGACACCGAGCCCTTTGAGCTTCCGATAATACACGGTTGACTGCTGGAACCAGTAGGGATCCGCATCGCCAACGATGAAGCATACCTTCATCGGCTTCATGCGCGCGAGTCCTTCATCCTTGATGCCCACCGGAAAACCCGGCATGAGCCACAGACTGCGAATGCGCTCCGGCATCACTGCAGCCACGCCGAAAGCGGGCGCCGAGGACGGTCCGTACGCAAGCAGATGGAACTGCGCGCGCTCTACTTTGTAGCGGCGCTGAATTTCGTCCAGTAGTTGCCCGGTGGCGCCGATCGGATCCTCGAGCAGAAGCGCGGGACTTTCCACCGCGATCCATCCCCGCTGCGACGTGTCCTCGCCCCAGAACAATCCACCCCAGTTGTCCTTGATCTTCTTTCCCTGCCCCGGCGCCACCAGCACCGGATACGCTTTGGCGGGGTCGTAACCAACCGGCAGGTACACCGCGAAAGGAAGTTCGGTCTTGCCGTCCTTGAGTTTGAGCGTGAAGTAATTGCATTCGCCGGGAAGCTGGAAGCGCTTGTCGCCGCGCAGGACCGCGAGATCCGGGTCCTTCATCATCTGGTCCCGGTCGGCGAAACCGGCGCGCTTGGCGTTTTCGAGCGCCGTGAACGCATTATTCTTGTCGTTGTTGAGCGCATAAACACAGGCCAGGTTGTAGAGCGCGCTGGCCCGCACCGATGCAAATGTCGACGCTTTTTCGCCCGCAGCGATAGCCGCGGTGGTATTGCCCGCCGCCTGCTGCGCGCGCGCGAGCACGAACCACGCGTGCCCGCTTTCGGGTTCATCCTTCACGGCCTGTACCGCAAAATCGACCGCTTCTTTAGGATGATTCTGGTCCAGCGCTTCTTCCGCTTTGACGAGCGCCGGCTTTTGGACCGGCGCGGCGTTGGTCGCGGGCTTTCTGGGAGTCGTGGGCGCCACGGCCGTCGTGTCGAGGCCGGCTTTTCCCTTCTCAATGCTGAACGGCGAAGCCTTGTGCTGCGTCGACAGCCCCTGCGCGCCGGCCGTGCCCGCATTGGCTGCAACGAGTGCTGCACACGCAAAGATACCTATGAAACACCCACGAAGTACGATCATGATTGGATTCCGCGTTTGTACGCAGCCGCGTGCGGCCGGTTCCGCGTACGATCAAATGACGCGGCGCGGACGCCCGAGCGCACCCTGAATGGCAAGGAACTCGCCGATGTTATCCATCGTCACGAGCCCGACCAACCGCCCCTGGAACGACACCGGAGCAATGCTCACGCGGTGCTCGGCCAGGCGACGGTAAGCAGCATCCAGCATTTCGGAAGATTCCACCATCTGAAAATCGGTCTGCATGACCTCGCCCACCCGAACGTGTGCTCCCTGCCGGGCCAGAGCGGCCAGGAGGTCGCTCTGGCGCAACATGCCCGCCACGCGTTCGCCGTCGAGCACCGGAAAATCGCGCTGGGTTCCCTTGAGGGTCAACTCGACCGCATCCGCGAGCGTGTCCTCGGGACGCAGCGTGTGGAATTCCGTCACCATGGCGCGGCTCACCGGGATGCCCGAGAGCGAATAGCGCATCTGCACCATGTTCGATTCCTGCGCAGCACCGATCCAGACAAAGAGTGCGATGAAAATAAGCATCGGGCTGCCGAAATGGGTGAACAGGCCGATCAGGCCGAAGACGAGCGCCATCAGCTGGCCGACAGTCGCGGCGATCTGCGTGGCGCGGGTGTACTGCAACCGGGTGGCGAGCAGGGCGCGCAACACGCGGCCGCCATCCATGGGAAAAGCGGGCAGCATGTTGAAGAGCACCAGGGCAATATTCACGATGATGACGCGGCTGACGAAGGATCCGCTCATCATCCCTTCCAGACTGGCGTCGCCGATGGAAAAGACGCTCGAGGTGAACTTGGTGACGAGCAAGAGAACGCCGGCAATGAGGACGTTGACAGCCGGACCCGCGATGGCAACCCAGAGCTCCTGCCGGGGATCGTCGGGCATCCGCTCCAGGCGCGCGACGCCACCGATGGGCAACAACGTAATGTCACGCGTGGCGATGCCGTAGCGGCGTGCGGTCAGTGCATGCCCCAGTTCATGCAGTACGACGCAGGCGAACAGTGCGCACATGAAGAGCACTTCCACCAGCGCGCCACCCGTGCTCTGCCCCATGCGCCAGCTCTCCGCCCCCACCCATGCGAGCAACAGGAAGAACGTGAAGTGGATGTAGAGCGGAATCCCGAACAGGCGCCCGATGCGAAGTGACCATTTCATGACAGCCTCAATATAGCACGCTACACGGGTGGCCGCGAATCTCGCTGTGGTAGACTGCGGCCGTGAAACAGGCTCTGACAATTGCGGGCCCGGACTCGGGCGGCGGGGCGGGCATCCAGGCCGATCTCAAGAC
>CAZULB010000165.1:0-4891 GCA_964621155.1 uncultured bacterium | reverse complement strand
TCGTGTTCGAGAACCAGACGCACCACCTGGCAACAGTGCTGCGGCTCGACGACGGGCGGACGCTGAGCTCGGTGCAGCCCGAACATGAAGCGGAGGGCCTGCGGCGGAAGTTCGGTGGTGCCATCCAGGAAGAGTATTACCGGGAGTATCCCGAACGGAGAGGCTGCGATGAATGAGGAAACCGTGGAGGTCGATGCGCGGCGCTACAAAGCGCTGTGCGAATGCTACAGCGGCGATTTGCTGGGCCGGAACAAGTGCAAGCCGGTGGCGTTTGCGAACCGCCTTTGGACGGTGACCGGCACCGCCAGCGGGGGTGAATTCGTTCCCACTGCAAACCTGCATGAGTTGGTGCTGCCGGAACACTACGAAGGCCCGACCGGCCCGTATCCCTTCGACTCGGACGGCGTCTTCTACAAAGGCCAGTTGGTCAAGGCGCGAGGACGTTCGTTCGTCATGAGCGGGCGGAGCCTGACCGTCGTGTGTACCGGAAGTGCAAGCGAGAGTGACGACGCGGGCGACGCGCAGTTGAACCTGCTCGATTGGCGCGAACCGAAGGCGACCGCTCCAGTACGGAAGAAAAAACAGAACGTGTCTGCCAACGGCCAGAAGTCATCGAAAACCGGACCAACGCGCAAACCGAAGTTGAGTGCAAAGAAACAGAAAAACCTGCGCCAGAGGAGGAAGGCGACATGAGCCGATGGGTGAACTACCAGGAATTGCGCGAAGGCTTGAGCTTTGAAGAATTGCTGACGCGCTACGGTGTCGAGTACACGGTGAAGGGAGAACAGGCGACCGCGTTCTGTCCGCTGCCCGCGCACAAGAGCCGGAGCGCGCGGCAGTCGCGTTCGTTCTCGGTCAACCTCGCCAAGGGCATCTTTCAGTGTTTCGGCTGCCAGGCGAAGGGGAACGTGCTCGAATTCGGTGTGCTGATGGAGGGACTCGATCCTTCGGACAGCAAACAGTTCCGCCAGGGCGCGCTGAAACTGAAGGCGTGGTGTTCGGGTCCGCCGGACGAAGAACGGACGGCGACACCGGCCATTGCGGCGAAGGAAACGCCCTGCGAAGACACCGTTGAAGTAATTGTGAATGCGCCGCTGGAATTCGCGCTCAAGAGCATTGATCCTGCGCACGACTATCTGAAAGCACGCGGGATCAATGAGAAGACGATTGCCGAGTTCGGACTTGGGTTCTGCCAGCGCGGCCTGATGAAAGGGCGAATCGTGATCCCGTTGCACGACTCCGCGGGCCGGCATATCGGCTACGCGGGGCGATGGGTGGACGACGCCAGCGTGGACGGCGAGACGCCCAAATACCTGCTGCCCGGCACCCGCGAGAAGGACGGGAAACGCTACGAGTTTCACAAGAGCGAATTTCTGTTCAACGGACACCGGATCGCGGAGCGCGCGCCGGACGGGGCCGACGAAATCGTCGTCGTCGAGGGCTTCTTCGGGGCGCTGCGGCTGCACCAGGCTGGGCTTCCCGTCGTGGCGGTGATGGGCGCATCGTGCAGCGAAATGCAGGCGCGCTTGTTGTGCCGCCTGACGCGCACGCACGGCCGGATTTTCGTCTTGCCCGACGGGGACGAAGCCGGCGAGAAATACGCGCTCAGCGTGATCACCCAGGTCTGCGCGGAGCGCATGGTTCGTTGGGTCCGGCTGTCGCACAAGCAGGCGCCGGACACGATGGACGAGGAGTCCATCCAAAAAAAGCTCGCGGACTGCGGCTTTTGAAATCAAAGAGCGAACGCCTTACAGCGTTCGCTCCTTTTTATATTTGCCAGCAACAGGCGGTAGGCCCACGTTGCTCAGTAGTCCGCCTCCTGCAACCGTGGGGCCGATACAACGGAGCAACGCGTGAAACCCACGATACGCGGCATCGGCCCTTGCTGAGGGCGTATTAAGATGACGCGGCCGACGAAAAGCACTTAAGTAAATTCAGTCTAGCATCAATTCGAGGCTTGGGGAACGCGAGGTCTGCGCGCAGACTGTGGATAAGCCCTCGAACAGCCCGGTGCGCGACTCAGGCGCGAGCGCGTATGTCCTGGGCGTGACCCAAATGCACCCCAGCGGATCAGACACGAGTTCGGCGAGCGTGGTGATCGGCGTGTGGGTCTGCACGCCGAGTCGGGCCAGAGTCGCCGCGATGTTGTCGCGCCGGCTGGCGGCGTCGGGCGTATCCACGACGAAGAGTACGCGGAATGGATAGTCGCGGGGTTTGGCGTCGCCGACGCCCAGCCATTGCAGGAAGCCACCGCCGTGGAGGTGGTGCCGGTAGCCTTGCACTTTCTCGACCAGCGTGCGGTGCTGTTCGGTGCCCCGGTCGAATTCCAGGTAGAAGAAATGGTGCTGGACGGAATCCTGGGCTGGGCGGTGTTCGCGGACATGCAGAAACCCGTCGGGGCGCAGCGTCACGCGCGTCCCCGCACCGGGAACGGAAAAGGTGTAGGCCAGGGGCCACACCCCGAATTCGCCGACGCTCAGATGGGTGCAGGCGTCGATGGCGGGACGCAAGGCGGCCTTGATGTCCAGCATGCCGACTTCGTGCGCGAGCGTGGAAGTCTTCAGGGCCTCGAAACGCTTGCGGACACTTCCGCTCCAATCGCCGCCTGCGAGGTTGCGGATGAGTCCGTGGGCAATGAGCAGATCAAACGCGGATTTCGTGAAGCGGTAGATGGTCTTGACCTCGCGCCGCGTACCGTCCCGCGAAAGGCTGTGGCCGAAGTAGCCTTCCTCGCGTTTGAGCAGCCCGGCACCGGCCATCCGTTGCAGGCGCCGGTTGGCGCTGCGCTCGGCGGACTTGAGTCCCGGAAAGTGGAGCCGGGCGGCGTGCGGAATCGTAATGAAGCGGCTGTCGAACACGTCGGCGAGCAGCGAGAGATCGCGGGGCAGCAGGTGGGCCTTGCCCACGCGAAGGACCGGGGGTGAGGTTGGGGTGAGGTTGTTCATGGGATTGAAAAAGATAAGGATTCAATGGAACGCACACCGCAGGTGTGCCGCGGTGCGCGGACGGTTTGCGCGCGTGCGCACAAACCGGTGCGGGCTTCTGCGAAGCCCGAAGGGGCGGTCCGCAGGGACCACCGGTTACGCGCGGGTTGTCGGGGGCCGAATCCCTGCCAGAGCCCAAGTGCCGTTCTCTGGCACGCCGGGCGAGTGGCATAGGGATTCGTGAGCGGAGCGGCCCCGACTTCGACTCCGGCGTCAAGGGCCAGGTCGTGAGACCGCCAGCCCGCAGACCGGAGCGCGCCCGGTAGGGCGCGCGCAGCCGTCCCGCGTCGTTAGAACACGGGCGGGACGGAGTCGAAGTCGGGGGCGCAGACCCCACGACAACCCGCGCGAACCCGTGGATTTGGATACGTTTTGCGCGAAGCGGGTATTCGACCGGCCGTATACGCCGGCGAATACCGTACCCGTGGTGGTAAAGAACAAAGAACTTGTAGCGTGGCGTGCCTCCGTTCAGGCGGCGCGTTCCGCGTGCGCGTCGTCAAGCGCGGCTTGGAGGCCGCGTTGAATTCGATCGAGCGAAAGCGTGTCGCCGTGGCTCTGGACGATGATGTCCACGCCGTGCGGCGTGTGGTAGACGCGGCGCGGGCGTTTGGCGGTGTGAAACCGTTCCGGGCCGGTGCGGGCGCGCATGCGGCGCACCTCGCGGCTCCATCCCGACGCGGCATCGCGCAAGACCTCGCGCATGCGTTCGGCGGAGGGCTGCCGGGCGACGAGATACAGACTGTCGCGGGAGAGGTCCGCGCGCAGACATTCGGCGCGCACGTCGGGCGGAATCCGGGTCAGGGACAGCAGTTCGGTGATCCGGGAACGTGACTTGGACACGCGCCGCGCGATTTCGGCGTCGGTGAAATTGTGGTGCGACTTGAGCCGGGCGTAGCCGTCGGCCTCCTCGAAGGGATCGAGGTCCTTGCGGTGGAGGTTCTCCACCAGTTGAAGTTCGATGCGCGTCTGTTCGTCCGGCGTGCGGACGATGGCGCGAATGGTGGACACTCCCGCCTGCCGGTGGGCGCGCAGGCGGCGCTCGCCGGAAATGACCATGTACCGGTCGCCGCCCAGTGGCCGGACGATGATGGCGTGCAGCAAGCCGTGGCGCTTGATGCTGGATACCAGATTGCTGAGGTCGCCGGCGTTCTTGCGGGGCTGGTCGGGGTCCACGTCAATCTGGTCGAGCCGGAGCGTGCGGTGTTGGCCTTCGATAGGCGGGATGGTTTCGAGGCCGCCCTGCGCCGCGGCGCGTTTTACAAACTGCAAGCGGCTGATGCGGCCGGGTTTTGAGGATGATGCTTGGGTCATAGGGGTGCGGGAAAATTAGCGTCGAGTACCGCCAGCACCTCTTGTTCGAGGCTGGCGATGTCCCGTGCGCCCTTGGAGCGGGGCCGGTAGTGAAAGATGGAGCCGCCGTGTTCGTCCACGCGGGCGAGCCATGCGCAATTGCGGATTTCGGTCTTGGCGAGCGGAATCTCGTCGGCCTGAATTCGGGCCATCACGGCCTTGCGCAGACCGGCGGGCCTGAGATTGTTGAGCACGTGCAGGAGGTGAAAGCGTCCGTCGGGGCGCAAGTCGAGGATGAGCTTGTAGAGGTTGGCGTAGGACTTGACCGCCTTCGTGCTCTCGAAGGGAACGACGAAAAGATCGGCGGGAAAAATGGCGTTGCGCATGATTGGGGAGATCTGGTTGGGGGAATCGATGACGGCGTAGTCGAAGGCGTCCGGTCCGAGGTTGTGCAGCAAGGTGGCGAGAGCCGCTTCGTAGCCCTCCTGGCTCTCGATGTCCTGGCCGTAGCGTTCCAGACCCTCGGCACTGGACAAGAAGAAAAGGTGATCGAAGGCCGTGGCCTGGATGATGTCGGGGAGCGGTTCCTTGCCGCTCAAGGCGGAAAGAATCGTGCC
>CAZULB010000164.1:0-4909 GCA_964621155.1 uncultured bacterium | reverse complement strand
CCGATGCCGCGCACTTCGAGCAGGGCGCCGCTCTCGGCGAGCTTGTTGACGTCTTCGGAGAGGTCGTACACAGCACTGGCCGCGTTGGAAAAGGCGCGGATGCGGAACGGGTTGTCGCCCAGGATCTCGAGCATCGCCGCGACCTCGCCCAACCGTCGCGCGACGTCGCTGTTCTTGAACACACGGGGGCGTGCCGTGGACGGCGGCGCGGCCGCGGGTGCCTTTTCGGACGTGGACTCTTTCTTGCGGGCGGGCGCTTTTTTCGTGTTGGATGGCGCCTTTGCGCGCGAATTACTGACGGGCTTCTTCATGGACGACATTGTAGAGCAAATGAGCCGCCATGCAAGATGACCGGTGGAAGGCACCGTTCAGAAAGCGGTATACTTATGCACGCCGGCAGAGACATGGATGGGCGTCGGTTCATTCCCGGAAGCAGTGCATGCGATCCCTGGGAGGCAGAACTATGAAGCGAATACTCCTGCTGCTGGTTTCTCTCCTTTTGATTTCCAGTGTTGCGATGGCAGACCACATCGGCATCTACAGCGATGCCACAGGTCAGTCGTGTTATCTCGGAAACATAGCCGGCCAATTCAGTCCCAACGTGACTGTCATTCACAAGTTCGCCTCGGGCGCGGTAGGGTCTCGCTTCAATATCACATTTCCCGCTGGCACGGCGTTTTTCGGTTTCAATTCGTCATACTTGCAATCGTGCGATCCGGGGCCGTGCACTGGTAATGACCTGGTGATGGCGTACGGGGCTTGCCGGTCGGGAGACATCGTGCTGGGGACGATCAATGCGATCTACGGAGTAGGCACTCTCCGGGTCGTTCATGCTGACTTGTCCATCGATCTTTACTATGCCGATTGCTCGTTCGTGGAAAAACCCGCGACTGGCGGCTCCGCTTATGTTGGCACGCCCGGTGCCTGCGGCGAGGTGGTTGCCACGCAACCATCGACGTGGGGGAGCGTAAAAGCGCTGTATCGCTAGCCAGGATCGGTGAGCGCGATGAAACGAACACTGCTATTGATCATCTGTATATTAGTGATCGCTAACGGTGCGATGGCGGACCTGATCAGCATATACAGTGATGCGTCCGGGAACTCGTGCAACCTTGGCGCCGCGGGTGTGTTCAACGCCGACGCGGCGGTCATTCACAAGTTTGCGAACGGCGCAACTGGATCCCGTTTCAAGGCGGCGTTTCCCGCAGGGACCTCGTTCTTCGGTTTCAATACTCCATATGTTCCTGTGGGCGCGTTGAACCTCGATCTATCGCTCGGGTACGGTCAGTGTTTGACCGGGAGCATTGTGCTCGGAAATATTCTCGCGATCTATGCAGCGGGCTCGGCACAAATAGTCGCGGCGGATGCGTTTCCCGATATTATCTACACCGATTGCACGTTTGCCGAATTGACCGCGTCGGGCGGCATTGCTGATATCGGCGGTGCGGGTAACTGTGATCCTCACGCTGTCGAACCGTCGACATGGGGGAGTGTGAAGTCACTCTATCGCTGAAGCGCAGCATCGAGTTTCCCAAAAAAGTGGCGCCCGGTTGATGCCGGGCGCCTTTTCTCTTGGCGCAAACGTGCTCGAAAAAACTATGTCGCGCGCGATGCGTTGCGCGAACCGTTATCTTCGTCGGTAGCAGATTCGTCGGAAATTGCCTTCTCGCGGGCGATGAGCTTGTCGAAGTCGACGTCTTCGGCGTTGAGCTCGGCGGCGCGGGCAAACATGAACACATCTTTGGCCTGCTCGTCCTGATCGAACACGCTGGGCGTGCCGATGGGATTGCGGATGGCGTCGAAGGAGACGCGCGCGTCGATACCGAAATCGGTGGCGATCTTGGCGCCGCGCTTCATGGTCTTGAGGCGACCGATCATCACGATGCGCTCGATGTCTTTGTGCGTTTCGCACACGGCCTGGAGTGCTCCCGTGACGCGTCCGGTGACGCCGAAGGAGCCGTCAAGCGTGGCGATGTAGAGCTCACTCGCCACTTCACCGAATTCGTTCTGCCAGAACACGCGGTCGCGTGATGCAAAACCGAGGATCACGATCACGTAGGCTCCGGCTGCGCGATACTGCTGGGCGCGCCACAGGAGCGACGCCACACCCATGTCTTCTCCCATCAGCACCACCTTGCCGTCGGCGTCGAACTCGCAGCCGCCGCCCAGCGGCCCGCGAATCTGGAACACCTCTTCGCCGGCGTTGAGCACCATGAGCTGCTCGCTGGGCAGATCGCGCCCCTGCTCCACGATCGAAAATGTGCCCGCCGACTTATCCACACCCGTCACCGGCAGCGTGATGGCGCGCGCGTCCGGATTTAAATGGATGTCGACGTACTGGCCGGGCCGCGCTTTTTCGGCGACGGCCGGCAGCTCGAATTCCAAGAGGAAGGTGTCGTTGGTGAATGACTGTTTGCGCGTGATCTTGAACATGGTCAATGCGGCACACTAATGCACACCCGGAACGGCACGCAAGCATAGACTCGCCGCCGCGGCCCAAACGCCCCGAAATCGGCTCCGCGGCGTCGCCATGCGATAAATTCCGAGCGCTCCGCGCGGCGTTCCGCCCGTGAGGGGGATATAAGGATTGACGCGGGCACCGCCGTGAAGGTATCGTTGAGTGTACTCAACTGCGGTTTGCCGCCGCTCTTTTTCTCCGCGATCTGTCACCCGGGAAGTGCCACGATGAAGGAAACCATGGCCAAGGCCGACCTCAAGTGGGGCGAGCTTCCGTTCGACTACATCAAGACGGATTGCCATCTCGAATACTACTTCAAGGATGGCAAATGGGACGCCGGCACGGTTGTCGAGGACGACAAGATCTCGATCAGCCTGGCGTCGACGTGCCTGCACTACGGCCAGGAATGCTTCGAAGGCATGAAGGTCTACGAGACCAAGGACGGCCGTGCACTGTCCTTCCGTCCCGAAGAGAACGCGCGTCGCATGGCGCACACGGCGGAGAAAATTCTCATGGCGGCTCCGCCGGAAGAGCTCTTTGTTGAGGGCTGCGACCGTACCGTCCGGCTCAACCGCCGCTTCATTCCGCCCTACGGTAGCGGTGCGTCGCTCTACATTCGCCCGCTCCTTATAGGTGTCACCGGAACCGTGGGCATCAAGCCCTCACGCGAATACATGTTCGTGGTCTTCGTGACGCCGGTGGGGCCGTACTTCCGCTCCGGTTTGAAGCCCGTGAAGATCGTGGTCGAGGAACACGTCGACCGCGCGGCGCCCGAGGGCCTCGGCGACGCCAAGACGGGCGGCAACTATGCGGCGGGCATGCGCGCCACGTGGGCAGCGCGTGACAAGGGATTCTCCGAGGTGCTCTTCCTTGACGCACGCACCAAGCGCTACGTTGACGAGTCGGGCAGCTCCAACTTTTTCGCGATCACGCGCGACGGTACGTACGTCACGCCCGAATCGCCGTCGATTCTCGACAGCGTCACCAACAAGAGCCTGATGGAGCTGGCCCGTGACATGGGCATGAAGGTGGAGCGCCGTCCCATCGAAGTGGCCGAACTTCCCACTTTCGTGGAAACCGGTCTCATCGGAACGGCGACAATCATCACGCCGGTGTCGGCCATCCAGCACGGCAACAAACTGATACAATATGGATCACCGACCGAAGTCGGTGCTGTGACCCGCAAGCTGCGCGATGCGCTGCTGTCGCTCCAGACCGGCGACGCGCCGGATCCGCACGGCTGGACGCACGAGATCGATTTGGATTGAGGGATGGGCGCCGAGGCGTCCTGTAGGAAGTAGTGGCGGAGGCTCCTTCTTCGGTGAAGGGGCCTTCGTCATTTTTGCCCGGCACCGTAAGCGGTGTTGTCTTATCATGACCGGCGTCACGCTTTCGTCCCACAGCCTTTGATGGAAAAGCAGCAACTCACACTCACCTGCCAGGTCGATTCGTACCGCTCGGGGTGGACGATCGTCGAGTTCCTGGCGCATCGCTTTCCGTATCACACCGCGGAAGGATGGACGAAGCGCGTCCAGGATGAGTGGGTGCGCGTGAACGGTGCGACCGTCGAGACGTCGCACGCAGTGGCCAAGAACGACGCGGTCGAATACACGATCTGGCACCATGAACCGCCGGTCGACGACCGCTACACCGTGTTGTTCGAAGACGAGCACTATCTCGCCGTGTCGAAGTCGGGAAACATTCCGGTGCACGCGTGCGGGATCTACATCGTCAATACGCTGATCGCGCGCCTGCGCGCCGACTACGGAGCGAAGATGAACCTCGCGCACCGGCTCGACCGCGAGACCAGCGGCGTGGTGATGCTGGCCAGGCACCGTTCGGCCAACCGGCTGCTGGCGGGAATGTTCGAGCGCGGTGAGGTGGAGAAGCAGTATCTGGCGATCGTGTACGGGCGCGTCGCCGGCGGCCCCGGAAGCACGGCTGTGATCGACGCCCCGATTGCGAAAGTGGACGCGCGCTACCAATATCCCGTCGAATACGAGTACGGCAAAGCCAACGACCGCGCCACCTATCTTCCCAAGCGAATTGTCGGCGAAGGCGGCAAGCCGGCTCGGACGCGTTATGAAGTGATGGGTACACGGGCCCACGAAGGACACGAGCTCACGACGCTGCGGGTGACGCCGGAGCACGGTCGAACCAATCAGATTCGCGTCCATCTGGCTCACATCGGTCATCCGATCGTGGGCGACAAGATCTATGCTCTTTCGGGAGACCTCCGTGACGAGCTCCTGCGCCAGGGCCCGACGCCGCGCTGTCGCGCGGCATTTCTCCTCGACCGCCATGCGCTGCACTGCCAACGCCTGCGTTTCGTACACCCGCTCACCGCACAGACCTTGACCATCGACGCGCCCGTCCCCGAAGATTTGCGTGTGCTTGCCAGTGGAGGTCCGGCATGAAGAAGATGATCGCGCTGCTGATCGTGCTCATGGC
>CAZULB010000163.1:0-4970 GCA_964621155.1 uncultured bacterium | reverse complement strand
ATCACCTTTCAGCTCAACAGGTAGCGAAGGGCCGCCGTCCGGGCGGCCTTTTTGTTATTTGGTATTGCCGCGCCTCGGCAAGTCTCCGCGCGGCGGTTTATCCTCTCCTGCACTCCGTGTCCTCGGACGAAGCCTTGACGGCTCCCCGGACCTACGCTACCATCCCGGGCCTTATCCCTCGGCCCAAGCCGAGCCTTTGACCCAAGCGAAATCAACGGTTCCCCGGTAGCGCACCATGGAATGGTGTGTCCTCCGGAGCCACCCTGACGAGGAGAAACCATGTTGCGAATGACACGCTTCCCCGGAGCGCGGGCGACGAAAACGTACGCCGTGCTCGTGTGGTTGTGCGCCGTCGTCCTGGCCGGCATTCTGGCCCCGGTCGCCGCGCACGCGTCCGAGCTCGACCTCCAGATTCCGGCCATCGACACGTCCTACTCGCTTTTCGGCATGACCGTAAGCGGGCTGACGCTGCTCTACATCGGCCTGGCGGTATGCCTGCTCGGCATGGGCTTCGGACTCGCCATGTACAGCAAGGTCAAACGCATGCCCGTCCATGCCAGCATGGCCAATGTCTCGAACATCATTTATGAGACGTGCAAGACCTACCTCCTGCAACAGGGCCGTCTGCTGGTGATCCTGGAGATCTTCATCGGCGTGTGTCTCATCTATTACTTCGGCGTGCTTTCGCACCTGGGCGCAGGACGCGTCGCCCTCATCCTGATGTGGTCTGTGATCGGCATCCTGGGCTCGTACTCGGTGGCGTGGTTCGGTATCCGCATGAACACGTACGCCAACAGCCGCACGGCGTTTGCGTCGCTGCGCGGGAAGCCACTGCCGGTGTACGAAGTGCCCCTCACGGCGGGCATGAGCATCGGCGTACTCCTGATCTGCGTCGAGCTCATCATGATGCTGATCATTCTGCTCTTTGTCCCCGGCGAAGCGGCCGGCGCCTCGTTCCTCGGCTTTGCCATCGGCGAGTCGCTGGGCGCGTCGGCGCTGCGTATCGGCGGCGGTATCTTCACCAAGATTGCCGACATCGGTTCTGACCTCATGAAGGTGGTCTTCAAGATCAAGGAAGACGACCCGCGCAACCCCGGTGTGATCGCGGACTGCACCGGCGACAACGCCGGCGACTCGGTGGGTCCCACCGCCGACGGCTTCGAAACCTACGGCGTTACCGGCGTCGCGCTGATCTCCTTCATCGCACTGGCCGTCATGCCGGAGTACAAGGCGCAGCTGCTGGTGTGGATCTTCACCATGCGCATTCTCATGATCGTCACCTCCATCGTGTCGTTCAGCGTGAACGAAGCTGTCTTCCGCTCGCAGAATGCGAACAAGGAGAAGATCAACTTCGAAGCACCGCTCACCAGCCTGGTGTGGTTGACGTCACTGCTGTCGATCGCAGTCACGTTCCTGGTCTCGCAGTGGATGCTGGGCGGCCTGGGCGGCGGACTGTGGTGGAAGCTCTCCACGATCATTTCCTGCGGCACGCTGGCCGCGGCGCTGATTCCGGAATTGACCAAAGCGTTCACAAGCTCGGGCTCGCGCCACACCAAGGAAATCGTGGCCGCCTCGCGCGAAGGCGGAGCGTCGCTCACGATTCTCTCGGGACTCGTGGCCGGCAACTTCTCGGTGTTCTGGAAGGCGCTCACCCTCGCCGTGATGCTGCTCATCGCCTACATCATGTCGGGCATGGGCCTGGATTCAATCATGTCGCACGAAGCGGTGTTCTGCTTCGGCCTGGTGGCGTTCGGTCTCCTCGGCATGGGACCGGTCACCATCGCCGTCGATTCGTACGGCCCGGTGACCGACAACGCGCAGAGCATCTTCGAGCTCTCGCAGATCGAAACCACGCCCGGTGCGTCGAAGGAAGTGGAGAGCCAGTTCGGCTTCAAGCCCGACTACGCCAAGGGCAAGCATTTCCTGGAAGACAACGACGGCGCGGGCAATACCTTCAAGGCCACGGCCAAACCGGTGCTGATCGCCACCGCCGTCGCCGGCGCCACCACCATGATCTTCTCCATCATCCTGCTCCTGCAGCAGCACATGGGTGAGGCGTTCACGCTGTCGCTGGTCGAGCCGCGCGTGCTGCTCGGACTCCTCATGGGCGGCGCCACCGTATACTGGTTCACGGGCGCGTCGATGCAGGCCGTGACGACGGGTGCCTTCCGCGCCGTGGAGTACATCAAGAAGAACATCAAGATTGATTCCGCCGAGGCGGCGTCGATCGAAAAGTCCAAGGAAGTGGTGAAGATCTGTACGCAGTACGCGCAGTCGGGCATGTTCAACATCTTCATCGTGATCTTCTGTTTGACGCTGGCATACGCGTTCTTCGATCCCATCTTCTTCGTCGCCTACCTGGTGTCGATCGCGGTGAGCGGCCTGTTCCAGGCCGTGTACATGGCGAACGCGGGCGGCGCGTGGGACAACGCCAAGAAGATCGTGGAAGTGGAATTGAACGACAAAGGCAGCGACCTGCACGCGGCCACGGTGGTAGGAGATACGGTGGGCGATCCCTACAAGGACACGTCCTCGGTGGCATTGAACCCGATCATCAAGTTCACGACTTTGTTCGGCCTTCTGGCCGTCGAGATCGGCGTATCCAATCCCGACGTCACCCGCTGGGTGGGCGTCGCACTGTTCGTGGTGGCGCTGTTCTTCGTCTATCGCTCGTTCTACGGAATGAGGATCACCGGACGCAAGTCGTAGGCGTTACGGCCCGCACGGCAAAAAGAAAACCCGCGGTCGCAAGACCGCGGGTTTTCTTGTTTCCAGCTGTGCCGTGTACTACGCGCTCTGCGCGCCGCCCTTGGCGGGAGCACTGACCGCTTCATCAACGGTTTCGAAGGTATCGAAAATGAGCACGAGCTTGGTGACCAGGAAGATCGCGTTGATACGGTCACCCACGCGCGCGAGGCGGAACCAACCCTGGCGGTTGACACACGTCGTGCGCGCGCGCACCAGCGATCCGAGGCCCACGCTGTTTACATAGGAAATCTTGCCGAGATCGACGACGACCTTGGGGGTTCCCTTCGCAGCCACTTCGTCGATGGCGGCCAGAAGTTCCTGGGTTTCTTCCTTGCCCACCAGGTTCTTCTTGGGGGCCAGTACGGTCACGTCGCCGACGACGGTGCGATCGAAAGTGGACATGTACGTCTCCTTTACAGACGGAAGGGCGCGGTTGTCGCCACACACGGACGCCCCTGCGTGCATCCGCGGGCGCGTCGCGCCTCGAAGAGGCGGAGTATACGCAAGGCCTCCAGCAGGGTCAAGCCTTGTACCGTGCTGGTTTGCGCCGGTTCCCGGCGTTTTTTCGGGGCGGGCGGGGCGTTAGCGGACGACGATATCGGCGAAGCCGCGCTTGCCAACCTGTACCGCGTAAGGCTCCTTGCGCGGCGCGAGCTTGAGGTTCTCGTCGGAGAGCTTCTCGCCGTCGATACGAACCGCCCCCTGGGTGATCATGCGCCGCGCGGCCGACGACGTTTCGCACAGCCCGGCGCCGGTCAACGCCTTCACCACCCACAGGGAGCCCTCGGGCGCCTCCATCTCGACCCGGCGCGTTTCCTCGGGGCGTTCGTGCGCCACGAAGAGTCGGTTGAAGTGCGCTTCGGCGGCTTGCGCGGCGTCAGCGTCGTGGAACTGCGTCACCAGGTTACGCGCCAGCTCGCGCTTCAAATGGGACGGATTGGTGGACGGATCTGCGAGTGCCTGGCGCACCTCACCCAGCTGCGCCGGCGTGCAGGAGCTCACCAGCTCGAAGTACTTCATGATCAATCCGTCGGGAATACGCATCGTCTTTCCGTAAATCTCTTCCGGCGCCTCGGTGATTCCAATGTAGTTCCCCAGTGACTTGCTCATCTTCTCGACGCCGTCGATGCCCTCCAGGATCGGCAGCGTGAGAATCACTTCGGGCTCCTGGCCGTAGGCGCGCTGAATTTCGCGCGCCATGAGCAGGTTGAACTTCTGCTCGGTGGCCCCGATCTCGACGTCGGCGTTGAGTGCTACCGAATCATAGCCCTGTGCCAGCGGATACACGAATTCCAGAAGACTGATGGGGCGCCCCGCTTCGTAGCGCTTCTCAAAGTCGTCGCGCTCGAGCATCTGCGCCACCGTCTGGGTGGCCGTCAGGCGCAGGACGTCGGCAAACTCCATCTTGGCGAGCCAGCGGCTGTTGAAATCGACCACGGTGCGTCTGGGATCGAGGATCTTGAAGGCTTGCTCGGTGTACGTCTTCGCGTTTTCAACCAGCACCTCGTGGGTGAGCTGCTTGCGCGTATCGCTGCGCCCGCTGGGATCGCCGATCATCCCGGTGAAGTCACCGATCAGGAATACGACCGTGTGGCCGAGATCCTGGAATTGTCGCAGTTTGCGAAGCCCCACCGTGTGACCGAGGTGGATATCGGGCGCCGTCGGGTCGAAACCCTGCTTGATGACGAGCGGCTCTTTCTCCTTGAGCGAGCGCTCGAGCTTCTTCCTCAGGTCGTCTTCAGGGATGATTTCGACCGCACCCTGCCGGATGACGGCCATCTGTTCTTCGACACCGAGTATGGGGCCGTCGTTCTTTCGCGTCATGGCGCTGGATGCCTCGTGCGGGTTGAGATGGACAAATTGTTGTCAGGGGCGATCATAGCAGTCGGGTTGCGGCGCCGTAAAGCATGGCCGGAATTCCTGGACGCGTGTTATCTTGGGGCTACCGGCACGCCGCTTGCGGCCCAACGGCGATCGCCCTCGAAGTATGACGAACGACGACACTCGCGAACCCCACGCAGGCCGGCCTGACCCGCCGCCTGCTCCGCCCACGCCGGAGGAAAACCGCATGGCCCGCAAGAGAGTCGGCGGACGCTTCACCACACGCCAGTTGGCGGCCGGCCTTCTGGTGCTCGCGGCCGGTGCCATGTTTGGCGCGTACCGGTATGTCTCCGCCGACCTTCCCAGCACCGCCCGTCTCGAGATGATCGAGCCCACGCTCA
>CAZULB010000162.1:0-4975 GCA_964621155.1 uncultured bacterium | reverse complement strand
CCAATCAAGAATGGAAATGGCCGCCCCGGAAGGCGGCCATTTGCCACAAAACTCTGCTACAAAACCTACTTGTTGCGGTACAGCGCCTTCACGCCGCCGATGGTCGACGGCACCGTGGCCAGCGGATTGACGGACTCGAGGATGCAAACCGCATCGTCGTAGTCCATGTCGCCGCCCGCGCTCGCCGCCGTGTCCTCGAAGCAAAGCCACCACTCGCCGGCGTTGATGCCGGTTCCCTGGTATGCCAGAATCTGCGCCTGCGAGCCCGGATTGCGGGCATCCTGCGAGTAGAAAACTCCACCCGGGCCGTTAATGTAGAATCCGAACGAGTCGGGCGTGATGCCCAGGTACGTCGTCGTCCCCATAAGGGCTCCATCCTGATCAAACAGATTGACGATGACGCGCGCGGGAAAGTTGCGGAAACTCATCGACGCAAACCAGCCCGCGGTCGCCACGCCCGGGAACACCTGGTAGAGCGGCGGCGCGACCAGGCCGGCGTTGTAGATACCAAAGGTGTTCGAGGCCGGGTTGCCGGTCAGCTCGACCATCAACGTGAGGAGCGCGTTGCCGGACGCTGACTGCGAAAATACCTGGGCGTCGATCTGGTCGGTGAGCACGTTGATCGACTCACCTTTCGAATTGAGATAACCCTGGAGCGTCCCGCCGAGAACAGGAACCTGCGGAACGCGCAGATTGAATGCGTTTGCCTGCGACGAGATCCCGATTACAACCAGGCTCGCGGTTGCGATTGCCAATCGTAGCCTTTGTTTCATAGTGGCCTCTTCTAGGACTGCGCGGTGGCAGTCACTGCTGAAATTTTCGAATAGCTGCGGCCAGAAAAAACCCGTAGGGCGACGGATGCGGCCAGTATAGCGCTGGTGCGACCCGATTTCCACTTCCAAGTATCAAGAAGCGCATAGCCTGGCCCAGTACTTGATACGACATCCACTACTGCATCCGGATCGGGCGCTGCCGCGATCCAGATATCCGCGCGGGTTGAAGGGCGAAGAAATTCCGCTGGCGGCACGACGGTTCGCGGTGGGTTTCTTTCTGAAGATGCACGAGGAGTCCAGGAACGAGAATGCCGAGCCGGTGCCGGCCTATCACTCGTAGCGCAGCGCGTCGATTGGATCGAGATTGGCGGCGCGTCGCGCCGGCCACATTCCGAAGAAGACACCGACAAGCCCGCTGAAAACAAACGCGAGCCCGATGGCGATGGGTGAAACGCTCGTGTTCCACGAATTCATCTTGGCCAGCACCACCGCACCCACCGAGCCCAGCAGCACGCCGGCGGTTCCACCCAACAGGCACAGCACAAGCGCTTCGACCAGGAACTGGGTGAGGATCACCTTGCGCGTGGCGCCGAGTGCCTTGCGCACACCGATCTCGCGCGTGCGCTCCGTTACCGACACGAGCATGATGTTCATGATTCCAATCCCGCCCACCAACAGGCTCACCGCGGCAATACCGGCCAGAAGGCGCGTGAAGGTCTTGGTGGTGTCCTCGAGGGTCGAAAGCAGATCGGCCTGGCGGCGCAGCTGAAAGTCGTTGTCCATGCCCGGGCGGATCTTGTGTTCGCGCCGGAGCACGCGCTCCACCTCAATCATGGCCAGGTTCATGTCGCTCATGTCCGCGACGCGCACGGTGATGGCCCGCAGCCGGTCGGTTCCCATGACGCGATAGCGGGCGGTCTGGAGTGGAATCAGCACCTGCTCGTCGAGATTCTGGAAAGATCCCTGCGAACCTTTCTCGGCCAGCACGCCCAGCACTTCGAATTGCACACCACCAACTTCAATCTCGCTGCCGACGGCCGCGGTGGAATTCAATCCCAGCATGCCGGGCACGGACGCCCCCAACACCGCGACGCGGCCGCGCGCGTTGTCGTCGCCGGCGCTGAACATGTGCCCGGCGGTCAGCGTGAAGCGCCGCACCTGCGTGTAGTTGGGAGTCGTGCCGACAATATTGACGTTGGCGTTCTGGTTGCCGGCCTTGATCTGCATGTTGCTGGTGAGTTCGGGGACGACCGCATTTATGTAGCGCGCATCACGGCCCAATGTCACCGCGTCATCCACGGTCAGGCTGACACGGCTGCCCTGGGCCACACCGCCGCGAAATTGCTGTCCGGGATAAACGGTGAGAAGATCGGGGCCAAGGGACTCGATGCGACCCTGGACCGATTTCTGAGCTCCCTGTCCCAGCGCCACCATGGTGATCATGGCGGCTACACCGATGATGATACCGAGCATGGTGAGAAGCGATCGCAGGCGGTTGTTGCGCAGCGCCTGCAGCGCCACGCGCATGACTTCTTTGAACAACATCTCAGCGTTGCGGCGGTTTCTGTCCGCTTCCCTGTTGCTGCATGCCGGGAATCCCGCCACCGCCCGTCATGCGCTGGATGCGGTCGCGCATTTCCTTCTGCGAATTGACCAGTGACGCGCTCGGCAGCACGATCACCCTGTCACCTTCGCTCAAGCCCTCGACCACTTCAACGTAGTCGAGGTCGGTGAGACCGGTCTTGATGTTGACGGGAGTCGGCTTTCCGTCGCGCGTGACGAACACGATATAACGCCCGCCGAGACCGCGCGCGCGGAAGCCACCGCCCATTCCGCCACCTCCACCCATTCCGCCACCGCCACGCCACTGTCCTGCACCCGCTGCGCCGCCATTGCGCCAACCGCCGCCGCCTTCACCCGGTGTCGCGGCGCTGGCCGGACGCGCGGCGCCATGGATGCTGTCGGAACCGCCCGGCTTCTGTCCGCGCCGCGTCCTCGCCGTATCCGGCGGCGCGGCCGTGGTGGAGTCGGCCTTACCCTCAGCGCTCGCCGCGGACGCGACTTCCGGTCGCGCTTGATTCAACTCCTGCTGCACTGCCTGCGGATTCAGATTGAGCACGGTTGCCGCCGACGCCACATCGCGCGGCGTACGCAGCGACGCATACGGAATCGCGAGCACGTTCTCGCGCGTGCCCACCTGAATCTGAACTTCGGCGTTCATACCGGGCATCAGCAGATGATTCGGGTTGGCGATGCGCACCAGCGCGGGAAACATGGTGACGTTTTGCTGCACCGTCGCCTGCGGTTCGATTTTCAGCACGCGTCCCAGGAAGGGACGGTTGGGATAGGCATCCACGGTGATAGCCGCTTCCATTCCCGGCTGCACCTTGCCGATATCGGTTTCGTCGACGAGAGTTCGGATCTGCACCGTGTCCAGATTCGCCATGCGCATGAGCACGGTGCCGCCCCCCACGTCCCTGGTGGGCGACGAGATCACAGTGCCCAGCTCGACGTTCTTCGCGATGATGGTGCCACTCACCGGCGCGCGCACGCGCGTGTCGTCCATCGCGTCGCGCGCATTGGAGAGTGTTGATTGTGCTCGCACCACCTGCGCCTGCGCCTGCACGTACGCGAGGCGCGCATCCTCGTGCTGCTCCGCGGTGATGCCCTGGCTGGCCACCAGCGTGTCGGCGCGTGCGAGCTTCAAACCCGCGTTGCTGAGGGTTGCATTCGCCACCTGGAGATCGGCCCGTGCCTGCTCGAGATCGTTCTTCGGCAGGCGCGTGTCGATGCTCGCCAGGAGCTGTCCCGCCTTGACGTCGTCGCCGGTGTCGACAGGGAGGTCGAGGATCTCGCCCGATGCTTTCGATTTCACATCGATCGCAGTGACCGGTTCAATCACGCCCGACGCCGAGGCGCTCACCTGGATGGTACGCCGCTCGACCGCGACTTCCTCATATAGAGGAGCGGCCTCTTGTTTCTGACAGGCCAGTGACAGGAGGGCAATGGCGCCGGCCATCCGGAGTAACCGACGTTGGGTAATGCTCATCTCACTATCTTAAACCGCCAGGCCCACTTCCCGTTGCGAGAAAAATCGTGTCCCGAAAGGGACGGTAATGGCCGGTTGCAGCCCGGCATTTCCCACTGCGGCATGTCAGTTGCTCAACTTCCTCTGGATCCATTCACCCGGCAATTGTTTCCGACGCCCGGGACGCCGCGCGGCCAGGTGCCGACGCCGCACCCGGCATTCAACACCATGGAAGTGAACGCGCTATGAGAAAAATGCCGTTCCGAAACCGTCGTTCTGGCCGCCGTCCGCGCCGACTGCGGTGGTGGCTGCTTTTGGTCCCCGCATTGTGGTCAATTCTTGCCACCTCCGCCGTGGCGGGCGAGTTGCGCGGCACCGTTCGCATCGTGAGCGACGCGGGCGCGATGCAATCGTCGACGCTCGACCCGTACGCGGGAACGCTCAACTCCGCCGGCGCCGGCACGGGAGCGTCGCGGTCCCGCGGGACCACACCGCGCGACGTCGTCGTGTATCTGGAAGGTCCCAACACGCGCATCCAGTTGCGCCCGGGCGGCAAACCGCAACTCAAACAGATCAATCAGGCTTTCGAACCGCACGTGCTGGGCGTTTCCGTCGGAACCACGGTGGACTTCCCCAACGGGGACCTCGTCTATCACAACGTGTTCTCGTACTCGAAAACAAAAAAGTTCGACCTCGGATACTACGGCAAGGGCAAGTCCAAGGCCGTCACCTTCGACAAGCCGGGCGTGGTGCAGGTGTTCTGCGACATTCACTCGACCATGTCCGCGTATGTGCTCGTGGTGGATTCGCCCTTCGTGACGCAGCCCGGTGAAAACGGCACCTACGACTTCCCCGAGCTTCCCAACGGCACATATACGCTGCGCGTATGGCATCCCGACCTCGGAGATCGCGCCATGAAGGTGACCGTCGGGGACGGGGTCAACGACGTCGACGTGAATCTCTGATCGTAGCAGAGGAACACGAACCCAAACGCCCAACGCCAGGCACTCACGACGCCATGTTTCGCTTTGGAAATCTTCGCACGCGCATCATCGCCCTGACGGCGAGCGCATTCGACCACGATCGACAGACGTTTGCCGAGGCCGGTTGTGATCAGTTTCTCGGCAAGCCGTTTTCCGTCGAGGCGCTCTTCGACGTGCTCGGAGTGTTGCTC
>CAZULB010000161.1:0-5062 GCA_964621155.1 uncultured bacterium | reverse complement strand
CCGGCGCACCGCCGCCGCCGCTCGCCGGCGCATACACCCAGGTGGCTCCATGGTTGTTGGAGTAACTGACTGCGATGCCGGTGATGGTGGCGGGCGCTGTGCCCGTCACGGCCGAACCGACCTTGAACTGCGTCCACGCCGGCACTGCGTCGTACACGACGATGGTGTTGAGCGTGGTGGCACCCAGGTTCTGGTAGTCGACCGTGTAGCTGAGATCGGTTCCCGGCACCTGGTCACCCGAGGGGCTGACCGTTTTGGTCAGGCTCAGGTTGCCCGCCGTGATGGTCGTCACGTCGGTGGCGTTGTCGGTAGCTGCCGGGAATGCCTGCCCCGTCGCCGTCATGACGCCCACTTCCACCGTACCCACCGAGACACCGGCAGGAACCGTAAGGCGAACATTGACAGGCGCGCTGGCACCGGGTGCGAGCGTGACGCTCGAGATCGGTGAATTGCCCGCGTCGAGGAAGACGTACGTCCATCCCTGTGAGGACGTGTAGGTGAGATCGAATGTGTCGCTCACGTTGCCGTTATTGGTCAGCGTGTGCGCGTAGTTGATGGTGCCACCTGCCGTCGCATTACCGGCGTTGTCAGGCGCAAAGTCGACTGACGCGAACGAGTTGATGGTGACGGAGTTGGCGATGGTGTCGCTGCGCGTCACGTTGACCGACGAGGTCGCCGTGAACGAAACGCCGTTGACACCGGGCGCAGCGCCGGCAGGAACGCTGACGCGCGCGATGAGGTGAGCTTCCGCACCGGAAACAACCGGACCGGTCGAAACCACCGGAGTGTTTTCAGCCGGGTCAAGCACACCGTTGCCGTTGGCATCGACGTAGTACGTCGCACTCCAGCCCGCCGGCACGCTCGACGACAACGTGAAGTTGTCATTCGAGCCGCCGTTGTTGATGGCATCGAGTGCAAAGTCGACAGTCGTTCCCGGATTGGTGTTCTGGTTGACCAGCGCGTTATTAGTGGTGCCGTTGGCGCCGTCATAGTTACCGATATCGACGCCGGCCGGTATCACCGCCGTGATGCGATCGGTGGTCAGGTTGTTCTTGGTGTTGTCGACCGCGGACGTCGCCTGGATGACGGCGTCAAACGGACCGCCTGCCGCCTGCGTGCCCGGAATCAACAGATGGACCACCACGTCAATCGACGCACCGGGCGCAAGCGGGCCCACGTCCGGCGTGCCGTCGAAGTCCGTGTCGGTGAGTGGCGTAACGCCGTCAGCCTGATAGAAGATCGTCGTCCACGTGCCCGGAATCGTCGACGTACCCGAGAGCGACACGTTGATCGCGTCGGTGGTGTTGCCGTCGTTGCGCACGGTGTTCGTGAACGAGACTGTCGTGTTTGCAAAAGCGCTCGCGATGGTCTGCACGTCGTCGTTGTAGTTGGGCGGCGTGCCGGCACCCGGGTTACCCGACGGACCGATTTTCACGCTGGCAATCGTTCCGATGGTGACGGGCGCGTTGTTCGAAGTTGCAATGGTCGGATTCGGCGTCGTGATGTTGTTGTCGACGTATGCAATCGACGCCGTGTTGTTCAGCACGCCGGGCGTCATGCCGAGGGGCACTGTCACCTGGTAGCCAAACGAATAATTCTGACCGGCAATGATGCCACCGCTGGTGATGTAACCAACGGCGATGTCACCCGCCGCCGCTGTCGTGCTCCAGTTCCAGGTTTCGGGGCTTCCCGCCGTCGAGCTGCCACTGGGCAAGTAGACCACTGTGCCGCCCGCGGGCGTGCCTGTTGGCGCGCCGAAAAGTGCCAGCGGATTACCCGTGCCCGGGTTGACCGGAAGCACGTCGTACATGAGAACACCGGTGAGGCCGACCGACGTCACCGTGACGCCGTTCGCCGTCTGCGTGCCGGCGTTGGAACCGGTGAAGCTGTAGCTGATCTGGTTGCCCTCGTACACGAGCGCCGGCGCACCGGTGAGGTTTGCCGTCAGCACCGCGTCGGCCACCACCGTCGTGCGGTGATAGTTACGCGTGTCGGTCTTGCTGTTGTCGCCCACCGACGTGCCGCTCACGCCGACGTAGGCCACCTGGCCCGCCGTCGCCGTTCCCGGAACCGCATACGTAACGATCAAGCTGACCGAAGCGCCCGCCGCAATGGGACCGACATTGCCGCCTACGCCACCCGTCGAGATCGCCGGCTCGCCGACGTCGAGGACGCCGTTCGAGTTCACGTCGCGATAGATCGAGACGTTCGCAAGCGCGAGCGTCATCGTAGTGTTCGCGGCGTCGATCAACGGGATCAGCGTGAAGCTGTCGTTGTCGTTACCCGTGTTCGACAGCGTGTAGCTGTAGAACATGGTCTGCCCGCCGATGGCATTCTGCGACATTGCGGGCGTGACCGGGGGCGTCTGGCCCGAATCGTCGGGCAGAATCGAAAGGCTGTAGACCGGCAACACGATCGTGATCACTTCATTCGAGAGTGACGTGTACGAGTTGCCGTTGGTGTCCTGATAGGTCGCCGACGCGCGGTTGCGGATCTGCGTGCCCGCGGGTGTCGTCTGCGCAAAAGCAGAAGACGCCGCCAGGAGCAGTGTGATCAGCAGCAGCGGGAAGGCAACGAGATGTTTGCGATTCATCTTCATTCCCTCCTACTTGACCTGCGCGCGGTACGCGAACTGGACCTCGCCCTTCGGCTTGAGGTCGCCGTTCAACGTCCAGCGAATGTGGGTGACCATGTCCGGCGTCGCGTCGACGGTGACTTCCTTACCGCTCGCGTTCTTCTTCGTGACCTTCACGGGCCAGGCATGAAACGTCTTGCCGCTGTCGACCGAGAACTCGACACGCGTGTTGGCCGCGTTCTTCGCCGTCTTCTCGACGTAGTGAACGCCGGCCGGAACCGGATCGGTGATCGACACGTTGTGCACGACCTCGGCGCCGTTGTTGGCGTAGGTCAGGCGGTATTCGATGACATCCTGCGGACGAACTTCGTTCGCAGAGACAAACTGCTCCTGGCCTTTGTCGCTGGTGACAACCTTGCGGGCTTCGATGGTGCCCGAGATCGGATCCGCGGCAGAAGCGACGAGCGAAGTGACCAGTCCGGCGATGAGCACGGACAGAAATGCTGCGCGACGCACGTTTGACCTCCCGTGAGAATGGAAAACGGCCCCGGCGGCGAGTGGTCTGAATGGACACACTTCGGCCGTCAGAGAGCCGGTCGCGGCGCAATTGGCAAAGGACGTTCCAGTTGTTCCGAAAAGCTGACTTGGCAGTAGGGATGTTCCTGATCACTCGCCAAACGGTGCGTGAGGACGCCATGATCTCATCAGGTGGAACATTCTTCCGCCTGCGGTGCCATGGGGGTGCAAGTGACCCGATGACGGCTTCGATTCCACCACCGGGGCGTGGAAGGTCATGCAGGGTGCAATGCTTCCCCATCGGGGGCAGGAAGGTGACGCCCTGATAGATTGTTGAGAATTCTACAGTCCATTCATTATATTAGACACATGCGTCGTAACACCTGGCTCGCGCTGGCGCTGGCTGCGCTGACCGCGGCAACCGTTTCATTCCATTACGGATTCCTGATGCCGTCGGGCGCGCACGTGCTCCACGCTATTCACGGCCGACTCTGTTATATCCCCATCATCCTGGGTGCGGTCTGGTTCGGGGTGCGCGGCGGGCTGGCCACGGCCCTCGCCATCACGGCGCTCACGATTCCTTACGCGCTGCGCATGCACGACCACCACACATTGATCGGCGAATACACCGAGATGGTGTTCTACGTGGCCATCGGCCTCATGACGGGCGTACTCATCGAGCGCGAGTGGCGCGAACGCGAACGGCGTGAAGCGCTGCAGCGCGAGCTCGCGCGCAGCGAGCGCCTTTCCTCGCTCGGACAGATGGCGGCCGGGCTTGCCCACGAGATCCGCAACCCGCTCGGGTCGATTCAGGGTGTGGCGGAATTGCTCGGCGATGACGCGCCGGCCGGTTCCAGGAAGCGCGAGCTGTTCGAGGTGTTGCGCAAAGAATCGAAACGCCTGGGTGCGGTGGTCGACGACTTCTTGAATTTCGCGCGACCTCGCCCTCTGGCGCTCGCTCCAGTGGATATCGCCGCGGTGGTGGAGCGATCCGTCGCGCAGATGCAGATCGACGCGAGAGCGCGCGCGATAGCCATCGGCACACGGCTTGACCCGCAACTTCCGATGGTGCAGGCGGACGCCGCGCAACTGCACCAGGTCTTTCTCAATCTTCTGTTGAATGCTATCGCGGCGAGCCCCGACCACGGGCGCATCGAAGTGTCAGGGACGCGTGCAACGCGCGATTCTCATCCGGCGGTTACCATCACGGTTCAGGACTGGGGCGCCGGCATTCCCGCCGACGTGTTGCCGCGCGTGTTCGATCCGTTCTTTACCACGCGCGAGACCGGAACCGGCCTGGGGCTTTCCATTTCGTACACCATTGTGACCGAACATGGCGGCACCATCGAGATCGACAGCGCGCCCGAACGCGGATGCGCGGTGTGCGTAACGCTGCCGGTCGCGTCCGGTCGGGGTTCACGATGAACGACCGCATCCTCCTGATCGACGACGACGAAAGCATCCGCAAGGTGATCGGGTACATGCTGGAGGAGGCGAATTATGCGGCGGTCACGGCCGCGTCCGCGGCGCAGGGCCTGACCGTGTTCCAGACGCAGCGTCCCGATCTGGTGTTGACCGATATCAAGATGCCAGGCAAGAGCGGCATCGAGCTTCTGGGCGAATTCAAGGCCATCGATCCTTCTGTCCCCGTCATCATTCTCACGGCTTTCGGAACTGTCGAGACCGCGGTGGAAGCGATGAAACGCGGCGCTGCGGACTACCTGACCAAGCCCATCTCGCGTGACGAGCTCCTGATGACAGTCGCCAAGACGCTCAAGATGAGCCGCCTTGAGCGTGAAAATGAGACGCTGCGCGACACGCTCAACGATCGTTTCCGGTTCAGCTCCATCATCGGTCTGTCGCCCGCGATGGCGGCTGTCTTCGAAACCATGCGCAAGGTGGCACCGACGGACGCGACCGTGCTGATCACCGGAGAGAGCGGAACCGGCAAGGAGCTGGTGGCGAAGGCCA
>CAZULB010000160.1:0-5073 GCA_964621155.1 uncultured bacterium | reverse complement strand
CACGTCGGTGGCGCCGCCTTCGAACGCGCCGCGGATCGCGGCGTTCGCGTCCTCGGCCATCAGCTTGCGCGAACGGTTGTACTCCGGCTGGCCGGCGCTGGTCTGATCGTCGCCCACCACGCCGCTGATGCCTTCCATGTCCACGGAGATGTAGACCTTCTTGGACTGCGCGACGGCGTCCGACGAAAGACAAAACACGAAGGACACGAAGAGCACGAAGGATACTTTTCTAAAGACAAGGGCCAACAGACACCTCCGCGTTGAAATCAGATTCCTTCGTGTCCTTCGTGCCCTTCGTGTTACGTGGGCTCTGGTAACTCCAGCGCTGCCCGTACGAAGTCCTGTTCAGGCAAGCCGCCGAGAATCTCGATCGTCTCGTTGACGACCGTCTTCGGCACGCCGGTCACTCTGTACTTGCGGCTCAGATCCATGAACTCGGTGGCTTCGATGGCGTCAGCGGTGATCTTCTCGTTTGCCGCCGCCATCTTGTGTGCGAGGACGACCGCCCTCGGGCAATGCGGTCACGTAGGCGTCGAAAACACCTGGATGTGCGTGGGCTTGTTGACCGCCTGAATCCACTTCATGGTCTCGGGATCGAGCTCGATCTTGGCCGTGCCGGCCGTGATGATCGCCTCAACAAGTCCGACGAACTCATACCCGGTGGGCGCACCGTAAAACCGCATGCGGGTGTCGATGCCGTCGCTCAGGACCACGATTGCCGGCGCTTTGTCGACCTTGTATTTGGCCTTGTCATCGTTGTCGAGAACGAAATTCTTCTCGACGAGCGAGATCTTGTCGTTCAACCCGGTGAGCTCCTGGATGACCTGCTTGGCCACCGTGCCGCTCTCGGAGCCGCCGAAGGTTTGCGTGAAGAGGACGAGTTGAACTGGATGCGTGATGACGGACAAGTGCTGCTTGAGCGTGGCCTCGTCCTGTGGAGAGAGAAGTCCCATGGGTCAATTATGACGGGATCCGGGGTCCGGGATCCGGGAACCGCGTGTCAGAATTTAAAGAGGTCGTCGAACGCTTTCTTCGCTCCGCTGGGTTCCTTCGGGTTGTTGCTATTGACGGCCGCGGTAGTCTCGCGTTCCCACGTCGTGCGGATGCTGAAATGGGGGCAATCGTTGGCGGTGTCCTTTGGCGACACCCGCGCGGTGAGCTTGACGGCGCACTCGAGGCTGGCGCCGGGGTCGAAGTTGACGCACTGGATGCAGGACCGCAGGTCGACCGCGCATTTCGGGCACTTGCTGCGCGACATCACCTGTGGATCGACGATGGTGCCGCAACGGGCGCAGCGGGCAACCTGCCGCGAGCTCATCATGCGCGGATTGCGGGCGCCTTCCGACGAGATCCGCCGGGCGCCTGCCGGCGCGCCCGGCTCGCGCTCGGGCTTGCCCGATCCCTCGGGCCGCTGGCCGGAAGGGCGGCGATCTCGCTCGTCGTCCTGATACCCGCGTTGACGGTATTTTCGCTCGTCGCTCATGATGCGGGCGGACTGAAGTCCGCCCCTACCTTAGCGCTCATATACTTCACGCTTCATAGACCGTCTTCCCTCCGACGACGGTCCGCTGGACCTTGATGTTCTTGATCTCATCCGGGTTGACGTCGTGGGGATCCTTCTCAAGCATCGTGAAGTCGGCGAGCTTGCCCGGCGTGATGCTGCCCTTGACGTGTTCCTCGTGCGAGGCGTAGGCGCCGTTGATGGTGCCCACCATCAGCGCCTCGTCTACGGTGATGCGCTGCCTCGGCCCCCAGACGTTACCACCGAAATCTTTTCGCGTAACCATGCTTTGTATGGCCATGAGCGGCTCGAACGGGCCCGGCCCGTAGTCCGACGCGCCGGCGACACGGATTCCGGTGTCGATGAACGAGCGGTGGGCGAACATCCAGTTCATCTTTTCCTGCCCGTAGAACCCCCACTTTTCGCCATGGTAGTGCGCGTAGGTCCAGAACGGCGTCGGGATGACGCCGAGGGCCTTGATGCGGGCCAGAAGCTCGGGGTTGACCAGCGAGCAGTGCTCGATACGATTGCGCGGGTCCTTTCGCGGCCACTGCTTCTGGACATGCTCGTACGCCTTCAACACCATGTCGATCGTCGTGTCGCCGTTGGCATGGATGGCGATGCGGAAGTTGTGGCGCCACGCGTCCTCCACCGCTTCGTCGATTTCCTTTTGCGTCATGGTGAGCAGCCCATAGTCGTTGGTACCGACGTAGGGGGTGCTCATGCGCATGGTGCGTTCGGACGCGGATCCATCGGCGCCGTACTTCACCCCGGTACACCGGAGCGTGTCGTCGCCGTAGCCGTAGGTGATGCCCGCGGCCTTGAACCCGTTGAACGTCTCGTTGCCGCGGACGAGATAAGCGGCGCGGTGCCGCAGCTCGCCGGCCTCGCGCGCGTCCTGATAGGCGAGAATGCGGTCGCGATTGGCGCCGGCGTCATGGACCGACGTCAAGCCCGCCGCGGTCAGCAGTTTGGAGATGTGGGCCATCCCCTGGCGGCCGCGCTCACGCTGCTGTTCTGGTGTGAAGCGTTCGCGCGTGCCCACCTTGCTGAAAACGTTCCGGGCGAGCTCGGCGGCGCGGCCGGTGAGCTCGCCGCTTTCGTCGCGGAAGAAGCGCCCATGTTCGGGGTCCGGGGTGTCCTTCGTCACGCCCGCAAGCTCGAAAGCCTTGCTGTTGTACCAGCTCGTATGGCCGCCGCGGTGGCCGACGACGATTGGATGATCGCGCGAGACCTCGTCGAGCTCCTTGCGCGTCAGCGGCACGTCGAGCTTGGTGTCGTCGAACATGATCGCTTCGACCCATTGGCCGGGCGGCGTCTTGTCTGCCCTGGCCTTGAGGTTCGCTTGCAGCTCGCGCACGCGCGGAACGTTCGCATTGACGCTGAACAACTCGCCGACGCCGCTCACGTGGCAATGACAGTCGATGAAGCCAGGCGTGATCGTCGCGCCAGCCGCGTCGATCGTGCGCGTCTGCGGGCGCGCGAGATCTCGAATGGCGGTGGTGGAGCCGACGGCCATGAAGCGGCCGTCCTTGATGGCGAACGCTTCGGCGCGCGGCATCGCCTGGTCGATCGTGAACACCCGTGCATTCAGCACGATGAGATCGGCCCCAGGACCAAGCGCTGGCGATGCCTGGGGCACTTGGGGTGGTTCGGGTGCCTCGAAGGCGTCGAGACCCGCGAAGCCGGTGGCGCCGGCCAGGGCTGCGCCGAGGCCGAGGAATTGCTTGCGGCTGATGTTCGGCATGCGCCGAATAATACGGCATTCAATACGCCGTCAAGCCATGCGCGCGGAAAATTCCCAGGGTCGTATCGATGAGCTCCTTCGAAGGCGGTTCGGTGCTCTCGAGCGAGTAAGGCAGGCCCAGCGCGTGCCACTTGAAGCGGCCCATCTGATGGAACGGCAGCACTTCCACGCGCTCGACGTTCCCAAGCCCGGCCGCAAATTCGGCGATGCCGTTGAGGATCTCCGCGTTGTCGGTCAGTCCCGGGACGAGGACGAAACGGATCCAGATGGGTCGCTTGAGCGCTGCGAGACGGCGGCCGAACTCCAGCGTGTGATCGATCTCCATGCCGGTGAGGTCCTTGTGACGCTCGGCGCCCCATGACTTCACGCCCAGCATCACGAGATCGATCTCCCGCAGCTCGGCGTCACTCACCTTGTCGCCGTTATAGCCGTTGGTCTCGATGGTGGTATGGATGCCCATCGCCTTCGCGGCCGCCATCAGCTTGACCGCAAAGCGGTGCTGCATGAGCGGCTCGCCGCCGCTCAGCGTGAAACCGCCCTTCATCACCGCGAGCCCGTGCTTGTATTTCCCGAGTTCCTCAACGGCGCGGGCCACCGACACGGGAATCCCGTTCGTCATCTTCCAGGTGTCAGGGTTGTGGCAGTAGCGGCAGCGCCACATGCACCCCGCCGTCCAGGCCACCACTCGCACGCCGGGCCCATCGACGGCCGAGCCCGTGGTGTAGGAGTGCAGGAAGCCCATGTCGCCGCTGGCCAGAGCCGCGCGGACGTCTTGCTCCGGAACGGACGCGCCCTGATCAACCCGCAGCTCGAAGGGGCTCTTGGCGACCAGCGACGGTGCGGAAACGCCGGTGGGTTCAGCCATGGCTTACGCTCCGTGGAAGGTGCGATTGATTACGTCCATCTGCTGCTCGCGCGTCAGGCGGATGAAATTCACGGCGTAGCCGGACACGCGAATCGTCAGGCTCGGGTACTTCTCCGGGTGCTCCATGGCATCGAGCAACGTGTCGCGATTCAGCACGTTGACGTTCATGTGGAATCCGGTGCTGCCGAAATAAGCGTCGAGAATGCTGGCCAGGTTGGTGATACGGTCGTGTTCGACCCGGCCGAGGCCCTCCGGAACGAGCGTCGCCGTGAGCGAAATGCCGTCCTGCGCGTCGCGATACGGAATCTTCGCCACCGATGCGGCACTCGCGTGAATGCCGTGACTATCGCGGCCGTGCATCGGGTTCGCACCAGGCGCGAACGGCTCACCGCGCCGCCGCCCGTCCGGCGTGTTGCCCGTCGCCTTCCCATACACCACGTTCGAGGTGATCGTCAGGACCGACTGCGTATGCATCGCATTGCGGTAGGTCGGGTACTTCCGCAGCTTCTTCATGAAGGTGCTGACGGTCCACACCGCAAGCTGATCGACACGGTTGTCGTTGTTGCCGAACACCGGGAACGTGCCCTCGGTCTGGTAATCGGTGATGAGACCGGTCTGGTCCCGGATCACCTTGACGCGCGCGTGCTTGATCGCCGAGAGGCTGTCCGCCACCACCGACATCCCCGCCATGCCGAAGGCCATTGTCCGCAGCGGCGCGTAGTCGTGCAGCGCCATTTCGATGCGCTAGTAGGCGTACTTGTAGTGCTTGTTATGGTTGATGTTCATCGCTTTGACGTAGTCGCCGGCTAGCCAATCCATCTTCGATTCGAAACGAGTGATCACGTCGTTGAACTCCAGGTAGTCACCCTGGACCGGCGTAGAGGCCGGCGCGACCTGATCGCCGCTGACCTCGTCGCGTCCCCCGTTGATCGCGTAGAGCAGGCACTTGGCGAGGTTGGC
>CAZULB010000159.1:0-5105 GCA_964621155.1 uncultured bacterium | reverse complement strand
GCGGCCAGTTTAGCACAGCCGGGACCACCCGCTGCGCACGCGCGGGTGGCGACGGACAGGGCTCCCGTTGGCGCCGACCACCGGGGGGCCAGCGGGATGGACGGAGCCCGGCCCTGCGAGTGCGCAGCTCTGTAGGAAGCAGGGACTCGCCGAGGCAGCGCCCCCCCAATCGCCTGAAACCAGCCCTACCCATTGAATAGGCGCCATTTTCACTCTATTATCTCGCCCGGGTGTGGGGTGGCTGCGACGCCTCGGTCCTCTTCTCCAAGTCAGGTTCCCCTCTGGAGCCCGTACGCGGGAGCGAGCCTCTGGTTGCCGCGATTCGGAGCCCGTCAACAAACGTGTCCGCGCTGTGGAACGAATTGACAGCCGCCTCCGTACTAGCTGACACAACCCCACCCAACTATCACTTCCTGCAGGAGGTTCGGAGAGCATGTATCGACACTTCGGGGTGATCGTGTTTGCGGCGTGCCTGTGCCTGATGACGGGTGCCGCCTTCGCGACCGACCTGACTCAACCGGCGACCGCGCCGTCCCTCGAGAGCGGCGACGCTCCGAAGGATGGGGGGCAGCCGGAAATGAAAAAGACAAAGAAAGAGCGTCCGTATGCTGAGTACTTGCACCGCAAGGTGAACAAGCCCAAGGGCCCGTCCGGCCCCGAGCCCAAGTACAAGCCCTGGGACAAGGTCGTCACCAAGGAGCACAAGAAGAGCGAAGGCTTGCTCAATCTCTACACCAAGCAGGAAGAGATGCTGCTCGAGGTTCCGAAGACGCAGCTCGACAAGCCCATGTACGCCATTCTGAGTATCTCGCGTGGTATCGGCTCGAACTTCGTTTACGGCGGTCTTCCCGTCGACCAGATCATGTTCGACTTGCACCGCGACGAAGATCACATTCAGATGCGTCGTCTCTCGACGAACTTCCGCGCGGGCGACGAAAAGGGACTTCAGAACGCGCTTGATCTCACGTTCTGCGACGCCATCCTCGAAAGTTTCCCGATCAAGAGCGAGAAGGGCGACAACGTGATCATCGACGTGCGCGACTTTTTCCTCTCCGATATCGCGAACATGAGCACGTACCTCGGCTTCGCCCTGAACCAGCCCGTGCGTCTCGACGGCAAGAAGGGCTATTTCGCGTCGGTTTCGAATTATCCGACCAACACCGAGATCGACACGCGCCTGACCTACACCGCCGGCCGTGCCGATCAGCTGTTCCTGCCCAACCTGCCCGATTCGCGCGCGATTCAGGTGGGCGTGGCCTGGAGCATTGTTGATCTTCCGGCGAAGCCGATGACGCCGCGCATCGCGGATGATCGCGTCGGCTACTTCACCACATCGCACAAGGACTTCTCGCGCGAAAAGGAAGAAAGCTTCTTCGTGCACTACGCCAACGTGTGGCGTCT
The DNA here is from genome assembly GCA_964621155.1 of uncultured bacterium. Classification (GTDB taxonomy): domain Bacteria; phylum Krumholzibacteriota; class Krumholzibacteriia; order WVZY01; family JAKEHA01; genus JAKEHA01. Next base: position 3,704 of record CAZULB010000159.1, on the reverse strand, counting down.
CGAGAAGAAGGATCCCAGCGCGGCGGTTTCGGAACCGGTAAAGCCGATCGTCTTCTACATTGACAGCACGGTTCCGGAAGAATACGTGCCGTACATGATGAAGGGCGTGGAGCGATGGCAGAAGGCGTTTGAGGGCGCCGGTTTCAAGAACGCGATCATTGCCAAGCGCGCGCCGACCAAGGAAGAAGATCCGGCCTACGATCCGACGGATGCTCGCTACAACACCATTCGTTGGAACACCAACGACCAGGTGTCGTACGGCGCCATTGGACCATCGCAGGTTGATCCGCGCACCGGCGAAATCATCGACGCCGACATCATCTTCGAGCACACCATCGTGGCGAACTTCGGCAAGAACTACCGCCGTCTCACCTCGCCGCGCACGGCGCTCATGCAGGTCGATCCGGGCTTGAAGAACCTGTGGATGTCGCAGTCGGAGCGCGATCAGGAAAACGCGCTCCTGCAGCTGCCTTACTTCAAGACCCGTCCGTACGCGATGTGCCAGGCCGACCAGTGCCTCGAGCTGGGCGCGGAAGTCATGCGCCTCTCGATGCTGGCCAACAACATGATGGAAGCGGGCGGCTCGGTGCCTCTGGAATACCTCGGCAACGCGTTGTCGTGGGTGACCTCGCACGAAGTCGGCCACACGCTGGGGCTGCGTCACAACTTCAAGAGCTCCAGCGCGGTTCCGTATGAAGCGCTCAACGACAAGGCCAAGATTGAAGAGATCGGTATGACCGGGTCCGTGATGGACTATCCGTCGCCGAACGTGGCCAGGGACTCTTCCAAGCAGGGTTACTACTACTCGCCCACGGTGGGTACGGGTGACATGTGGGCCATCAAGTGGGGCTACGCTCCGGTTTCCGGCACGACGGCCTGGGAGCAGAAGAAGGAAACCGACAAGATCGCGAGCGAATGCACCGAGAAGTGCAACCTCTACGGTACCGATGAGGACACCTATCCCATGGGTGCGCTCGACCCGCGTAGCAACATCAACGATCTCTCCGACAATCCGATGGCGTGGGCCTCGGAGCGCGCGGCGATCTGCGATGACCTGCTCATGAACGGCAAGCTTGAAGACCGCGTGGTGGTGGATGGCGGCGACTATGTGCCGCTGCGCACGGCCGTGCAGACGCTCTTCATGCAGAAGTACGTGTGCTCGAACATCGCCATCAAGAACATCGGTGGCGCATACACCGAGCGCGCGCACAAGGGCAGCGACAAGCTGCCGTTTACGCCGGTGCCGGTCGCGGATCAGCGCAAGGCGCTCAAGTTCGTGGTCGACAACGCTTTGTCGCCGAAGGCCTACGAGATTTCGCCGGCCATGCTCAACAAGATGCAGGACGACAAGATGAACAGCTGGGAGAACAACACGTTCGCGCCCGGCCGTCGCTTTGACTTCCCGCTCACCGATTGGGTGGATGCGCTGCAGACGGGTGTCCTCTACAACATGATGAACCCGATGCTCCAGGCGCGCGTGGTCGAGGGTCAGTACCAGTCGACGGATGCGTTCAAGCTCTCCGAGATGTACTCGACGCTCACCCGGGCAGTCTGGACGGAACGCATGGCGCCGAAGGGCCGCACGGCGACGTGGGACCGCAATCTCCAGCGGACCTACACTGACATGCTGATCCAGCAGGTCCTGACGCCGACTCCGGTCACTCCCCAGGAATCAGTCGCGCTGTCGCGTCTCAACCTGTCGCGCATCCGCGCCGCTGCGAATTCGCAGCTCGCGGTGAAGGGACTCGACGATGACACCAACGCGCACCTGATGGAGACGGTCGCGCGCATCGATCGTGCTCTCAATGCGAGCCGTGAGGCGGGCTTCTAGCAGCAGAGGCTCATAGCCGTACAATAAGAACTCCCCCGGTCGTTGAGTCGGCCGGGGGAGTTTTTTTGCGCGGAAGTACTGTTGCGAATCGTTGCGAAGCCAGCAACGTGCTAGTGCTTGTCGTGACCTTTCGCCTTGCCGTGGGGGTGATGGTCGCGCAGGCCGGACGGTAGATCGCGGTCGTTGACGACGAGCTTCCACGTGCCACCCAGACTCACGCTCCATTCCCACCGTGTGCTCACAAGACGGAAATACTGGCCCGCCGAGTAGTAGCATTCGTCATAACCCGAGACCACGTACACCTTGAGGGAGGGGTCGTAGACCAGGACGACGTCGTCGTTGCCCGCGTGGTTACGGCGGTACCCATAGGCAGGCGCGTGATCGGGCGGTCCGTTTTTCTCATCGACGAGTACGGGCCCTCTCTCGCTCTCCTTGTATACAACCGTGCGGGTGCATGCGGCAGACATGGCGGACAAGACCAACAAAGCGGCCACCATGATCCGGTTGCTTCCCATGCTTGAACCTCCTGTATGAGACAGCGGCACGTGCAAGCATCGGACCATGGAACATGAGGAGTGATGCGAAGGGAGGCGCCGTCATGACGACGACGGCACGAGATGCGCGTGCGACTATTCTGCCGGCCGTATCGGAACAGGAAACCGCCTGCCACGTCATCGCCGCCGCACACGAACACGTTGTCGTCCTGTCCCCATACGTTGAGGAATGTTCGCGTGGTGGGCGCGGGAATGAGCGTCCACGCATCCTCGACCAGGCGCAGCAGGGTGCCGCCTACGCCCGCGGCGTACGCATCACCGCCGGGGCCGAGCGTGAGCGAGTACAGCGCTGTGGTAACCGGGGTCGGGATGACTTGCCATTCGTCATTTCCCGTCCGGCCCATGCTCAGTCCATTTGCTCCCACGGCGATGGTGCGGTAGGCCGGTGTTTGCGCGTTGATGATGTCCCATGGTTCAGACCTCGAAGCGATAGCCGGTCAAACGCTCGCTTTCCTCCCACAATCGGCGCTGAAGGTCGCGATCATTGGACGCGCGACTGGTTCCGAACTCGCGGCAGTATCGGAAGTACTTGCCGCTCACGCCCTCTACTTGCGGAGACGTTGCCAGGTAGACCGGGGTCTCGGCCCCTTCTTCCGGTTGCTTGAAAAACTTCCCCAGCGACTGCCACAGCGTGTGCAGCACGGGGGATACGCCGCGCATGAGCCCGGTCCGGATGACCCCGGGATGCAGGCAATTCGAAGTCACGGGCGTGCCCTCGAGCCGGTGCGCCAGCTCGTAGGTGAACAGAATGTTCATGAGCTTGGTGTTGGCGTAGGCGTCATAGGCGCGGTAGTGATGCTTCATCTGGAGATCATTGAAGTCGATCTCGCCGCGCGAGTGCGCTGTCGAAGACACGTTCACAATTCGCCCTGAGGGCGCGCGTTTGAGCGCAGTCAGCAAGTGGCCGGTGAGCAGGAAATACGCAAGGTGGTTTACGAAGAACTGGAGCTCAAAGCCTTCGGGAGTTTTTCGGCGCGTGCTCGTCATGACGGCGGCATTGTTGATGAGAACGTCGAGATGGCCGTAGCGGGCGTGGAACTCGCCGGCGAGTTTCCCAATCGCAGCGGTGGTGGCCAAATCGGCAACCAGAAGGTCGGTGGAGGCCTCCGGGTGCGCGCGGAGAATTTTTTGACGGGCACGGTTTCCGCGCTCCTCGGTCCGGCTTACCATCACCACGTGTGCTCCGAGCGCGGCAAGCCGGGTCGCGGTGGCTTCACCGATGCCCGAAGACGCGCCGGTGACGAGCATCACTTTTCGGTTCGAGCCGGAATTCATCATCCCGGCATGATACAGTAGCGCCGATGGACAACGCGACCCGC
>CAZULB010000158.1:0-5133 GCA_964621155.1 uncultured bacterium | reverse complement strand
TGGTTCTCGGGGTACGCGCCGAACTTTTTTAGCGCTCCCGCAACAAAACACTAAACATGCTAGAATAGCGGGGTCTGCGGACATCCTCAAAGCCGCGCGGGCCGGTTCGGCCGCGCCTCTAACGCGTGCCGAACAGGAGGCCTGATTCCATGCTCCGTCGTACTCTGCTTTCCTCGCTTCTATTGATCGTCCTTGTCGCCATCGTGACTCTCGTCACAAATGATGGCGTCTCCCTGCAGCAGAAAACCTCGCCGCCCGATCTCGACATGTCCTCGATGGGGCGAATCGCCGCGGGTCTGGATCCGGCCCCGGAGATCGCGCAGCCGTCCGACCAGTCGGTCATCGCCACCCAGTCCTGGCTCAGCGCCGGCGGCGGCGACAAACTCGTCCACAGCCCGACCGCCCCGGACTTCCAGTCGGAGACGGCCATCGCCAAGAACGGTGATTGGATTGTCGTGGGCTACAACGACACGCGCGGCTTTGCCACCAGTCGCGTGTCGGGATATTCGTACTCCCACGACGGCGGGCTGACCTGGACCGACGGCGGCCAGCTTCCGAATGCGGGAATCGGGGACGCCGTTTTCGGGGATCCCGACGTCAAGACCTGGACCGATCCGAATACGCAGACCGTCTACTTCGTCTATTCCTCCATCTATAGAACGGCCGGCGGTGTCCAGACCATGTGCGTCCACGTTTCCACCGACGGCGGCGTGACGTGGGCGGGTCCGCGCGAGAACACGATTGCCACCATTGCAGGCGCGTCGGCCGACAAGGAATTCATCGATATCGACCCGGAGACGGGCCGCCTCTTCATGAGCTGGACCAACTTCGCGGCGACGCGTCAGATCAAGATTGCGTATTCAGACAACATGGGCGTGACGTGGACGCATTCCGGCACCTTCAACCAGCCCTCGGGCCAGGGTTCCGTGCCGCGCTGTGCCGCCAACGGACCCAACGTCCACCTGGTGTGGACGACCGGTGGCACAATCACCTACACGCGCTCATTCAACAACGGCGGAATCTGGACCGGACCGGTCTCGATTGCAACCGGGCTGTCGTCGCCGATGAACCCCTACGGATCGGATCGCATCGGCAACCATCCCGCCATGGACGTCGACCCGGCCACGGGCAACGTCTATGTGGTCTATGCGACGCGCAATCTTTTCCCCGATTTCGGCGACGTGTACTTCACGCGCTCGATCGATGGAGGCGTCACTTTCAGCGCGCCGGTTGCGATCAATGCCAGCCCCGGTAATGACCGCTGTCAGTTCTTCCCCACCATCGCCGCCGATGAATTCGATGGATCTGTCAGCGTGATCTGGTTCGACCAGCGCGCCGGCACAGGCACGTCCGATCTCACGGAAATCGTGCACACACACTCCACCGATGCCGGAGTCACGTGGAGCTGTCCCGGCGCCATCACCGACCAGCCCTTCCACGCCGAAGTGGGCAATACGACGAGCCAGCCCAACATCGGCGACTATATCCAGTGCGTTTCGCAGAACGGGAAACTGTATTCGTCGTTCGCGAAGACCGATTTCCAATCCTGGCTCACCTTTTCGCCCGACACTTACTTCGATGCGGGGACCGATACGGGAGCCGGCCCGGCGCCGCTCGCGTTCTCGACCTATTCGATTCTCGACACGGGCTGCATCGAGAACAACGGCGCCATCGAGCCCAGTGAGACGGTGGAGCTCACGGCCACGATTACCAATGTGGGCGGGTGCGGCGGTGTGGGCAACGTGTTCGCAACGCTGACCTCCACCACCCCCGGCATCTACATTACAACGCCCAACGCCACGTTCCCGGGTTTACCCGGAATCGGATCGACGTCGACCAACTCCACGCCGTTTGTGTTCAAGGTCGACCCCAACATGCCGTGCGGAACGCGGCTCAACTTCAAGATCGATTACGTCACCGATGGCTTCGGCCCGGGATCGCTGCCGTTCGAGGGCTTCATGTTCGTGGGGCGTCCGGTTGCCAGCGTGATACTCGCGGAGCACTTCGACGGCATTCCGGTCAACACGTTGCCCGCGGGATGGGTCTCGGCGTTGCAGGCCGGCACCAACAATCCGTGGCGCACGTCCAACACGTTTGCGGCCTCGGGTGCCAATTCGGTGTTCTGCGCCGACATTACGACCACGAGCCATAACGAGCTGCAGAGCCCGTCGTTTGTGATTCCGGCCGGGACCGAGTATGTGCGCGTCGAGTTCGACGAAACGCACAACAGCGAGCTCGACACCGAGCGTCGCGGTTGGGACGGCGCTCTGATGCGCATCAACGTCAACGGCACGCGCTACTTCAGCGGTGGCGCCGGCAACATGACGCCGTTCTATCCGTGGCAGATGAACCGTTCCAGTTCGACGGAAAATCCGTTGCACGACCTCTCGTGTTTTTCCGGCAACACCACGCCGAACTTCGCGCACTACGCCACCGATTTCGTCGACCTGAGCGGGACCACGGTCAAGGTTCTGTTTGGAATGTCGACGGACTCGAACACGGGGACGGCGACCGGGCAGTTCATCGACAACGTCGAAGTGACAGCCGTCAATTATGAGTGCGACTGCGGGCCTCCGACGGCCGCGGGCCCGACGCCTCCGCAGTTCGATCGCGTCAGCGTCGTGCCCAACCCGTTCAATCCGGAAACGACGATTCGTTTCAACCTGCCATCGCGCATGGCGGTGACGGCGGAAGTCTGGTCAGTGAACGGCGCGCGCGTGCGCACGCTGGCACGCGGTGAGATCTTCGCGGCGGGTCCGGTATCGCTGCGTTGGAACGGCCGGGATGACAACGGGAGCGCGGTGGCTTCGGGAATCTACTTCGTGCGCGTGAAGACGCCGGTGGGTGAGCAGATCGCCCGCGCCGTGCTTCTCAAGTAAGAGAGCGCTTTCCGGGTGTGAAAGAAGGCCGGCCGCCACGTGGGCGGCCGGCTTTTTTTTCGCTATTTCCCTGCTTCCTGCGGAATCATGTCGGGTGCCAGCATGCACTGCGCCTTGCCGTTGTACGTCATCATGTGGCGCAGGTAGGTGATGCCATAGTCCTCGGCTTCGTCTTCCTCGGTCGCGCCGCCCTGCCAGGGGAAGGCGAGCAACGCCGCGCTCCAGTCGTAGGACCATAGCGCCGGCAGCGCCGCGAACGACGCGCCCAACCCCGGAATGGGAAGGTCGATCTTGATGAGACCGCTGGAGGACGAGTACTCCACGATCTTCACGTCGTCACCCGGCTGGAGCTTCGCCATCTCGCGCGCAATCTGAATGGCGTCCTGAAGGCCACCGATGCGATCGACGAGACCGCTCTCTTTCGCCTCGAGGCCGGTCCACACGCGACCCTGCGCCAGCGACTCCACCTTCTGCTCGTCCATCTTGCGGTTCTTCGCTACGGCGCTTACGAACCGGTCGTAGAGCTCGTGCATGGTGTCGAGCACGACCTTGCGCTCGGTCTCGTCGACCGCGCGGTGCGGAATCGCAACCGGCAGGTAGGGCGGACGCAGCGAGAAGAACACGTCAGCGTGCTTGCCCGCCTTGACGAAGTCGCCTTCCATGCCGGTCTTCTTGCCCAACCCCTTGTCCCAGGCCCAGCCCGCAATCACGCCGATCGACCCGGTGATCGACGTCGGCTCGGAGACGATGGCGTGTGAGCACATGGAAAGCCAGTAGCCGCCCGATGCTGCCACGTCGCCCTGCGATACCACGACGGGTTTTCGCTTCATGAGCTCGCGCATCTGCCCGGCCACGACATCGGATGCCATCGGGCTCCCGCCCGGTGAGTCCACGCGCAGCACCACGGCCTTCACATCCTTCTGATTACGCAGGCTCTTCAGCGTTTTTTCCAGGCGGCGCGCGTTGATACCCCTGTCCATGTCGCACTCGCCGACGGCGTACACCACCGCGATTTTGGCGGACTCGCCCCACTGCTTGGACGGATACCAGCGATCGTCGAGCGCGACGTTGTTCACGAACGCCTTGCGCTTGCCCTCCAGCTTGGCCACCGCTTCTTTGGTTTCGTCCCATCGGCCGAGCTGATCGACAAGCTTGTTCTCCATCGCCTTCGATGCGGTGAACACGCCCATGTCGTTGATCCACGTGTCCACGGTGGATGTGCTGACGTTGCGGCTCTTCGCGACGTCGTCGCGGAAACCCTTGTAGAACGCATCGACCAGATCCTGGCGCTGCTCGCGGTCGGCCTCGCTCATGTCGTGGCGCGCGTAGCTCTCGACCGCACTCTTGTACTTGAGGAAACGGAACTCTTCGAAGCCGACGCCCAGCTTTTCCAGCATCGACGCAAGATACGTGCGACCGAGCACGTAACCCGGCATGAGCAGCGTGCCCTCGGGATCCATGACGATGTGGTCGGCCACGCTGGCGATGTAGTAGGTCGACTGCGTCGCTTCGTCCACGAACACGACCACGCGCTTGCCCGCCGCCTTGAAGTCCGCGAGGCGCGCGCGAATCTCCCACGACTGTCCGCGTGTGAACTGCGAGCCGGAGAGATTGAGTGCGATGCCGGCGATACGGTCGTCGGTGCGCGCGTCGTCGATGGAGTCCAGAATATTTTCCAGCGACACGCGCGAGTCGAAAAAGCGATAGCGTGAATACACGATCGAGCCGCGCGGGTTCATCTGCAGGTAACCCGTATTCTTGTGCAATCCTTTGGTCAGATCGGAATGCTCGGGATAACCGAAACGCACACCCCACGTGGTGACATCGCCGGCGTTCTCGTGGTCGAAGTGCTCCTGCACCGAACCGCGCATTACACCCTGGTGGAAACCGCCACCGAAGGAATAGGCGAGCGCCAGGCTCCACGTGCTCTCGGCGTCCTTTGCATCCGTCACGCGGCCGATGATCTTGAGACCCGCGGGAACCTCGAGCATGGCACCTGCGCTCCACGGAATATTGTCGTCATAGTCGCCGTCGGTGACGTGCGTCTCGAGATCACCGAACACGGTGAAACGGTCGTTGCCCAGCGGGCGCAGCGCGAGATCCACCAGCTCGCCGCGGTCGCCCGCCTTCATGCCCCAGGTTTCGTTGGCGCCGACGGAAATGAAACGATTGGGGCGCCAGGTGAGGCCGAGCTGCATGAGCTGCTCGCGACCGAACTGGTCCTTGTCGCCGCCGGACCAACCGTAGCCCAGAC
>CAZULB010000157.1:2681-5258 GCA_964621155.1 uncultured bacterium | reverse complement strand
AAGCCGGAGCAGGGCCTCTTTACCGCCATTGTCGGCGGCTTCCTCATCTCCGCACTTTCCGGAAGCCGCGTGCAGATCGGCGGTCCCACCGGCGCCTTCATCGTTATCGTGTACAGCGTGGTGCAGCGCTTCGGCTACGACGGTCTCGCCGTGGCGACGATACTCGCCGGAGCACTGCTGGTCGTGATGGGCTTCGCGCGCATGGGCGCCGTCATCAAGTTCATCCCGTATCCGGTAACGGTGGGCTTCACCGCGGGAATTGCACTCATCATCCTGTCATCGCAGCTGCGCGATTTTTTCGGGCTCACGATGACGAGCGTACCGGCCGACTTCATCGAGAAATGGGGGGCGTATGGCGAAGCCTTTCACACCTGGAACCTCGGTGCCGTCGGCGTCGGAGTGGCGACGGTTCTCATCCTGATCTACTGGGCCAAGCTCGTGCGCAAGGTGCCCAGCCCGATCGTGGCGATCCTGCTCACCACAGCGGCCGTGCATCTGTTCCACATTCCGGTAGAAACGATCGGCACCCGCTTCGGCAGCGTTCCCCACAAGCTTCCCGCGCCGCACATCCCGCACGTCGACCTTGCCACCCTGCGACTGCTGCTTTCGCCGGCGTTGTCGATCGCGCTGCTCGCGGGTATCGAGTCACTGCTCTCCGCCGTCGTGGCCGACGGCATGACGGGACGGCGCCATCGCTCCAATACCGAGCTCGTCGCCCAGGGTGTGGCGAACATTGCGTCGCCCATTTTCGGCGGTATTCCCGCCACGGGGGCGATTGCGCGCACCGCAACCAACATCAATAACGGCGGCCAGACGCCCTTCGCCGGCATCATTCACGCCGCGGTGCTGCTGCTCATTCTGTTGTTCCTGGGCAAGTGGGCGGCGCTGGTTCCCATGGCGACGCTCGCCGGCATCCTGGTCGTCACGGCGTACCGCATGAGCGAGCTGCGCTTCATGGTCCGTATTTTTCGCAGCACGCGCAGCGACACCGTCGTCATGCTCTCCACGTTCCTGATCACCGTGCTGGTGGATCTCACCGCGGCCATCCAGGTGGGCGTCGTGCTGGCCTCTCTCCTCTTTATCAAGCGTATGTCGGAAGTGACCCAGACGCGTGTCCTCGACGACATGCTGAGCGAAGAGGAAGAAGAAGATGGTTTGCGTGGACGCAGAATTCCGAAGGGCGTTGTCGTTTTCGAAGTGAACGGCCCCTTCTTTTTTGCAGCGGCGGACAAGTTCAAGAGCACGATCAACATGGTGCGCAAGAAACCGAAGGTTATCGTGCTGCACATGCGGCACGTCATGACGCTGGACGCGACCGGTTTGCACGCGCTCGAAGACGTATACGAAAAGGCGCATCGCGACGGCACGGCACTCATACTGGCCGGTGTTCACATGCAGCCGCTGGTGGTCATGAAACAATCGGGCTTTGCCGACCGGGTGGGCGCGGACCACATGATCGAATCATTGGACGCGGCGTTGCGTCACGCCGAAGCCATCGTCGCCACGCCCTGATGTCTGTGCTAGAATGACGGCCATGCTAGATATCATTCGCAACAAAGTGGAGAACCGCGAGCGCATCACGCGCGCGGAAGGACTTTATCTCCTGCGCGACGCGCCGCTCCTCGAGCTCGCACCGCTCGCGATGGCGTGGCGCTGGCACCACAACCCCGAGCCCAAAGTCACGTTCGTCGTTGACACCAATCTCAATTACACCAACACGTGCGACGCTTACTGCGCGTTCTGCTCGTTCTATCGCACACCCGGCCAGCAGGGCGAGTACACCTATACCATTGAACAGATGATGGACCAGTTCGCGCACGCGCGCGAAAAAGGCGTCACCACCGTGCTGCTCCAGGGCGGCCTCAACAACGCAATTCCGTTCGAGTACTACCTCGATCTGGTGCGCGAAACGTGCAAGCGCTTCCCGGACATTCACGCACACTTCTACTCGGCGCCCGAAGTCATGAAGATGACCGAAGTGTCCGGGCTTTCGCTGGACGAGGTCATCGCCAAACTCTATGAAGCCGGCCTGCGCTCGATTCCTGGCGGCGGCGCGGAGATTCTGAGCGACCGGGTGAAGGAAAAGATTTCGAAGCTGTGGCCCAAGGCCACCACCAAGGACTGGGTCGACGTGCACCGCGCCGCGCACAACGCCGGCATGCGCTCCACGGCCACCATGATGTACGGCCACGTCGAAAACGACGACGACATCATCGAGCACCTCGAGGTGACGCGCGCACTCCAGGACGAAACGCACGGCTTCACCGCGTTTGTGCCGTGGAGCTACAAGCGCGACCAGAATCCGCTCGCGCGCCACGTGAACAGCGAATCGGGCCCCAATCGCTATCTGCGTATCATGGCGCTGGCCCGCATCTACCTCGACAACTTCGAGCACGTGCAGGCGTCGTGGTTTTCGGAGGGGAAGAAGACAGGAGTCGTCGCGTTGCACTTCGGCGGTGACGACTTTGGCGGCACCATCTTCGACGAAAACGTGATGCAGGAAGCCGGCTTTTACAGCCGTACCAGCATTGACGAAATTGCAGCGCTGATCCGCGACGCCGGCTTCACGCCCGCGCA
>CAZULB010000157.1:0-2581 GCA_964621155.1 uncultured bacterium | reverse complement strand
CCAGCATTGACGAAATTGCAGCGCTGATCCGCGACGCCGGCTTCACGCCCGCGCAGCGCACGACACTCTACAACATTGTGAGAACCGTCCCTGCTCCCGAGGTTCGCGCCGCATGCTGAAGCGCATTCTTTCCAGCGATCCCATTTCCACCGACTTTGGTCTTTTCGTGATTCGTCTCGGCGTGGGACTGAGCGTCGTGATCTTTCACGGCTACGACAAGCTCATGGGCGGCCCGGAGAAGTGGGTGAAGCTCGGCGGCGCCATGGCGAACGTTCACATTACGTCGTATCCGGTGGTGTGGGGCTTCATGTCCGCCTTCTCCGAATCGATCTGTGCAGTGCTCATCATCATCGGCGTGCTCTTTCGTCCCGCCGCGTTTCTCCTCGCGTTCAACATGTTCGTTGCCGTACTGGCGCACCTGCACATGCCCGCCGACAACCCCAACGCGGGTTGGATGGGCGCCTCGCACGCCCTCGAGCTCATGAGCGTGTGCCTGGGCTTCCTCTTTACCGGGCCCGGCAGCCTTTCGCTCACTAAACGCGGGTAACAAGACTAGGCGACCTGCGCGCCTACGGGTAAGCCGGGCGGCGTGTTTCCAAACGGTCCGGTTGATATACAGGCGGCGCCCGGTTTGATATAATTTCTTTCGCGCGCCGGCTGATCGTCCTTCCCTTTCGCGGGCTTTTCCGAGCAGAAGGTGGGCACCATGTCAATCACACCGCGGACCTCATTTGCTCGTCACCTGGCGATCGCTTTAGCACTTCTTATTGTCGGATGTTGGCGGAATGCACACGCAGGCCCCGGTGGCAATATCACTGTATTTGCCGACGCTGGTGGGACCGCGTGTTCTCTCTTCGATAGTTCCTCTCCATTCACGGTCTACGTGGTGCACTCGAACATATCGGAGCCCGTGAACGGATCTAGGTTTCGCATTGTCGAAAGCGCCAGCTTTGGCGCGACGTTTGTAAGCGAGACGGTCTTGTTTTCACCGTTTGTTGGTTCCCTTCGAAGTGGAATTGATGTTTTGTATGGCGGCTGTGTCACCGGCTCCGTGGTAGTTGGGTCGATTTCGTATCAGGGGCACGGCACGTCGCAGCCGTGCAGTTACAGTCGCGAGTCCTGTATGGCAGGGCGCTTTTACTTCTCCTACGACGCTGAGTTGTCTGTTTATTTGGCTGGATGCAGAGCCAATCGGGAAGCTATTTGTGAACCCGGTTGAAGGCCAATGTAATTCTCTGTGTGGCACGGTGGTCCGTACAGAATCATCCACCTGGGGCAGCGTGAAATCGCTTTACAGATAGCAACGAGGTGCGAATGCAACGAGCAATCTGGCTTCTTGTTATTCTCGCGTTGTCGTCAGATTTGGTCAGAGCCGAGGAGCGATTAGTTGCAGGCAATACCTATGAGAAAATTGATGGCAAATGGTTTTTAGACGAGGTTGATGTACAGTGGGAGATTCGAACCGGCAGGATGGGTATCAAGTTCTCGTCGTTGGCTCAGATTGACACTGTCGAAGCGTGGAGAAGCTTGAGTCGGTCGTGATCGAGTTCGCAATCGATGCAACGGAGTTCTCGGTCCCAGACTCGGTCGTGACACCAATTGTTGGCGTCTATCCATTGAACGAGAGTATAACCAGCGAAAATGGGCCCCAGACTCCTTCGCTCGACAGTCTTGTGCCCTCAGCTCGGCCAGTTTCCGTCGGAGAGCACCGTGTGCTGAGAATGAATATTGCGGACATCGTTCGGGCCTGGTTGGAGAACCCGGCTACAAATCATGGACTCGCGATCGGGTCGCTGACTGGCCCCGAAGTCGCCACCGTGACCCTTAACGAGTCTCTGCCAGGAGCAAGTGCCGCGGTTCGAATTACCTATTTCTATAAAGAGTAGCTTTGGCCATAGACGACGCGCCCAGACCGACGAAAGTCGAGGTGATCCCATGCCGGTCGCTGCTCATTTCGATCCGAAGTCCCATTTTGTAATGTTCCGCTGCAGCGGGAACATCGCTATCAATGAGGCCAAGCGCGCTTTCGACCTGATGGTGACCGACCCCGGCGTCGAGCCCGACGCGCATGCGCTCTGGGATCTGCGCAACGCGGCCATCAACGAGAAGCCGCACGCCATTCCCGACATCCTGGATATGCTGCAGACTCGCCATCCCCAGCGGGTGAGTGGAAAACGCGTTGCCATCCTGGTGAACGAAGAACAAGGCGCGGGTGTGTCCACCCTCGTCGAAAATACGGGGTCGAAAAGTCTCACCCTCCGCGTTTTTTCGAGCTACGCCGACGCCGCCAGTTGGTTGGCAGGCAACGAGATATAGCGTTTCTACATAACTTCGGGCGTTGACGCGCGCAAACGAAGTGCTAGTATTGCGCTTATGAAGTCTGAAATCGGAGTTGAGACCAACAAGGCGATGGGAGTCACCAAAGCTCCCGTCAGCGCGTACATCCGCCATCACTTCCGGCACTTCAATGCGGCCGCTCTGATCGATGCGGCGGACGCGTACCGCGCTCATCTCGACGGCGGCGGTAAGATGATGGTGACGCTCGCGGGTGCCATGAGCACCGCGGAGCTGGGCCTCTCGT
>CAZULB010000156.1:0-5401 GCA_964621155.1 uncultured bacterium | reverse complement strand
GAGGTCATCCCGCTGTTCGTGATCGGCACGGCGGTGCTGTTCGTCCTCGACAAGCTGCACCTGCTCGGCAAGATCGCGTCGTTCATGGAACCACTCGTGCAGCGCTGGCTGGGCCTGCCCGTCGAAACCGCGAGCGCTTTCCTCATCGGTTTGTTGCGCCGTGAGTACGGCGCCGTGTATCTTCTCGATGCATCGACGGGGCCGGACGCCACGCTCAGCGCCCACCAGGTGCTGGTGGCGATGGTGACAATCACGCTGTTCATGCCCTGCATCGCGACGCTGTTCATGATCTCGCGCGAGCTGGGCAAGAAGACGGCCGCGTTCATCACCGTGTTTGTTTTCGTATTCGCATTTCTCGTGGGCGGCCTCGTCAACCGCGGCGCCCTGTGGCTGGGGATGTAATGATCAATCGCAAACCGGACTACTATCACTGCTCGCTGTGCGGCTTCGAATTCGCTCCCGAAGGCGCCGCCTGTCACACCGGCTGCATTCTGGCCAAGCACTGCAAACTGGTGAAGTGCCCCAGCTGCAACTACGAGTTCCCGGAGCCGTCGCGCGGACCGGCATGGCTCGCCAAACTCACCGGACGCAACCGCGCCGCGGCCGCGCACTATGCCGCCACGCGCGAGCTCATGCCGCTCGACGAAGCGCTCGAGGGCGTGAGCTACGAATTGGTGACGCTCAACGGTTCGCACGCCTCGCGCAAGAGTGCTCTGGCCATCTACGGCCTCGTACCCGGCTGCCGACTCTCCCTCACGCAGAAGCGCCCGAGCTTCATCGTGCGCGTCGGTGAAACCGAGCTCGCCTTCGAAGGCAACGTCGCGCGCGATATCTACGTCAAGCCGGTCGCGGCATAGCTCGCGTCAGGCCAACCCCAAAGGTGCTACACTGCAGCGCGGGAGGAATCGCGATGCACCGTGACACCGAAATTCTGCACGCCGGCTACCAGGACAAGGACACACCCGGGCCGTTCATGACCGGCCCACAATTCTCGGCGCCGTATGTCGCGCCGGGAGAACCGTCGGAGCACCGGTACACCTACGGGCGCACCGGTAACCCCACCTGGTCGGCCTGGGAAAAGGCACTCGGCGCACTGGACGGCGGAGAGTCCGTGGCGTTCGCGTCCGGAATGGCCGCGGCCGCCGCTGTGTTTGGCACCGTACTGCGGCCCGGTGACGTGCTGGTGCTACCGTCGGACTCGTATTACACCATGCGACTCGTGGCGAGCGGCTGGCTGGAGTCGATCGGTGTAAAGGCGCGTCTTGCACCTACGCGTGACAGTGCGCAGATGAATGAGCTCGACGGTGCGCGACTGCTCTGGCTCGAGACGCCGTCCAATCCCCAGCTCGACGTATGTGACATCGAAGTGCTCGCGCGCGCCGCGCGCGCGCGGGGGGTTCTGGTGGCCGTCGACAACACGACGGCCACGGGATATCTGCAGCGACCCCTCGCGCTGGGCGCGGACTTCGTGATGGCATCCGATACCAAGGCCCTCACGGGCCACAGCGATCTGCTGCTCGGTCACGTCACCACGAAGGATGCCGAAAAGGCGGCGGCCATCCGGACCTGGCGCACCCAGCAGGGCGCGATTCCCGGCCCCATGGAGGTATGGCTTGCGCATCGCTCACTCGCGACGGTTGCGGTGCGGCTCGGCCGCCAGTGCGCCACGGCTCTGAAGCTCGCGCAAATTCTTGCGCAGGACAAACGCGTGGCACGCGTTCACTACCCCGGACTGCCGGCGCACGCCGGACACGAAATCGCAAAAAAGCAGATGGCGGCATTCGGCCCGGTGGTCAGCTTCGACCTGGAGACCAGGCCACGTGCCGAAGGGTTCCTGCGTTCACTGACGCTTGTGCGTGAAGCGACCAGCTTCGGCGGCGTTCATTCCACGGCGGAGCGTCGCGCGCGCTGGGGCGGAGACGCCATCAGCGAGGGTTTCATTCGCTTCAGTTGCGGATTGGAATCGGCGGAAGACGTGCTGGCTGATGTGGCGAACGCGCTGCGCGCTCAATGACGCGAACTATCCCGCTTCCAGCTTCTGTTTCAACTCCGCCAGAAACGCGCGCTGCGCAGGATTGATCTTTTCCGCGGCGTCGGAAAGCGCGAACCATTGCACGCGATCAACCTCCGGGAACTCGCACCGCTTTCCCGAACCCGGCGGCCATTCCATCGTGAACGTGTTGCTGGTGATCGTACTCGCGTCCAGCTCGCCTTCGATCGCGAACGCATGCACGATTTTCCCATTCTTCTGCAGACACGGCGTCAACGCAACAAAGTTGCCATCCACGCTCGAACCAGTTTCCTCTTCGAATTCGCGGCGGGCGGCGGCCAGCGCATCCTCGTTCTCGAACTCGCCCTTCGGAATGGTCCAGACGCCCGCGTCCTTGCGCTCCCAGAAGGGCCCGCCGGGGTGAGCGAGCAGCACCTGCAGGGCACCGTCAACAAACCGATACACGAGAATGCCGGCACTGCGCTTCATCACCGAAAAATGGCCGAAACACCGCGCGGTGGCGAGTGTTTTCGTGTTCCCGCGTCTCGCGCCCGGGGGGCCGGCATGGATAGTGGCCGCGCGCGTGAGGCGTCGATAGCATGATGTGTCACCTGGCAGCGTTTGCATGACCAACCCACCGCCATACTGCTTCGGGGCCTCCCAGTTTTCGCGGGCGAGACCAAGGACCATTTGGGGCGGGCTTCAAATCAGTGTGTGGTCTCAACCGAGCCCGGCTCCGCTCCCGGCGGGGGCAGTCCCGGATCCAGCTTGCGTCCCTTCTCGAGCAGGCCAACAGCCTGTTCTTCTTTGCCCTGGCGGCCATAAACTCTGCCCAGTTGGTAATAGAAGACGCCAACCGAATCGTCGAGGTTGATGGCGGTGCGGTACTGCTTTCCGGCCAGGTCGAGCCGGCCCGTCATGTCGTAAACAACACCAAGTGCAAATTGAGTCTTGGCATCGTCGGGGTTGATATGGATCGCGCGCGCCAGGAGCTCCTCGGCCTGCTTGAATCGTCCCCGTCGCATGTGGAGCTGCCCCAGCGTAGCCAGGGCCTCCGATGACTTCGGGTCGAGCTTCACCACACGCTCAAAGGTGGCAGCGGCGCCTTCGATATCGCCGAGCGCTTCCTGGGCGGCACCGTAGTTCCCCAGTACGATCGGGTCTTCGAGCGTTCTTGACGCACGCTCCAACTCGGCGGCGGCTTTGCGCATATGACCGAGCTTGAGGTGAAGTGCGCCCAGTTGCGCCGCCAGGCGCGCGTCGCCGGGGTGGTACTGTTTCGCGGACTCGGCCGCAGCCAGCGCACCATTGGTATCCCCGAGTTTGTCCTTCACATTTGACAGGGCGATGGCGGCATCGAGGTGATCGGGATCCAGCGCCAGCGCACGCTCGAACGCCACCGCCGCGTCCACGCCTCGTTTGTCCCTGGCCAGAATCACGCCGCGCGAGTAGAGCGCCTCGGCATTCGACGGATCCTTCATGAGCGCGCGATCCATGAGCGATAACGCGGGAGCGCTTTCACCCAGTTCCTTGAGCGCGAGCGCCTTGCCCATCATGCCGGCGGTCCAGTTCGGATCGACCTTGAGCCCCTGCTCGTAGACATCCCTGGCTTCGCGCTGTTTTCCCTGCCGCACCAGCGTGTGGCCGAGATCTTCGTAATGCGCCAGATCGGAAGGATGCTCGCGGATCAATTCGCGGTACATCTTCTCGGCCCGCGCATACTCGCCGGCTTCGGCGTAAACCCGCGCCAGGTTGGTCCGGGCGCCCACATGGTCCGGGTGCTCCTTGATGACAGCCTCCAGCATGGTGCGCGCTTCCTCGATACGGTTCTGCTTTCTCAGCACAACCGCCATGTTGACCTTCTGCTCCACCGCTTCATGCCCGACCGGGCGCGCGGACGTGCTCGAGGTCGACACGTATCCGAGCGAGGTCAACATCTTCTCCATATCCTTGCCGACCGAAGGATCGACGACGATCTCCCTGCCGCGATCCCAGGGGCCGGTTTCAAAGGTGCGCACGAACTGCGCCGGGTGCGCCGTGCTCCACGCTTGATCAAAGGCACCCGCAATGGGCTCACCATTGAGGTCGTTGGCAACGGGAAGCCCGAGCACCTGAAGAATGGTGGGGGCGATGTCGTAAACATCCGCGCCGGACAGTTGCGTTCCTCTCTTCACACCCGGTCCGCTGACCACGATGATTCCGTCCGGAAGATGGCTTGCGTCGGCGAGCTCGATCTTGAATTCCTGCTCTTGCAACCGCTCGGAACCCGCGCGGAAACCGTGGTCCGACACCACGACGATGGTGGTGTTCTCGCCACGCTTCTCGAGCAGGCGCCCGAGCTGTCGGTCCTGCCACTGCCAGTACTCCGCGACGACATCCTTATATGCAGCGAACTCCTGGTCACTCACCCAGGGCAATCGCGGCGCCGCATAATTCATGAAGAGATGCTCCGCGGTGTCGGTGCCTTCGAAATAGATGGCAAGCAGCGACGGCCGCGAGCTCTCGACCAGGCGCAGCGCGATGTCGGTGTAGCCCTGCGTGGTGGCGATGGCCTGCCGGATATATTCCACATTTTCTGCGCTCATCGCGTCCGGGGTTCCGGCCGGGTGAAACATCTGTTGCAACAAGGCGGGATCGACGCGTTCGGTGGGCTGAATCATGCCGGATACTTCTTTCGCCAGCTCGTCGGGGTGGGTGGTCCCGAAGGTGCCGACGCGACGGCCGCTCACGCCGAAGCTGTGCCACGCGAGGTAATCGCTGACAATGTGTCCCTGTACCGGCTCAGCCGGCCAGGTCGCCCACCAACCCACCACATCCACATCGAGCTTGTGCTCGCTGGCAATGTTCCACAACGCGCGCACGCGTCGGTCACGGCTGCTGATCGGAATCTTGCTGCCGTCAGGCGCGTCGGTCATGAACCATGTTATGCCATGCTGGTCGGGCGTCTTCCCGGTCGCAATGCTCGTCCACAATATGGGCGACAACATCGGCTCGTCGGAAAGCAGCGAACCCCAGGCGCTCTGATTGCGAAGCGCGGCAATGTTCGGGAGCTTGCCGGCATCGATGAGCGGGTTGAGAACGTCCCAGTCGGCGCCGTCGAGGCCGATGAGCCAGACTTCAGCGGAAGGCGTACGGCTACTGCAACTCGTAAATAAAGGGAGAATAAAGAGCGCCAGCGTCAGAGTGCGCCAGGCGCGCATGCGGCGCTGCGGATTGATCTGCGGAAGAGATCCCATGACGCACCTCCGGCGCTGCAACGCGAACGCTCCTTCCTGTTTCGGCGTCGCTGTGACGAACGTATGTAGTCGGCCTGGGGCTTACACTGAGTATCAACGCGTGGGGATAATGTTGCGTGGTACTACGAAATTAGTAAGCGTGGGTTCCACTACGCAAACGAAATTTGCAGCGCGG
>CAZULB010000155.1:0-5458 GCA_964621155.1 uncultured bacterium | reverse complement strand
TGCTCGCGCGCGAGCACTGTCTGAGCAAGCGAAGACACCGCGCGTTCGAGAGCGGACTAGCTTACTTGGATCCCGAAGCTGCTCCCGATGTGCCCGCCGTGCCGGTCTTGGTCCACTGGTCGATCCAGGCCAGCACTTCCGTGTGCCACTGGATCGAGTTGGCGGCGTGCAGCACCCAGTGGTTCTCGTCCGGGAAATAAAGGAACTTGCTCGGAATCCCGCGGCGCTGGAGCGCTGTGAACGTCGCAATGCCGTTCGTATACGGAATTCGGAAATCAAGTCCGCCGTGGATGACGAGCATCGGCGTCTTCCACTTGCTGACATACTCGATCGGATTGTGCTTCGCATAACCGGCGGGGTTGTCCCACGGCGTGCCCCCGTGCTCCCACTCGGGGAACCACAGTTCCTCGGTGTCGAAGTAGGCAAAGCGCTCGTCGAGATTTCCGTCGTGACTCACAAATGCCTTGAAGCGATCCGGCATCTGTCCCGCCATCCAGTTCATCATCCATGCGCCGTAAGACGCGCCCAGCGCCACCACGTTGTCCTTGTCCATGTAGCTGTACTTCGCGAGCGCGGCGTCGAGCCCCTTCTGCACGTCCTCGAGCGGCTTGCCACCCCAATCGTTGCTGATGGCATCACAGAACGCCTGGCCGTAGCCGGTGGAGCCGTGGAAATCGACGAACACGACGGCGTAGCCGTGGGCAGCATAGATTTCCGGATTCCAGCGATAGTGGAAGTGATTGCTCATCGAGCCCTGCGGTCCGCCGTGCACGATGAGCGCGACCGGATACTTCTTGCTGGCGTCGAAGTCCGCCGGCTTGACCGCCCATGCATACACGTCGTCGTTGTTCGCGCCCTTGAACGTGAACTGCTCGGGCTCGCCCATGCGCACGCTGGCGAGCAGCTCCTTGTTCACGCTGGTGAGCTGCGCGACATCCTTGTCGCTCGAGGCGGAGTAGATTTCCGACGGCGAACGCAGGTGATCCATGTCGAAGATGACCTTCTTCCCGGCCACACCCGCGATGTTGTTGATCCACCCCCACGTCACCAGCGCCTTCGCCTCACCCTTCGCCACGTTGACGGCAAACAGCGACTGATGCCCCAGGTTGGTGGCAACGACGTACATGGTCTTGCCGTCCTTCGACCACACCATCGATTCCGCCGAACGGTCCCATTTCGGTGCAATGTCGCGCGCCTGTCCGTCGGGCCAGCTCATCACCATCAGGGCCTGGCGGTCGGCTTCGAAGCCGGGACGCGCCATGGCGAGATAGGCGAGGCTCTTGCCGTCCGGCGAAAACACCGGGCGCGTGTCCAGGGCCTGGTTGGCCCCGGTGATCGAACGCGGCGTACCCGAGCCGTCAATCGACACCACGAACAGATCGCCGTTCGTCGACCAGGCCTCTTCGCGTCCGACGTTCTTGGCTGCGAACACGATCGACTTGCCGTCGGGGGTAAATGCGAATTCTTCCCCGCCACCAAACGGCACCGATGGAGAATCAGCGTCCATCGCCTTCATGACATCGACGGCTTCACCGCCCGCCGAAGGCATCACGAACACGTGCGAGCGCCGGCCATCCCACCACGTGTCCCAGTGCCGGAACATGAGCTGGTCGTACACCTGTCCCTTCGCCTTGTCGGCTTCCTTCGCCGCGACCTTCTTTGCGCTCTCGTCGGGTGTCGTTCCCGGAAACACAGACATGCTGAATGCGAGCTTCGACCCGTCGTCGGAGACGACCACGTTGGCGACGTCGAGCGGCAGCTTCGTGAGCTGCACCGCTTCGCCGCCGCTCGCCGCGAGCTTCCAGATTTGAGACGAGCCTGAGCGCGTCGAGGTGAAATAGATCGACTGCCCGTCGGGTGACCAGCGACCGCCGCTGTCGTTGGCGGGATTGTTGGTGAGCTGGCGCTCATTCTTGCCGTCGACTCCGATCACCCACAGATCGGTGCGGCCCTTGTTGGCCTCGAAGTCCTGCGTGCGCAACGTGAACAACACCCACTTGCCGTCCGGCGAGAGCTGCGGATCGGAGATACGCTTCATCGACCACATGTCGTGGACGTTGAACAGGTGTGTGTCGGCGGCAAAGGCGCTCACGGTAATGAGCAATAATGCGGTCGTAATCAGGATCCGGCGCATGCTGGGTTTCCTCCCGGGCGGTCAAGAAAGTGGATTGGGATGGCTCAGCGTAGAGCCGGAAGGCAGGCGCGTCAAGCGTGCCGGGTCAGGCGGGCGAACCGGCCAGTCAGAAGGAACCTCCGCGCCCAATAACAGCGCGAGCCCGGCACGGTCACCGAGCTCGGCCTCGATCATCTCGGGTGTCACGGCCACCAGAGTGAGCCGCGGCGTCTCGATACGCACGCTTATCGCCGCGCGACTTTTTTCTTTGCCGCTGCGCCCGCCGGCTTTCGTTTGGCGGCGGGACGCGCCGGCTTCTTCTTCTCGATCGCGCGCGTCAGCCTGTCTTCGGCGCGAATGGCGAACTTGAGCCCCGACCACGTCTCGTCGATGGCGCACACCTTGTAGTCCACCAGCCCGTGCGCGAGGGCCACATCACGAACGATGGTTTCCGACACGTCGCTCTCAACATTGGATGCCATTTTCGGCCAGGCCACCCACAACGGTGCTCCGGCGAGGGCCAGCTGCACGGCGCGCATCTGCGCCTCGTAGCGCCGCGCCGATTTCACGAACCAGATGGTGAGGCTGCGCTCCTTGGTGGCACGCGTGCGCAGCTCGGCGCCGTCGGGCAGAATACCCAGCGTCTTCGCGAAGTCTTTCGGCGCATCGATGACAACCACGATCGCCTTCTTGTCGATGCCCAGCTTCTGCGGCAGCGGTGTTCCCGAGTAGCCGGTGCTGCGTTCCGACGGCAGGACAAATTCCTTGGGCGGAGCCGCAATTGCCGCGGCGATGGCGTTGGTCGCCTGCGGCCACGACGAGAACGCCGCATCCGGCAGGAGCGTGCGGATTTTTTCCACTTTTTCCGGCTCGCCTTCGAGGAAGACGAGAGGCACCGCGCGCGTGTCCTTGTATTCCCGGAGCGACAGGGCGACCTCGCGGCCGTGCGACGGCAGGTGGCCGAGATCGATCAGTACCGCCGCGGGCGGACTCTTGCGCACGCCGCGCAACAGATCGGGCGTGAGGGCGTCGTAGTCGACCTGGTAGCCGGCTTCGCGCAGCCCCTTGATGCGTTCCTTTGCCTCCACGGCATTCCAATGGATCAGTCGTATGCGTGTCATCAAAATGTGAACCCCATGACGAGGTAGTAACGCCACTGCGGATCGTAAATCACGTCCGGTACGCTGAAGAGCGGATTGGTGTATTTCGCCTTGTCGATCGCGTACGCCGCAGTGAAGTTCACCGTCGTCGGATAAGAGTAGAACGAACCCAGGTTCAATCGAAGCTCGCCACCCGCGGAGTGATAGTAGTCACGATTCTGATATGCCGCGGTGTCGTCGGACGGCAGATTACCGTGATTCCACGCTGAACCCATGTCGTAGAACACGCCGCCGTATAGATCCTTGAATGTGAGCCATGACATCTGTTTGTTGGCGCGACGAATGATCGGAAAACGATACGTCGCGCTGACCATGGCACCCTTGCGGCCGCCGATGGCGTAATAGGTGTAGCCGCGGATGTTGTCCATGCCGCCCATGTACACCCAGAAGAAATCGTCCACGTCCTTGTCGATAATCGACGTCTTGAAGCGCAGCTGGAGCGAGTGCTGCCACTTCGGAAGCGGGATGTACTCCTTGTAGTCCAGCGTGTACTGCCCAAACTTGAACTTCGTGAAGTTCGGTTGGTTCCCGTAATCGAAGGTTCCGTCCACGAACAGGTCGTTGTTGGCGTACACCGCCTCGAGATCGAACTCACGCCCGCCGCGCGGGTTGATGTCCGAATCCATCGCGCGCTTGATCTTCTTGTAGTACCAGCGCGCGTGCGCCTCGTTGGCGTTGTAGTACTTCCAGCCGAACTCCTGGTCCTCTTGGCGCGGGGCATCCGGGTCGCCCAGCGGCACGAAGGACGGATCGCCGTGAATCTTGTACTCGCTGTGGTCCCACCACAGCGAGACGTCGTTACGGTGCGTCATGCCGTACATGTCCTCGAGATCGAAGCGCACGCCGACGTCGGCACTCCACACATCGTAGCGATAGGTGAGGAAGTAGTACCGGTCGAGATCCTCGACCGCGAACTGGTCGTCGTACTTCTCGCGCACCTTGAAATACTGCATGAACAGCACCGGGAAGAACCGGCGCAGCTCGAAGTTGACGATGGCGTCGTATTCACCGTCGATGCCGTACGAACCGCCGAAGAAGAGCGTCTGGCGGTCCATGATTTCGTTCGTGCTCGCGAATACACCCACACGCGGGACGCCGTCCCAGATCACCACGCGCGGATAGAACTGAAAGCCGGTGTAATCCCAGTTGTACGGAACCGCGGCCGAAGCGGAAGGCGACACGGAACCCTGCGTCGTGTGCTCGACGGCCGCTCCGCTGGTTGCGTCGGAAGCCGTCGCCGGCGCGCTGGCGCTCACGGTCGAATCGGTGGCAACGGCCACGTGCGTGGTATCCACCACTCCGCTCGATGCGACATCCTCGGTCACCACATCGCTCTTCGACAACGTATCCACGCGGCCTTTGAGCTGTTTGCACTCGTCGAATTCGCCCGCGCTGCGCACCGCGTACGCATCCGGCGTCAGCGTGGCGACCGCGGCGTCAGTGCCTTCGACACGCGAGACGCGGTAGCCCTTGGCCGTGTACTGCGCATACACCACCGATCCGTCGCTCGCGCGATCCGGCATGAAGCCCCCACCGATTACGTTGGTGAGTTGAGAGACACTACGCGTCTGCAGGTCCATGGAATAAACGTTGAAGATTCCGGACCGGTCCGAAGAAAACACAATGCTCGTTCCACCGGACGCGTATCTTGCATCCCTTTCATCAGAGTCGGTTCTCAGCTCGTAACGAAAATCCGATCCGTCCGCCGCAATCGAAGCGATGTCGCGCGAGCCCGTGGTGAAAATGCCAAACAGAATGCGCGACCCATCCGGCGAATACTGCGGATTGTAGAACTGCACGCCCTTCTGCGGCCCGTAGATCACCTTCAGATTGCTGCCGTCTGCGTCGACGGTGGCAATACGGTGCGTGCCGTCGCCGTTCAGGATGCACACGAACCGTTTGTCATCGGGAGACCATGACGGCTCCGCGGCACGGGCCTTGTGCGTGACGCGAGTTTCTCTCTTCGCGGCAACGTCATAGATGAACAGGTCGCTCAGCTTCGACTTGTAGATGTCGGCACTTTCGTGGCGCGCATACACGATGCGCTTGCCATCGTGCGAGTAGTACGGCCGCGACGAGGCATCAGTCGCGACGTGGTGCATGTCCTTGCCGTCGCGCGGAATCGTGTAGAGGTCCGTCGCCGAATAGTCGCTGCCCTTGTTGGAGAGGAACGCCACCATCTTCC
>CAZULB010000154.1:0-5487 GCA_964621155.1 uncultured bacterium | reverse complement strand
GGCGACGGGTCGCCTTCCTTCAAGCCCTTGGCGGCGGAGACTTCGACGTTGCAGGCGAACGTGCCGCCCTCGGCCACCGCCAGCTGGTCTTCGCCGGTCGCGGCGAGGATGTGGAACTCCTCGGACTTGGCGCCGCCGATGTTGCCGCTGTCGGCGCTGACGATGCGGAACTCGACGCCCAGCCGGGTGAAGATCCGGGTGTAGGCCGCACGCATGTTGGCGTATTCGCGCTGCAGGTCGGCCTCGTCCATGTGGAAGGAGTACGCGTCCTTCATCAGGAACTCGCGCGCGCGCATGACGCCGAAGCGCGGGCGGAACTCGTCGCGGAACTTGGTCTGAATCTGGTAGATGTTCTGCGGGAGCTGCTTGTAGCTCTTGAGTCCGTCGCGCGCGATATCCGTCACGACTTCCTCGTGCGTCGGCCCCAGCGCAAAGAAGCGGCTGCGACGGTCGTTCAGCTTGAACAACAGCTCGCCGAAGTTCTTCAACCGTCCCGTCTCTTCGTACAGCTCACCCGGGTGGAGCACGGGCATCTGCACTTCCTGCGCGCCCGCCCGGTTCATTTCATCGCGAACGATGGCGGCCACCCTCTGCAGCACGCGCAACCCCGTGGGGAGAAAAGAATACACGCCCGAGGTCAGGCTCTTGATGAGCCCCGCGCGCAGCATGAGTTGGTGGCTCGGAATCTCCGCGTCGCGCGGGGTTTCCTTGTACGTCGGCAGATAATACTTCGACCAGCGCATGAATCACTCCGTGTCCGTGAAAACTGAAACGCGGCGAATGCCGCGCGTAATGAGGCTAGTAATTGTAGCCGATGAAAAGCTCGAAGCCTGTGTCGCCGTCTATCCTAGCGAAATCCGTGGGCCAAGTAAAGTTGACGCGAAACACCGGCGCAAAGCCGAGGTTGAGCTCGACGCCGGCGCCGAACGTTCCCAGCCACTCGGTATCGAAAAGCGAGAACGTGTTGCGCGACGCCTTGCCGGCGTCGAAGAAAAGCGCGCCGCGAAACATCGGAAACTCGATGGGACCGAACGGTAGCCCGATCCGCAGACCGTCGATGAGCGGAAAACGCAGCTCCGTGTTGAACAGGTGCGTCGTGCGCCCGAAAAACTCATTGTACGGGTAGCCGCGCAGCGTCCACGGTCCGCCCAGGTAGAACAGAAGGTCATCCCCACCCCAGGCGTTGCGGGTTACGTAACGCGCCGCAAACGTTACGCGCGGTCCCAGTTTTATGTAGCGGCGGACATCGAACTGCAACAGCGAGCTGTCGAAGCCGTGCCCCTGGAAGTCCACAGTGGGGCCGCCGGTGACGTAGAAGCGCCAACCGAGGAGCGGACCGCCGAAGGTCCAGAGTGTATTGTCGCGCACTGCGCTCAGATAAACCGAGCCGGTGAAGCTCTTGCGTTCGCGCAGACCCGCCAGCGTGGCCGGATTGATCCTTTCAATCTCGCGCAGCACCGTGGATGCCTCGATCCGGTCAAACTTGCTCAGGGGATAACTCAACGCAAATGCTCCACCGATGCGTTTTTCCTGGTCGGAACGGTCGACCTGGTTGCGGAAGGTGGTGAGATGAAAGCCGGCGAGCGAATAGTTCAGGTGGTGCGAAAGGTTTGTGTACGAGGCCGCAAAGTTGAAGTCCTTCAGGATCGTCCCAAAGTCGTCCGTCGTGGTTCCAAAGATGATGTTGATCTGGTGATTGCCCAGGATGTCGGTCAGCACCATCTGACCACCGTTGCCCACGTCGCCCGCCGAGGGATCGATGGCAATGCCGGCGCCGACAAAGTCGATGCCGAACCTGGTCCGGTACGGCTTCGTCACGAACGAGTCTGAATCCGTGCGACTCCACGGAATTCGCAGCGTATCGCCTTCCAGCGGCGCGCGCAGCGCGACCACACCCGGCTCCGGATCGCGAATGGGAAACTCGTAGATGTGAAACTCGCCGCGCTCATAGACGCTGGCGAGAAAGTTGCGGCCGTCAGGGAGGAAAGCGGGCGCGCTGGCGCCGGTGGCGAGGTTGGTCTGGCGCACCACGCCGTCCGGCCGGTGCAGATACACGTCCGGCGTGCCCTCGCGGTCGGAAATGAACAGGAACGACTTCCCATCCGGCGCCCATTCCGGATAGCTGTCCGCAAACGGTCCGCCTTCCACCGCGATGATTTCACGCGTGGGAATCACCATTTCGTAAATGTGCGTGCGATTGAGGTCATCGCCGGCGCCGCGGTCCGAGGTAAACAGAACCACCTCGGCATTCGGGTTGTAATCGGGGTCTTCCTCGCTGAACCCGTCCTCGGTGAGGCGCTCGAGCCTGCCGTCGCCGAGGTGAAGCAGATAGAGGTCCATGCGTCCGCGCGCTTCGATGGCGCTGAACACGATGCGCTGTCCGTCGCCGGACAGGGTGGGTGATTGCAGCATGGTCAGTCCGTCGAAGCGAAACGACTTGATCTCCTTGTTGCGTTTCCGGCTCCACAGAAACAGGCGATCGCGCGCGTTGTTCTTGGCCACGAACAACAGCGTGTCGCCGCGCGCCTCGATCTTGCTGCGAAACGCGGGAATGGATTCCGTGCGCCCCGAACGACCGCCTCGCACCAACACGTCCGGGTGCCACGTCCCGGCTTCGGGGCGCGGCCCCGAGCACACCACCACGCGCCCGTCGCGCGCCGACAACGCGCAGATGTCGACACCGCCGTCATGGCCGACGGTGGCTGCAGCGCGATTGTAAAAGGAACCGTCGGGTGTGAGCTGAAGTCCCAGGTCGCTGGCGAAACGGTGCTCGAGCACGGTCGGGTAGTAGCGCCGGCGCACATATTTCTGGAACTCGTCGTCGAGTTGAAACATGTCGATCCCGATCGTGTTCCTCATCACCGTTGAAAAATCGGGCGCCGTCCACCAATTCTCCAGGATGCGAACCACGGCGTCCTTGCCGTAGTTCGTCCCGATATAATTGAGCAGCGCTTCGCCGTGCTTGTACATCATGTACGACCCCTCGATGCGCCAGATTTCGTCCAGGCGATACAGGCGATCCGAGAGGAGCGCATCGCGCACGAACATCTCGCCCTGGGGCGTCTGCGGTGAATCCGCCATGTACTCCGCCATGCCCTCGATGAACCACAGCGGCGGTTGTCCGTAGGTGAATTTACCGTGGTCGTCCATCACGCGATGAATTTTCTCCAGCATGAACGCGTGCACCATCTCATGACGGGCGACGTGACGAAGATTCGCGTACGACCCGTTGGCCGGAACCGCGATGCGCCCCTTCATGAGGTCGGTGAATCCGCCCGTGTACTCGGAGATCAGCGACGGCAGGATGTTGGTCTGCTGAAAATCGTAGTGCGTCGCGTAAAAAACGAAGGGCAGGCGGTGCGAGAACTCGAGCCGGAAGGTTGCGCTGTATTCTTTGAACGTCTGCTCGACCATCGGAGCGAGGTAGCGGATCAGCGTGGAGTCGGGAGCGTAATGATAGATGTCGACGTGCTCGGTCTTCAGCACGCGCCAGTTGCGCCCCTGGTAGATGACCTTGTTCTTGCCGAACGGATACTGCGCGTTCGCGGCGGTAGCCGTGCCGCCGAGCACGAGCACGAAGAGGATGAAACGGAGAAAACGCGGCATCAAGCAGGCACGTCTGCAGAACCCCGGAAGCTCACGCTCACCGGCCCCTCCATGCGAACACTGCCCGCTCCCGCGGAGGTGGGCTCGAATGAAATCACCAGCACGTCGCCACTGTGCTGGACGACCTGAACGGGGCTCTTCACCAGGCCGTCGTGCGCGAAAATGACCGCGGACGCAACCGACCCGGTCCCACACGCGAACGTCTCCGCTTCGACGCCTTTTTCGTAAGTTCTGAGGTGCATGCGTCCGTCCCGGCCCAGCGATGCAAAATTAACGTTGGCTCCCTCCGGCGCGAAGGCAGGGTCATGCCGGAGTGCCCGCCCGACCCGTGCGACCTCGTCCGCGGTAAGGCGGTTGACGTCGTCCACGGGAACTACCGCGTGGCGGGTGCCAACCACCATAAAATGCAGGGTGGAGCCCTCTGGCGCAACGGCGGATGGTATGTTACGGCGCATCTGGCGGGCATCCATCATGGACATCGACACCTGGCCGCCCTCCACCCGCGCGTCGATCGCGCCCGATCCGGTCATGAAATGGAGGGTCGTCCCCTTCGCATCGCGGGCGCCGAGGCCCAGAGTGGCCGCAAAATGCGCCGAACAGCGGGCGCCGTTGCCGCACATGACCTCTTCGCCTCCGTCGGCATTGTAGTAGTGCATGAAGAAGTCGTTCCCCGCCGAGGGCTCGACCAGGATCAGTCCGTCCGCGCCCACGCCGCGACGGCGGTCGCATAGACCCCTGACGGCCTCGCCGGAGAGGCGAATCGATCCCGAGCGATTGTCCACCATGATGAAGTCATTGGCGGCGCCGTTCATCTTCACAAACTCGAGCTTCACGGACTCTCCTTCTTTCGGATCACCAGGACCGGTTCGGTCGCCGTCGTCGCCGCCTGGATCTTGAGCCAGCCCGGCCGGCGCGTAACGGGCTCGGCGCAGCCTTTGGGATTGGTCGCACATGGATAGCTTCCGGGCAAACTGTCGGCCTTGATATCCACGAACGCGCGCAGCACGTACTCGCCCGGCTTCACGCTTTTCACTTCGTACGCGCCCGTGGAATCACAGACCGCACGATAGGTCGCGCG
This sequence comes from uncultured bacterium, assembly GCA_964621155.1. GTDB lineage: Bacteria > Krumholzibacteriota > Krumholzibacteriia > WVZY01 > JAKEHA01 > JAKEHA01. Next base: position 803 of record CAZULB010000154.1, on the reverse strand, counting down.
CGTGGAGTCCGCCCGGTCGTATATCGCGATCATCACACGCGCCGTATCCGCACCGCTTTCGTTGGAGACCGTGCCCTTTACGCCCCCGGGCTCTTTGGGATCCAGCAGTACCAGTTCGATGCCTTCGACCACGGGATGCCCGGGCAAGACTGTCACGGTGTCCGCATAGACGACAGCGGGGTCGTTGTCCAGATCGTAGAATGAGTTGTTGTTCTGATCCACAAACGCGAGCAGTACGAAGCGCGCCCCGTTGGAAGGCAAATAGCGCAGCGCGAATGTCCCGTCGCGGCCGGTGATGGCCTCGCGATCGGCTCGGTCGCGTTCTACGCGCAACGTATCTTTCGCGCTGAGACGGAAGCCGCGCACGATCGCCCGCGCCGCCGGCCCGTGCTTGAGCGACACCTTGCCCACGATACGCGCCGTATCCAGCGCCGCGATTCCAGTGGCGAACGCAAATTCGTGCGTCTGCGCACCCGGCACGTTGTGGCGGTCCTGGTAGTCGGGCTTTACACGCACGACGTAGGTGGTGTCACGAACGAGGGGGCGGGCCGGTTCGATCACGAGCACGCTTCCTTCCCAGCGCACGCGGCGGATCTCGATGGGAGGATTGACGATTACGTTGCGCTCGACGCGCTCTTCGCGCATGGGCTCGCTGAAGCGCAGGCCAATCGAGCTGTTGGGATCGACGCCGGTGGAGTCCGAGTGTGGAATGGTTTCGACGATCCGGGGCGGATCCTTGTCCTCGGGGCCGCCCTGCGGCGGCACGCTGACGGCACACGCAAGTGCGACCACCAGCATGACGC
>CAZULB010000153.1:0-5595 GCA_964621155.1 uncultured bacterium | reverse complement strand
GTGTGTACGGCGACCGCGAGCGTTACAAGAACACCTACTGGTCGAAATGGAAGGGGTTCTACTTTCCGGGCGACGGCGCCCACGTGGACCGGGACGGCTACTTCTGGATCGTCGGCCGGGTGGACGACGTGGTGAACGTCGCCGGCCATCGCATCGGAACGGCGGAGCTGGAGAGCATTTTCGTCGAATACACGGGCGTGGCCGAGTCGGCCGTGATTGGAATCGCGCACGAGCTCAAGGGGCAGGCCATGGTGGCCTTCGTGAGCCTCAAGGATGGGGTTCGTGCCACCGAGGCGCTCGATGCGGAACTCAAGGATTGGGTCGCGAAAAAGATCGGCAAGTTCGCCATTCCGGAACGGATTGTTTTCGCCAGCGATCTGCCCAAGACACGATCGGGCAAGATCATGCGACGACTCCTGCGCGATGTCGCCGAAGGCCGCGCGCTCGGGAATGTGACCACACTCGCGGATGCGTCCGTGATCGAGAAACTTCGTTCCCAGTACGAAGAAGATTGAGCACCGCGTTTCTCACCGACGCTGCCTTCCTGCGCCATCATCCTCCGGACGGTCACCCGGAACGGGTGGAGCGCCTGCAGGCGATGCTGGGCGTGGCTTCGCGCTGCGTCGATGCCGGCGTCATACCACTCTCTGCGGCCAGGCGCGCCACGAACGAAGAGCTGGCACGAGTTCATACCCGCGGGCACATCGAAACCATCGCGCAAACTGCGGGACGCGGGCAGTCCATGCTCGACCCGGATACATTTACATCTCCCCACTCCTACGATTGCGCGCTATTGGCGGCAGGCGGAGCCCTGGATGCCGTTGACCGCGTGATGAGCGGAGAGTTTGCCAATGCCTTCGTTGCCGCCCGCCCGCCGGGGCATCACGCGGAAACCGATCGCGCGATGGGCTTTTGCCTCTTCAACAACATCGCCGTCGCCGCCGCGCACGCGGTGGCGCAGCACGGGCTCGAGCGCGTCATGGTCATCGACTGGGATGTTCACCATGGCAACGGTACCCAGGAGATTTTCTGGGACGACCGGCGCGTATTGTTTCTCTCGCTGCACCAGTTTCCGTTCTACCCCGGTACCGGATCCTTTGAGGAGGTGGGTGGGGCGGACGCGTTGGGCATGACCGTCAACATTCCCATGGCGGGCGGGTTCGGCGACGAAGAATGGCTGTCTGCATTCCGGCGCGTCGTGGTGCCGGTGGCGGATCAGTTTGCGCCCGAGCTTGTACTGCTGTCGGCAGGATTCGATGCGCACGCCGATGACCCGTTGGGCGGGATGCGTGTGACGGAGGCAGGATTCGGATTCATGGCCGATGCCGTGCTTGGCATCGCGCAGCGCCATGCGGCCGGGCGGCTCGTCGCCATGCTGGAAGGCGGATACAATATCGCCGCCCTGGAAGCGAGTGTCAGAACGGTACTGCGTCGCATGGCGGGCGACGGTGTGCCGCGCGGCGTTCCACAGGCCGATGGGCGCTTCGCGCCGGTGCATGCCATGGTGCGCGCCGTGCACGCGGGACATTGGAAGATGTGATCGCGCGCATCGTCGCCCGGCGCAACGCTAGAGAATGCCCGCCAGCACCGCGATCGAATCGATCACGAGATCGGGCCTGATTCCCGTCGAGGCCACGAGCGCATCCCGATACTTGCCGGTCTTTACGAGTACACCGCGAATGCCCGCCTTTTGCGCCCCGGCCACGTCGTGGTGCACATCGTCGCCGATCATCACCACGTCGTCGGTGGTGAGGCCCATGTCTTCCACCGCGGCCTTGAACATTGTGGGTGATGGTTTGCCGACCACGGTTGCCATCGATCCCGTGGCGTACTCGAGGCCGGCGACGAATGCTCCGATATCCAGCCTTAGCCCGTCGGCCACCTGCCAGTAGCGTCCGCGATGCAGCGCCACGATTTCGGCGCCTTCGATCACCATGCGGAAGAGTTCGTTCATGAGCGTGTAGTTCCAACGCTCGTCGATGTCGCCGATGACGATCACTTCGGGGTGGTCCGATTCCTCGATGCCGTGGAACTCGCCGCGGATCGCGTCCGCCACCACCAGGCGTGCACTCTTCACTTTGCGCGCGCGCAGCATCTGCGCCGCTACGCGCGGCGGGCTGATCACTTCACCCGGTTCGATGGGCATGCCCATGCGCGTCATCTTGGCGGCAAGCTCGTCCTGCGTTCGCGTTGTGGTATTGGAGATGATGCGCAGCGGGAGACCGCGCTCTCGGATGCGGGAGAGTGCTTCCGGGGCACCGGGGACCGGTTCGTTCTCGACGAACCAGACGCCGTCCTGGTCGGCGAGAATGCCGGCCACGTCGTGCAGGCCTTCAGTTTTCATGCGAAACACGAACCGGCTCGTTGCCACGCCCGCTGTGCCGCGGGAAGAACACCTAGCCCATGCCCTCCGACCAGCCGGACTCGGCGTCGAGTGGCACGCGCTGGGCGGCCCGCGCCCACACGTCGAGGGCGAGTGCCCCCAGCAGGATCAGCGTCGCGAGCAGGTACATCCAGGTGAGAAAGAGGGCACCGCCCGCGAGCGCGCCGTATACCGCATGGCGGCGCGATATATAAATGGTGACGGTTGCTCCCAGCTTCTGAAGAATTGCCCATGCACCGGCCACGATCAGAGCCATCGTCACCGCGCGCACGATCTGCGGCCGCCGGGCCGGAATCGAGAGGTAGAGAATCAACAGAAACACCGCGAAGGCGCCCATGGAAAACGCGCGGCGCGGAATATGAATGGTGGCGGCGAGTGTTTTCAAGCCCGGCGCCGCGAGCAGGAGCTGGAACGCGTAGTCGCCGACGGCGGCGACGGAAAAGAAGAGCATCGCGCCCATGACGTACGCGAGTGTGTTCAGGCGTTTGCGCAGGAAACTTGCCTTGCGCCGCGCTCCCATCGCACCGTTGATGCTCCACTCGAGCGATTCGAACAGGCCCGCCGCCACGAAGAAGAGAGAAACCAGACCGAGGATCCCGAAGCCCTGCCAGCTCTGCACGAGTGATGAGATGTTGGTCAGCACCGCTTCGCCGGCTCCGGGCGGGAGCAGGCCGAGCAACGTGTCGTAGAGATTGGTCTCGCTGACGATATGGTTCTTGAAAACGAAGCCGGCGGCCGCGGCGGTGATGAAGACAAACGGGATCAGACCCAGCAGGAGATGAAACGCAAGGCCCGCCGCCATGAGCGGCACCAGGCGTTGTCCGAACAGAACCCGGATCTCGTGGACGACCCGGCCGATGGTCAGGAGCGCTTGAAGCAGGGTGGTTACCTCTCGTAACGCAGGGGTGTCCATGAGTATATCGCGACCGCGCCCCGGGGCAAAAGCAGAACTTGCCCGGCGCGTCGCGCCGCCCCGAAAACGCAAAGGCCCCGACGGCGCAAACCGACGGGGCCTTCAGCGGCCGGTTGCCGCACCGGCTATTCTTCCCAGCTCAGGACGCCGCCGGTCTTGTACTCGGTGACGCGCGTCTCGAAGAAGTTCTTCTCCTTCTTGAGGTCGATCACTTCGCTCATCCACGGGAACGGATTGGCCACGTTGTACTGCTTGGGCAGGTTGATCCGTTCCAGGCGACGGTCGGCAATGTGCTTCACGTACTGGTAGATCGCATCCGAGTTCAGCCCCAGGATGCCTTTGGGGAGACAGTCGCGCGTGTACGCGTGCTCGAGCTCGACCGCCTTCTTGATGTTATCCACCAGGCGGTTCTTGAACTCTTCGGTCCAGATCTCCGGATTCTCCAGCACGATGTTGTTGATGAGATCCGTGCCGAAGGCAAGATGGACGGACTCGTCGCGCAGGATGAACTGGAACTGCTCGCCCACCCCCACCATCTTGTTCTGGCGCAGGAACGACAGCATCATCACGAAACCCGCGTAGAAGAAGATGCCTTCCATGATGACGTAGAAGCCGACCAGGTCGTGGACGAACTTCTGCATGTTCTCCCGGCCTTCGGTCGAGAAGTGCGGGTCCAGGATCGACTTGGTGATGTCGATCACGAACTCGTCCTTGTCGCGAATGCTCGGGATCTGCATGTACATGTTGTAGACCTCGTCCGGGTCGAGCCCGAGCGTGTCACAACAGTAGATGAAGGTGTCGGTGTGGATGGCTTCTTCGAAGGCCTGGCGCAGAAGATACTGCCGGCACTCCGGGTTGGTGACGTGGCGATACACGTTCAACACGATGTTGTTGGCGGTGAGGCTCTCCGCAGTCGAGAAGAATCCCATGTTCCACAACACCAGCCGGCGTTCGTGCGAGGTGAGCGCGTCCGGGCTACGCCACATCTCGACGTCCTTCTGCATGTTCACTTCTTCGGGCGTCCAGTTGTTGGCGACGCCATCTTTGTAGTGCTTGCGCGCCCAGTTGTACTTCATGGGCAGGATCTTGTTGGGATCCGTGCCGGAACAGTTCAACAGGCGTTTTTCGCCGCTCTTGGTTTCCATTTTTATGTCGTCTCCTTGGCGGCCTTACTGACAGGCTTCACAAGTCGGGTCCATGATCGAGCACGCGCTCTTCACCTGGCTGGCCGGCACTTCTTCCATCGAATCCGCCACGCGGGCGGAACCGGCGCCGAACTTCTTGGCCTTGGTGTCGAGCGTCGATTTCTCGATCGACGATGCGCCCAGTGTGCGCAGGTAATACGTGGTCTTGAGTCCCGACTTCCACGCCGCGATGTAGATGTCCGAGATCTGCTTGCCCGACGTGCTGGTGGTGAAAATATTGACCGACTGGCTCTGGTCGATCCATTTGCCGCGGTGCGAACCGTGCTTCACGATCCAGATCGGATCGATTTCGAACACTTCCTTGTAACGCGCGCGCACCTCGGCCGGAATCTCTTCGATCTTCTGCACGCTGCCGTCGTAGTACTTCACCTTCTCCATCATGTCCTCGTCCCACAGGCCGAGCTCTTTCAAGTCGCTGACCAGGAAGCGGTTGATGATGGTGAACTCGCCGCTGAAGTTCGACTTCACATACATGTTCTTGTAGATCGGCTCGATCGACGGCACGCACCCCGCGATGTTGGCGATGGTCGCCGTGGGCGCGATCGCCATCGTGTTGGAGTTGCGCATGCCGTACCGCTTCACATGCTCGCGCACCGGCGTCCAGTCGAGGTGCGAACGGCGGTCAACGCCCGTCGTCATGCCGCGCTCACGCTCGAGCAATGCCAGCGTGTCCACGGGGAAGATTCCGCGGTCCCACTTCGAGCCCTTGAAGGTCTGATAGGCCCCCTTCTCCTTCGCCAGCTCGCTCGACGAGAGAATGGCGTGGTAAGAGATGAGCTCCTGCAGTTCGTCCGAGAATTTCACCGCTTCGTCGCTGTCGAAGGGGAGGTTCAGCATGTAGAGCGCATCCTGGATGCCCATGATGCCCAGCCCGATGGGGCGGTGGCGCAGGTTGGCGTGCTGCGACTCGACGGTCGGATAGAAGTTCAAATCGATCACGTTGTCGAGCATGCGCACGGCCATCTTGATGGTGTACTTCATGCGCTCCTGGTTGAGCACACCGCCGTCGATATGACGGCCCAGGTTGATCGAACCCAGGTTGCACACGGCGGTTTCGTCTACCGAGGTGTTGAGCGTGATCTCGGTGCACAGGT
>CAZULB010000152.1:0-5865 GCA_964621155.1 uncultured bacterium | reverse complement strand
CGGAACGTCGAGGTGACACCGGCAACCAGCGTGAGTCCGATTCCACCGAGAATCCACATGCGCACCGCGAGCGGCTCCAGAAATGCCGGCCACAATCCACGCACAAGGTCGGACGCGAACCGTGGTTTCACCACCGAAGCCACGCCCGGGGCGCCAAATTGCACGCCCAACCCGACGACGAGTGCGACGGCCGCCAACCCCAGGCCGCAGCGCAGCATGAAACGATCCTTGCGCTGCGCCAGCCCGAACCCGAGTGCGCCCGCGCCCAGTCCGATGCCCAACAGAAATAGCGCACGCGTGCGCATGCGACTCGCCACGGCCAGCACCCGCGCCAGTCGTTTTCCGGGACTCCACGTCCTGGTCGCACCCAGCGCCTCCACGGCCTCGGGCGGAATCTTGCTGGCGAGCTGGGGGTACTGCGCCAGCGCGTCGCGCGCCACCACACTGAGGTCGCCCACCGTCAGTGCGAGGTTTTCGCCCTTCTTGGACAGCACGGTTTCATGGGCCTGCTTCACCGCGCGCCGCACCACCGCGCGAAACGGCGTGGACGAAACCACGCGTTCGAGCGCGCCCACCATGATGGGACGGTAAGCGATGAGATCCTGACGGACGGCGATGATCTGGTCGGTGAGCTCGGCCGCCACCAGCTCCGCCATATGCGGGTCGGCGAGGCCGTTCGCCACCCGTGTGGCGAACACGTCGGGATTGAACAGCGTTCGGGCGGTATAGGTGTAGACAGTGCCGAGGACGATTGCAGATACGCTGATCACGGCGCACAGCGTGACCAGAAAACGACGCAGGGAATTTGACATGAAAGACACTCCGGGCATCACGGCGCGGCTCGTCCGGCCGACGGTTGCTACGAGCGCTCCGATGTAATAGCATGAAGACGCGTCCGGCCGAAGTCGTGTTTCATTGTAGCGGAACGCCGCCGAACCAACACTTCCAATTGCGCGGAGATTTCTATGACCCCGTCATCCCGACATACCCATGCGTCCGACGACGAGCGCGACTCCCTCGGTGACATGCTCGACGAACTGCGCGCCGTCGTGCGCGACGCCGAAGCCCTCCTGCGCGAGACCGGCGAAGATGCCGGAGAGCGCGTCGCCGATGTACGCAGCCGCATTGAAGAAAAGCTGGAGGACGCGCGCGACCGCCTGCACGAAGAAGGCGCCGGCCGATTGAAATCGGCCGCCCACTCCACCGAGGCTTATGTGCGCAGGAACCCGTGGACGGCCGTGCTGATTGCGGCCGGGGTGGGTTTCTTGATCGCCAACATGGGCCGCCGTCGCTAACCGCGGAGTCGCCCCATGAGCACGTTCGAATCCGACGACGAAGACCGCTCGCCCCTCGACGATGAGGAACACGAACCCCGCCGCGGACTGTTTGGGTCCGCGAAGGCGCTGCTGCACCGTTTCGTCACGCTGCTCCATCGCCGCGCCGAACTGTTCACCACTGAACTGGAAGAGGAGATCACGCGCCTTGTCGGCGTGCTGCTCTGGAGCTTCGTCGGCGTGCAGTGCGTGATCATCGGTCTCACATTCATCGCAGTGGCGATTGTGCTCTTCGTTCCCGAAGGCGCCCGCCCTTGGGTGGCGGTGTTTCTCGCCGTACTGTTCCTGGGCATCGCGGCGTTCGGCGCCATCTCCATCAAGAAGATTGTTGCGGCCAAGACGCGCCCATTCGACGCCACGCTGCGCGAGCTGGAAAAGGATCGCGAACACCTGAGGGACAATCGATGAGCTCACACCTGGATGCATTGCGCGAGCGCCGCCTTGCCATCGTTGCCGCATGCGAGCAGGATCGCAACGACGTCGCGCGAGCATTCGGCGGTATACAACGCGAGTTGCACGTCGCCGACCGGGTGATCGCATTCGTGCAACGCGCAAGAGACAATCGCGTGGTGGTGGGGCTGGTAGCGGCGGGTCTGGTGCTGGCCCCGGTGTTGGCGCGCAAATGGATCCGGCGCGCGGCCTGGTGGCTTCCGATCGCGATCCAGGGCTATCGCATCATAAGACAATCGTCGCAGCACAAAAAGCGGAAGCGGAGCCGAAGCGACAGTGCTTCAGCCGCCGAATGATTTCTCAACGTCGGCGACGATCTTTTTGACCCCGCTATTCACCTGCTCCCAGAGAGCAGTTGCTTCCTTCGAAAGTTTCTCCGCGAGCTTCTTGTCGGCGAGACCCTGTGTGTTGATGAGCACGTTCAAATGTGCTCCCTTGGACGCGGTTTGCAGGCACAGTGCCGCCACACCCGCGTCACTCACCGAGTTCTTGTTGCCGTCGCGCGCAACACGCTCCACCAGGGGAAGCGCTTTCGCGCACGCGCGCATGACTGACATCGGAACTTCGATGGCACGCTTGGTGGCCGCCTGCATGGCCGCTTCGCGCGCAGCCTGTTCGTCGTGCGTGGCTTTGGGCAACCGGCCCGCCGCCATGACGGCGTCGAAAGCGCGCGCGTCGTCGTCGACGGCGCGCAGAAACTCGACCTTGATCTCCTGCGCCGCGACCGCCGCTTCGCTCATTTCCTTCGAGAACTTTTCGTAACCCTTCTTGCCGTAGGTGAGATTGCCCACCATCGCGGCGAGGGAAGCCGCCATGGCGCCGCACAGGGCGGCCACGGAGCCACCGCCGGGCACCGCGGTGCCTTCGGATGTCTTGTCGGCAAACTCGCTGATTGTCGATGACGCCAGCGGCGCATCGGCCGCGACCCGGTACTCGATGATCTTCTGCATGGGATCAAATCCTCCAAGCTCTCTCAAGCCGAGCGATTGAATCGCTGTCTCCACCAGCTGCGACTCCGGCACACCTGCCGACGCATCCTGCATCTCCAGGTAATAACGCCCGGCGCGTGTGAGCGCCGCCACCGGAAGCAATCCCACCAGCTCGCTTCCCGTCGCGCGCAGTCCGCGCATTTCCGCCTGTCGCTTGCATTCCTCGAACGCGACGTGCGGCGGGGTGACGTCGAAGTCCGTCAAGTTGATCGATATCTGCGCGCGATTGTACTCGTCGATATACCAGCCCACCGCCTTGCACGCCTTGAGCGTCCCCGGGTCGTAGATGAAGTCGCCGTTCTGGTCGCGCAGGAAGCGGCCGTGCTCGTCCTTCTTCTTGCGGCCCGCCTCACGGATGGCGAATGCAATGTCGCTCGCCTTCTTCTTGTCGCGCGTGTTGAGGTTCACGTTGTACGCGATGAGGAACTTGCGCGCGCCGATCACGGTGGCACCCGATCGCGCGTTCATCTGCGCGGGGCCGAAGTCCGGCTTCCAGTGCGGGTCACGCAGTTTCTCGGGAAGTCCCTCGTATTCCCCGGCGCGAATCGACGGCAGGCTGACACGGTCCTCATGGGTGGCCGCGTACTCATAGAGATACACCGGAATTCCCAGGTCGCGCCCCACGCGCTCGCCGAGCTGCCGGGCCAGCGCCACGCAATCGTCCATGGTGGCCGTGCCCAGCGGCACGAACGGACACACGTCAGTGGCACCCATGCGCGCGTGCTCGCCGTGGTGCTTCGACATGTCGATCAGCTCGGCCGCTTTGACAATGCCGCGAAACGCCGCCTCCACCACCCGATCGGCCGCGGCCACGAACGTCACCACCGTACGATTGGTGTCGCGACCGGGGTCGACGTCGAGCACGTGGGCGCCATCGGCACTGGCAATCGCCGCGACAATGGCGTCGATCACCGCGCGATCACGGCCCTCACTGAAATTGGGGACACACTCGATCAGTTTCATGGATTCTTTCTAAGCGTAACGTACCAGCCGCTTGCCATCCAGTGCGGAACCAGGTTGGCAAAGTCCGCATCGAACGTTCCCAGCGAGCGATGGGAGCGCGTGCGCTTTGAAAGCGTGAGGATGAAGCCCGAGTTCATGAATCTTTGCACGCCAAGACCATGGCGGTGAAAGAGTGTGAACAGCTTGCTGCGCGTGAATTGCCGCCGGCGCGGGCTATAGCCGTTGGATGTGGCCACAATCACCAGGCCGCCCGGCGCCAGGTGCCTGACCACATTCTCGAGCAGAGCGTCAGGATCATGCACATGCTCCATCACCCCCGACGCAACGATCACATCGTAGCGCGCATCGTGACGGAAGGCACACGCATCCTCGACACCGGTGGTGAGACTACGATCGAGATGCAGTTCGCGCGCCCGCTGCACCAGGCGATCCCCACCGTCCCGGTCGCCGGTGAGAGCATGTACGCGCGCACCCAACCGTGCCAACGGCAGCGTGATGCCTCCCCCGCCGCACGCAACTTCGAGAATCGAAAAAGTGGACGCGGACACGCGCCGCTCGGCCGCGAGATCCTCCACGGCGCGGTAGACGAAAAGAAGCTTCTTCTTGTCGACGGGGTCGGTGTAGGGACTGGCAGCGGTGAAGTCTTGAAAGCTGACGGAAGCGTGCATGCGCCGCCATCATAGCACGCCATATGCAAAAAAGAGGCGTGGCCTTTTGCGCAGGAACGGGGTGCCCGGACGATGTCCCCACGCAGTCGGCCACGCTCTCAATGCAGCCACGCTATTTTCAATCATGACGGCGAGCACTCCATCCCGAGCACACGCCCCCAGTCGCGGGGACAGAGGTACTCGCCGCCGTACTCTTCATACCCGAGCCGCGAGGTGTGTGGTTGTGCAGTGCAGAAAGGTTACGCCGTCACCCCGGACTCGAGTCACGCTCACAGCAGGGAACGGGTTCGAAACCTCGCCTCAACCTGCCGAATCTCTGTGTCGCGATCCACTGTCAGGATCGCGCTCTGGTCTGGTTTGACCCGATCGACGACGCGTGTCGTCTGACGAGTCCGGAAGATTGTCGCCTTCTGTCACCGGGCAAACAATCAGGAGATGTATCTAGAACACGGTCGGAATCTCTGGGTGCGCCGGGATGTACGCACTTGCAAATCCTGGGGGATTGACTGCCCGAAAACCATAGTACGCGCCCCGCGGCGGCGCAACCCTCAAACCGCCTCGGGCGGAACTTTGTCCGCAAGTGGCGATACAGCGCGAAGTTTGGGAAGCGATTGGACCTTACGAGATGCGTGTGATGGTGCCGCAATGGGGACACTTCATCTGTGCGGCCGAGAAGATGGGCGAAAGCTGGAGAGTGTGTCCGCACGAACAGGCGAAGGTTTCCCACTCGCCGGGCGTGCGGCGGTGGTACTCGAGCGGCTGCTGCGGACCAGGAGCATCGGGGGCCGGCTGCGCGAACGGAATCCCCCCGGCGCCCGCGGATGATTTCTGCGTGCCCACCAGAGCACCCACGGCAGCCGCGACCTGCGCAAACTCGGAAACCTGCGCGCGCGGAATCTGGTTCGGGCGGTCGCAACGCGGGCACTTGATCTCGCTCTCGTTCATGTCGGGCGGGACCTTGATCTTGAGCCCGCACGCGCACACCAGGAACGCGTAGCCGTTCACGGCGCGCATGAGGTCCATCACGTCGCGGGCTTCCTGTTTTTCGCTCTGCTCTTTCACCACATCGGGGTGCGCGCCGCGAATGGCGATGTTCTTGTCGGCTTTGAGCGCCGAAGCCGGAATCAGTCGCGACGGCTTGCCGGTCGCTTTGGCAAAGGCGTGCTCGTAACTCACCAGCGACGCGCCCTGGCTCATGGCGCGCAGGATGGCGATACGTTCCGAAATGGGCGGATGCGTGCTGGACCAGCCCGAGATATTCACTCCCTTGAGCGCCAACGGATCCGCGATGAACATGGGCGCGGTCACCTTGTTGGCGGCTTCGAGCGGCACATCGTTGTCGGAAATCTTCTCGAGGGCGCTGGCGAGACCGTCGGGATAGCGCGTGAGTTGCACCGCGCAGGCATCCGCCAGGTACTCACGCTTGCGCGAGATGGAGAGATAGAGCAACCGTGCAAAGAG
>CAZULB010000151.1:0-5911 GCA_964621155.1 uncultured bacterium | reverse complement strand
CAATCGTAATCCCGCGCGCCTTCTCTTCCGGCGCCTTGTCGATCTGGTCGAACGCCACGAACTCCGCCAGCTTCTTGCTCGCCTGCGTCTTCGTGATCGCCGCCGTCAACGTCGTCTTGCCGTGATCCACGTGCCCGATCGTCCCCACGTTTACGTGCGGCTTTGTGCGATTGAATTTCTCCCTGGCCATCGATCTCCTCCTTCACTAACCAGACGTCGCGCTCACTGCGCGGACTAGCTGGTCACCTTTCCCTGGAATTTAGCGATGATTTCTTCCGCGACGCTCTTGGGCGCGGCTTCGTAATTGGCAAACTGCATCGTGTACACGGCGCGCCCCTGCGTGAGCGAGCGCAGCGCCGTCGCGTAACCGAACATCTCGGCGAGAGGCACGCGCGCATTGATGATCTGCGCGTCGGCGCGCTGCGTCATGTTGCCGATCTTGCCGCGACGCGAGCTCAGATCGCCGATGACGTCGCCCATGTATTCCTTCGGGCACACGACTTCGACGTCCATGATCGGTTCGATGAGCTTCGGATTCGATTTGCGCATCGCTTCCTTGAACGCCATCGACGCCGCCATCTGGAACGCAATTTCGCTCGAGTCGACTTCGTGATACGAGCCGTCGAGCAGCTGGATCTTTACGCCCACAACCGGATAGCCCGCGAGCACACCGGTGGTGACGGCGCCCTTGAGGCCCTTTTCCACGGCCGGGACATATTCGCGCGGCACCGTGCCGCCAATAACCTTGTTTTCGAAGATAAAGTCTTCACTGCCGTCGGTCGGCTCGACGTGGATGACGACGTGACCGTACTGGCCGCGACCACCCGACTGCTTGATGAACTTGCCTTCCGCATCGGCGGGCTTGCCGAACGCTTCCTTGTAAGCCACCTGCGGTTTGCCAACGTTCGCGACCACCTTGAACTCGCGCAGCATGCGGTCGACCAGGATCTCGAGGTGAAGCTCGCCCATACCGGAAATGATGGTCTGGCCGGTTTCTTCGTCCGTGCGCACCTGGAAGGTCGGATCCTCGTCGGAGAGCTTCATGAGCGCTTCGCCGAGCTTCTCCTGGTCGCCGGCCGTCTTGGGCTCGATGGCGACCGAAATGACCGGCTCGGGGAAGTGCATGCGCTCGAGCACCACGGGTTTCTTGAGATCGCACAACGTGTCACCGGTGCGCGCATCCTTGAGGCCGATCACCGCACAGATGTCGCCGGCATACTCGGTTTCGATTTCCTCGCGCTTGTCGGCGTGCATCTGCATGAGACGGCCGATGCGCTCTTTCTTGCTGGTCGTCGCGTTCAGCACCGTGGTGCCGGTGTCGACCTTGCCGCTGTAAACGCGGATGTATGTGAGTTTGCCGACGTGCGGATCCGTCATGATCTTGAACACGAGCGCCGAGAAGGGCTCGTTTTCGTCGGCTTTTCTGATTTCGGGCTCGGTGCTGTAAAGGCTGTGACCGGTGATGGCGGGAATGTCGGCGGGCGACGGGAGCAGATGCACGACGGCATCGAGCAAACGCTGTACGCCCTTGTTCTTGAACGCCGCGCCACACATGACGGGCACGAACTTGCCTTCCAACATGGCCTTTTTCATCACGCGACGAAGCGTCTCCTGCGCACCTTCACCGGTGTCGAGGAACTGCGTCATGAGTTCGTCGTCGAAGTCGGAGAGATTCTCGACCAGTCTGGCGCGGTAGTCCTTCGCCATCTCCAGCATGTCGGCCGGGATGTCGTGCTCATCGTACGTCATGCCCTTGGTCTCTTCGTGATAGAAGAAGGCCTTCATGCGCGTGAGGTCGATGATGCCGTTGAACAAATCGCCCGCGCCGATGGGCAGCTGAATGGGCACGGCGTTGGCGCCGAGACGGTCGCGCATCATCTGCACGACGTTCAGGAAGTCGGCGCCCATGCGGTCCATCTTGTTGACGAAGCCGATGCGCGGCACGCCGTACTTGTCGGCCTGGCGCCACACCGTTTCCGACTGGGGCTCGACGCCGCCCACTGCGCAGAACACGCCGATGGCGCCGTCAAGCACGCGCAGGCTGCGCTCCACCTCGGCGGTGAAGTCCACGTGGCCCGGCGTGTCGATGATGTTGATGCGAACTTCCTGGCCCTGGCGGTTCTTCCAGGAGCACGTGGTGGCCGCAGAGGTGATGGTGATGCCTCGCTCGCGCTCCTGCACCATCCAGTCCATGATGGTGGTGCCATCGTGCACCTCACCCAGGCGGTGCGTCTTCCCCGTATAGAAGAGAATGCGCTCCGTGAGCGTGGTCTTGCCGGCATCGATGTGCGCCATGATGCCGATGTTGCGAACGCGATCGAGAGGTATCGTTCTTGCCATTTCTGTTCACCAAATCCCGCGCGCCACAGACACCGGGCCAATGACCCGTGTGTGCCAGGGGCGACTCCTGCGGGGAGAAACCTGTTCGCTGCACGAACGTGCAGCCGCCGACTTAGTCGAAATTATGAGGCCCGGAAGCTCGGAGAACCCGAGTGACCGGGGCTAATGGTTCGCGCGGCAAAGCCGCTTCCAAACCGTCCGTGGGACTACCAGCGGAAGTGTGCGAAAGCCTTGTTGGCCTCCGCCATCTTGTGGGTGTCTTCCTTCTTCTTGACGGACGGGCCTTCTGAGCGCGAGGCCTGCATCAATTCATTCGCCAGACGCTCTGCCATGGTCTTCTCGCTTCGCATGCGCGAATAACCCGAGAGCCACCGCATCGCGAGGGCCAACCGGCGCGACGAGCGCACTTCGACGGGAACCTGATAGTTGGCTCCGCCGACGCGGCGCGACGTCACTTCCAGTGACGGCTTCACGTTGTCCAGCGCCTTCTTGAATACTTCGATCCCGCGCTGCCCGGTTTTCTCTTCGATGATATCGAAGCTTTCATACAGCAATGCCTCCGCGACGGATTTCTTGCCGCGGCGCATGATGTAATTCGAAAAACGCGCGACCAGTACGTCGTTGTACTTGGGGTCGCCGACGAAATCTTTCTTTCTGGAACGTTTCCTTCTCGACATCTCGGTTCTTCCTTACTTGGCAGCCGCTTTCGGCCTCTTGGCTCCGTACTTGGAGCGGCTCTTGCGACGGCCTTCCACGCCCGACGTGTCGAGCACGCCGCGGATGATGTGGTAACGCACTCCCGGCAGATCCTTTACGCGGCCGCCGCGAATGAGCACGATCGAGTGTTCCTGGAGGTTGTGACCTTCGCCGGGAATGTAGGCGGTGACTTCAATGCCGTTGGTGAGACGAACGCGGGCCACCTTGCGAAGCGCCGAGTTGGGCTTCTTGGGGGTCTGTGTGTACACGCGGGTGCACACGCCGCGCTTCTGCGGGCACTGCGCCATCGCCGGGGTCTTCGACCGTTCGGGCTTCTCGAGCCGGCCGCGGCGAATCAGCTGATTAATTGTCGGCACAAATCCTCCGTCTTCGGCGTAAATAGCCCCGCGGCTGCCAGAGTCGCTGTGGATAACTCCACGGCAACGCAGGGCGCCGGGGCACCTAACTCAATGTATTTCTTGTGGTTACCAGAACTTCCGGATCAAGGGAAGCGATGGAGCCGCGAAGCACGCACTCTATCGGGTTTTTAAAAACCTGTCAAGCCCCCACCTGATAACCGGTTACTTCTCCATACTTTCTTTGCCGATCGCCGACAGCGGCTCGTCCGCAAGGTCGTCGAGATCGTCCATGCCGGCTCCGGCTTCCTCGACTCCGACGAACTCGTCGTCGTCATCGGCCGGGGCCAGCTCGATGTGATCGTAGTCCTTGATACCGGTACCAGCCGGGATCAGGTGTCCGATGATCACGTTCTCCTTCAAGCCGAGCAGGCGGTCGCGCTTGCCGCGGACGGCCGCGTCGGTGAGCACACGCGTCGTCTCCTGGAAGCTCGCCGCCGAGAAGAAACTCTCGGTCGAGAGCGACGCCTTGGTGATACCGAGCAGCATCGGCTTGAAGGTGGCCGGCTTGCCGCCCGCCGCCATGATGCGCTCGTTCTCCTCGCGGAAGACGCCCTTGTCGAGCAGGTCGCCCTCGAGGAACATCGTGTCACCCGGATCCTCCACCTGGACCTTCTGCAGCATCTGACGCACGATCACTTCGATGTGCTTGTCGTTGATGCCCACACCCTGGAGTCGATAGACCTCCTGGATGCCGTTCACGAGGTACTCCTGCGCGGCATTGACGCCCTTGATGGCGAGAATGTCGTACGGGTTCACCGGTCCCTCGGTGAGGTTGTCGCCGGCCTCGACGCGGTCACCTTCATATACGCGCAGGTGTTTGCCCTGCGGAATGATGTAGGTGCGCTCGTCCTTGTTCTCGTTCTTGATGATGATCTTGCGCATACCGCGCGTGATCGGCCCAAACTCCACCGTGCCGTCGATTTCCGACACCACCGCGGATTCCTTGGGCTTGCGCACTTCGAAGAGTTCGGCAACGCGCGGGAGCCCTCCGGTGATGTCGCTCGTCTTCGCGGTTTCGCGCGCGATCTTGCACAACGTATCGCCGGCCAGGATCTCCTGACCGTCCTTCACGAGCAGCTGGGCACCGGTCGGAATGATGAAGTGACCGATGACGTTGCCGTTGGCCTCGTTCAGGATGTGAATGTGCGGATGGTTCTTCTTGTCGCGGTCCTCGATCACGACCATCTGCATCTTGCCCGTCTTCTCGTCGATCTTCTCCTTGATGGTCACATCGAGCGACAGATCGCCGAAGCGAACCACGCCCGACTTGTCGGAGAGAATGACGTCCGAGTACGGATCCCACTTATAGATGACGGCGCCGGGCTGGACCATATCGCCCTCGGCGACGTTGAGCTCCGCGCCGTACGGCACGCCGAAGCGTGAACGCACGCGGTCGCCTTCGTCGAGGAGAAGGAACTCGCTCTTGCGCGAGATCACGATGTCCTTGCCGTTGCGGCCCTTCACAAAGCGCAGGCCCTTGAAGGTCGCCTTGCCCGGGTACTTGACCGTCTTCTGCGTCTGCTCGGCGATACGGCCGGCGATACCACCGATGTGGAAGGTTCGCAGGGTGAGCTGCGTGCCCGGTTCGCCGATCGACTGTGCCGCGATGACGCCCACCGCCTCGCCCTTCTCGACCATGCGGCCGGTGGCGAGGTTGGTGCCGTAGCACAGCGCGCACACGCCGCGCTTGGCTTCGCACGTGAGCACGGAACGGATCTTCACGTGCTCGACTCCGCGGTCTTCGATGAGCGCCGCGAGATCCCACGTGAGCATCTGATTGGCTTCGACGATGACGTCACCCTGAAGCGGATCGAGCACATCGTCGACAGTCACGCGGCCGCGAATGCGGTCGGACAGCGCCTCGATGATTTCTTCGCCCTCTTTGAGCGCCATGATGTCGATACCCATGATGGTGCCGCAGTCGTGTTCATTGATGATCACGTCCTGCGCCACGTCAACCAGACGGCGCGTGAGGTAACCGGCGTCGGCGGTCTTGAGCGCCGTGTCGGCGAGACCCTTGCGCGCGCCGTGCGTCGAAATGAAGTACTGCAGCACCGAGAGACCTTCGAGGAAGTTGGCCACGATCGGCATTTCGATGATTTCGCCGATCTGACCGGTGATCTTCTTCTGGGGCTTGGCCATGAGACCGCGCATACCCGCGAGCTGACGGACCTGGTCCTTGCTGCCTCGCGATCCGGAGTCGGACATCATGAAGATGGGATTGAAGCCGTCGCGATCCTTGCGCAGGCCCTCCATCATCAGTTCGCCGACTTCGTTGGTGGCACGCGTCCACGCGTCGATGATCTTGTTGTAACGCTCGCCGTCGGTGATGTCGCCCTCTTCGTACTGCTTGATGATGTGAGAGACATCCTTCGACGCGCGCGTGATGACGGCTTCCTTGCCCGTCGGCACGACGAGGTCGTCCATGCCCACGGTGAGACCGCTCTTGGTCGCGA
>CAZULB010000150.1:0-6224 GCA_964621155.1 uncultured bacterium | reverse complement strand
CCAGGCAGGACTACTTGAACTTCGGCGAACGCGTGGAAAGCGACTTGTCGAGCTCCTTCAGGAGCTCTTCTTCCTTCTTGCTGAGCTTGTCCGGCACCCAGGCCACCACGCGCACGAGTTCATCGCCGCGACCATAACCGTCGAGGCGCGGGATGCCCTTGCCTTTCAGACGGAACACCTTGTGCGAAGCAGTTCCCGCCGGCACCTTGAGCAGCACCTTGCCGTCGAGCGTGGGCACCTCGAGCTTGGCACCCAGTGCGAGCTGCGGATACGTGAGCGGCAGTTCGATCAGCACGTCGTTGCCGTGGCGCGTGAAACGCTCGTCCTCATCCTCTTCGATCACGACATACAGATCACCGGGGCGCCCGCCGCGGCCGAGCTGGTCGCCGCCGCCGCGCACGGTGATGTAATTGCCACTCGCCACTCCGGGCGGAATCTTCACGGTCACATTGTCACTGCCGCGCAGCGTGCCCGAGCCGCGACAGTCGGGGCACTTCTCCTTCACGATGGTGCCCTCGCCGTGGCAGACGTGGCATTCCATCACGTTGACGAACTGTCCCAGGATGGTGCGCTGCACCTGTTTGACCTGTCCGGTGCCGCTGCAGTTGTCGCACGTAATGGGCTGGGAGCCTTCCCTGGCGCCCGAGCCGTGACACAATCCGCACAGCACCTGCTTCGAGACGCGCAACTGCTTTTCCACGCCGGTGGCAATCTCGTTCAGGGCCAGCTTCACCCGCAACTGCAGGTCGCGCCCCTTGCGGGCGCGAGTACCGCCACCCGCCCCTGCCTCATCGCCACCGAAGCCGCCGAACTCGCGCATGAAGGCGCGCAGCGCGTCGGAGAGGTCGAAGCCTTCGAAGCCCGCGCCGCCCCCGCCAAAGCCGCGCGCGCCCGCGAAGGGATCGCCACCGCCGCGTTCGAAAGCCGCGTGGCCGAACTGGTCGTAGTTGCGACGCTTGTCCGCGTCGCTCAGGACCTCGTACGCCTCCGTGGCCTCCTTGAACTTCTCTTCGGCGTCCTTATTGCCCGGATTCTTGTCGGGGTGGTACTGGAAGGCCTGTTTGCGGTACGCCTTCTTGATCTCGTCGCGCGTGGCGTCCTTGTTGACGCCAAGCACTTCGTAATAGTCGCGTTTAGCTGCCATAGCCGGGGAAATATACGCCAGCCGCCGGGGGGCGAACCAGAAAAAGTCTGATGCGGAAGTCACGTCCGCGGGGCAAAAAAGAAGACGCCCGGGAGGCGAGTCCCGGGCGCCACACTAGGATCGACTTGCGAGACACGGCGGATGGACCGCGCCTCCAACCCGGTCCGGGCCCCTAGCTGAACTGATTCGAATCGGGCGCGCTGTACATCAGCTCCGCGAAGCGGTGCATGATGGTCTGCAGGCGGCCGGTGGCGGCGTTGATGGCATCCACATCGTGCGACTCCGAGTTGCGCGCGACACGCACATCGGCGATGGCGTTGTGGATCTCTTCCAGGTCGCGCGCCGAGAACTTCTCCGCAAAATCACGCATGGTCTGCTCGGTCGAATAGAGCAGAATCTCGGCCTGGTTGACCGCTTCCGTGAAGAGGCGTTTCTTCTTGTCTTCGTCGGCGTAGCGTTCGGCGTCGTCGATCATGCGCTTGATCTCACCTTCGGAGAGACCGCTCGCGACCTTGATCGCGATCTGCTGCTTGCGGCCGGTGCCGAGATCCTTCGCCGACACGTTGACAATGCCGTTGGAGTCGATGTCGAAGGTCACTTCGATCTGCGGCACGCCGCGCGGCGCGGGCGGAATCCCCACCAGGTCGAAACGGCCCAGCGTGCGGTTGTCCTTGGAAAGCTCGCGCTCGCCCTGGAGCACGTGCACGCTCACCGCGGGCTGGTTGTCGCCGGCGGTCGAGAAAATCTGCGTCTTGCGCGTGGGCACGGTGGTGTTGCGCTGGATCAGTCGCGTCATCACTCCACCCAGCGTTTCGATGCCGAGCGAGAGCGGGGTCACGTCGAGAAGAATGACTTCTTCCACCGTTCCCGTCAGCACGCCGCCCTGAATCGCGGCGCCCTTGGCCACCACTTCGTCGGGATCGACACCCTTCTGCGGCTCCTGATTGAAAAACTTCTTCACCGCTTCGCGAACGGCCGGCATGCGCGTCGAACCGCCGACCAATATTACTTTCTCGATCTGCGTGGTCGAGATGCCGGCGTCGTGCAACGCCTGGCGGCACGGGTCGATGGTGCGCTTGATGAGCGGCTCCACCAGCTGTTCGAGCTTGGCGCGCGTGAGCTGCAGCTCGAGGTGCTTGGGACCGGTGTCATCGGCCGCGAGGAACGGAAGATTGATGGTGGTCTCGAGCGTGGTCGAGAGTTCGCACTTGGCTTTTTCCGACGAGTCGCGCACGCGCTGCATCGCCATCTTGTCGTTCGAAATGTCGAGTCCGCACTGGAGCTGGAACTCGCCAACCACCCAGTCCATGACCATGCGGTCGAAGTCGTCGCCGCCCAGGTGCGTGTCGCCCGAGGTCGACTTCACCTGGAAAACGCCGTCGGAGAGCTCGAGAATGGATACGTCGAAGGTACCGCCGCCCAGGTCATACACCGCGGTGATGCCCGTCTTCTCGCGATCGAGTCCGTACGCAAGCGCGGCCGCCGTGGGCTCGTTGATGATGCGCAGCACTTCAAGGCCGGCGATGCGTCCGGCATCCTTGGTGGCCTGGCGCTGCGCGTCATTGAAGTACGCGGGGACCGTGATGACCGCCTTGTCGACCGTCTCGCCGAGGAAGTCCTCCGCCGTCTTCTTGAGTGTCTGCAGAATCATGGCCGAGATTTCTTCGGGGCGCAGCGTGTGGTCCTTTACCTTGACCAGCACTTCGCCGTTCTTGCCCGCTTCGACCGAATAGGAAACCAGCCCCGCTTCGCTGGTGACTTCCGTGAAACGCGTCCCCATGAAACGCTTGACCGAGTAGATGGTCTGCGTGGGATTGGTGATGGCCTGGCGCTTGGCAATGTGACCGACGAGACGCTCGCCGTTCTTCGCAAACGCGACGACCGACGGCGTCGTGCGCAGCCCTTCCGGCGTGGTCACGACGGTCGGCTCACCGTCCTGGATGAAGGCGATGCACGAATTCGTGGTTCCCAGATCGATTCCAATTACCTTCGACATCATCCGGCTCCTTAGCACCCGAGAGTTGCCCCGCACGGGCCGCGCCTCGGCGGCGTTCGAGAGCTGAACGCGCGCAAGGCGGGCCGTGCAAAAATCAGAATCTGAATTCGGTATCGTTGCTACTTTGCAACGATGACGTGTGCGGGACGGATCACGGATCCGTTGAAGCTGTAACCCTTCGTGATCACCTGGGCGACGTTGCCGGGGGCAGTCGCGTCGGTTTCGATCTGTCCGATCGCCATGTGGCGAACGGGATCGAAGGGTTGGTGGAGCGCGTCAACTTCGACGACGCCCATCTTCTGGAGAACCTGGAGCAGGTTGTTGTAGATGAGGCGGACTCCCTTTACAAAGTCGTCCTCACTGCCCGGGTTCACCACCGCAAACGCACGCTCGAAATCATCCAGCGAATTCAGAACTTCGAGAATGACCTCGGTTCTGGACTGCTGCTTAAGCAATTCCCATTCCTTAGCGGTACGTTTACGGTAGTTTTCAAACTCGGCAGCGGAGCGCAGCCATTTGTCCTTGGATTCCTTCACTTGCGCCTCGAGGGAGGATTTTTCCGCTGACCAGGTTTCACGCTCCGCCGCGATGGCCTGGCTCTCCTTTTCGAGCATGCTCTTTTCCTTCTGCAGTCTGCTTATCGCGGAATTTTTTTCCGCGAAGCGGTCGAGGATCTGCTTGCGCGAGAACTTGGGACGATGGTCGTCGCCGTCGCCCGCTTCACCGGCCTCCACGGTATCGTCCATCGGCACCGAGGAATCGGAGTCGAGGTCGTAGACGCGATCGTTGGACGACTCCGCGTCTTCGTCGTTGTGAATGCCCGCGCCGGGGCGATCTTTCTCTTCCACGTCTTTCTCCCTCTCCGGCCGACTTGCTGAAGACCTGCTTCAGCCGGCTAGAAGTATTCTTCGCCGATGGCCCGCATCTCGCGGGACACGGCTCCCACCAGCGACAGCGCCACATCATAGCGCATGCGCGTGGGGCCGATAATACCCAGCACTCCGCGGGCCGCTCCCATGCGGTATCCGGCCGTCACCATGCTGAACGGTCGCAGCACGTCGTCCTGGTGCTCGCTCCCGATCGTGACCTGGGTGCGGTCCAGCGGCCTTGCGGCCAGCACCGAGGCCAAATAGTCCCGGTTGTGCAAGATTCGTAACAACGATTGCAACGTGCGCGGGTCGGACAGCTCGGGCTGCTCCAGCACGCGGCTTCTTTCTTCCACCCACAGCTCAACGGCCGGCGGCGCGGAAAAAGTTTCCTCGCAGTGTAGAGCCACCTCGCGCACGATCACACCTTCGTCGGTGACATTGTCGCGCAGCCCCTGCGCCAGCAGTTGCTTCGATTGCGTGAGTGGCCGGTCGGCGACGATGTTGCGCAGGAGTTCTTCCGCCGCGCGCACTCCCTCGTCGCTGATGTCGCGGTCGAGGCGCAACGTCATGGTGCGCTCGTGCTCGGGAATCAGGTGCACCGCCATCAGGACGCGGCGCGCGTCGAGCCGAAACAGCCGCAGCGAACGCACGCGACTCTCCTGCAGAATGGCTCCGTAGACGACCGCTACCTGATTCGACATCACGCCCAGCAGGTGCGACGCTTGCGCCATCACGGCGTTCACGTCGGGACCGGTGACGCGCAGTTCGGCGCGCGCAGCCGCGGCGTGCTCACCGTGGGGCAGGGTCGAATCGGCCTGCAGCTCCTCCACCCGCGCGCGGTAGCCGGCGTCGGTGGGAATGCGGCCGGACGAAATGTGAGCCTTGCTGATGTAGCCTTCCTGCTCCAGCACCACCATGCGATTGCGAATGGTGGCGGTGCTCATGTGCTGGCAGCCGGCGTCGTACACGCGCTGCGAACTCACGGGCACTCCATCTTCAACATAGGCATTGATGATGGCGCGCAGGATGTCGCGGTCTTTTTCCATCAGCATGATGCAGCTTCGCTCAGGCGAAGTACCAGTTCGTTGAGTACCAGATAGCCCCGGTCGGTGGCGCGAACCCTCCCGCCGTCGGCGGCGAGGAGGCCGTCGCGGCAGAACTGCTCCACGGCGGCGCGTGATACGCTCTCCACGGCCAGCCCTCGATCCGTGCGCAGCGCCAGCATGAGGCGCTCGATGCCCTCGTCTTCGATCACGTCGAGCTGGCGGGTCGCCACGTGCTCGGGTCCGCTGCGCGAAAGATACGCATCCAGCGAGGGTGCGTTCCAGAATCTTTGCCCGCCCAGGGACGAGTGCGCGGCCGGACCCAGCCCGAGATAGTCGCCGCCATCCCAGTACACCCTGTTGTGCAGCGACTCGAAACCCGGCTGAGCGTAGTTCGAAACCTCGTAGTGGCGGTAGTCCGCGGCCGCGAGCGCGGCGCATGCGGTCAAGTATTCGTCAGCCACTCGATCAGGGTCAACGGCGGCGAAGAAGCGCTCCACCTCGTGGGACATGTCGCCGCCCGCCTCGAGCCCGTATACGGAAAGGTGGCGCGGCCGGTAGCCCAGCAGCGCCGAGAGCGTGCGCGCAAGGTCCTCGGGCGTGGTCCTGGGAACGCCGAGCAGCACATCGAAACTCACATTGTCGAATTCATGCGACACGATATCGATGGCGCGCGCGTTGACATCCGGCGTGCAGCGCTTGAGCACCTTCTGCCCCACCTCGTGCATGGACTGGATGCCGAGACTCGCGCGATTGACACCGAGCGAGCGCAAAAAGGCCACCATATCGCGCGTGACATCCTCCGGGTTCATCTCGACCGTGAATTCGGCGGGGCCGCCGGCAGGCATCCACGGTGACAGCGCCTGCATGATGCGCTCCCACGAATCATGACCGAGCACCGTCGGCGTACCTCCGCCAACGAAGATGGTGTGCAACGCCACGTCGTCCTTCGCCGGCATGGCGGCGCCGATCTCGCTCACCAGCGCGTCGACGAAGCGCACCTCGCGCTCGCGCTGCGCCTCGACGTGATAGAACGAGCAGTACGAACAGCGCCGCGTGCAGAATGGAACGTGGATATATAGTGACAACGGTTTCATGACATCGGGGCGCATGCGCAACCGGACGGCGCGAGCGGGTGGCGACGTACAGGGCTCCCGTTGGCGCCGAGCGAA
>CAZULB010000149.1:0-6261 GCA_964621155.1 uncultured bacterium | reverse complement strand
AGACGTAATTGCTCACCTCGATCGCGTTCCCGGCATCGTCGCCAGTGCCACCGAAACGCCGGCTCCACCTCGGAACCCCAAGCGAGTCGTAGGCGGCCACGAAGATGTCGGTGCCGCCCGCGCTCGTCAGAGCACCACTTCCAAAATCGACACTACCGGCAAAAGAACCCGACCACGCGACTGAACCACCCGCATCCACCGCGGGGGCATTGGAGTTCTGGGCCGCGGCGTCGCCAAAGCGCTTGCTCCAGACGTGATTGCCGGTCGCGTCGAACTTCGCGATACA
This sequence comes from uncultured bacterium, assembly GCA_964621155.1. Taxonomy (GTDB): domain Bacteria; phylum Krumholzibacteriota; class Krumholzibacteriia; order WVZY01; family JAKEHA01; genus JAKEHA01. Next base: position 5,975 of record CAZULB010000149.1, on the reverse strand, counting down.
AACATCGTTGCCACCCGCCGAGGTGAGCCCTCCGCCACCGAAGTCCACGGTACCTGCAAACGTTCCCGTGACGAACACATTGCCGGCCGGATCGAAACCGACACCGTTCGCGAGCTGAGCGCTCGCGTCCCCGAAGCGCTTGCTCCAAATGTGCGCACCGGCACTCGTGAATCGCGCCACGAAGATGTCGTTGGCTCCGCCGCTGGTAATAACACCGCCGCCGAAGTCGGCGGTACCGGCCATGTTACCGGCGATAGCCACATCCCCACCCGCGCTCACCGCGACCCCGATGCCGGACTGCGAGCCCGACGATCCGAAGCGCATGCTCCAGAGATGATTTCCCGAGGGGTCGAGTTTCACGATGAAAATATCCGCCCCGCCCGCGGTGGTGAGAGGCCCACCGCCGAAGTCCACGGTTCCGTCCATGAAACCGGTCATATAGATGTTGCCGCCGGCATCCGTCGCGAGAGCGTTGGGAAACTGATTGCTCGCGTCGCCGAAGCGCTTGTACCACTGGAACGTGCCGGCCGAATTGTATTTCACAAGGAAGATATCGGTGCCACCCAGGCTGGTGATGCCAATGCCACCTAGGACGACGCTTCCCGAGAGCTGCCCCGCCAGAAACACGTTGCTGGAGGGATCACAAGCCACCGCGGTGCCGTACTCCGACGTCGTGCTCCCGGCGGGGATACCGAGACTGTAGAGATTGGTTCCGCCGGCGCTGAACTTCGCGATATACGGAGTATCGTCAGTTGCGCCAACGCTGGGCAGACTGCCGGTCCCGAAGTTGACCGTTCCACGATACATCCCGGTGATCCACACATTACCGGACGGGTCCACGGCCATTCCGCGCGCGTCCTGCGTGTTGGCGTCGCCAAAGATCTTGCTCCACGAGTGCTGGAGAACCGGAGCAGAGCGAGAGACAGAGGGAACGAAAAGGAGAACGACGGCGAAGCAGGTTCGAATTCGCATGGGGGCCCTTTCCGCACGGTTGGTTCGTGCAGCGCGAAAACCACTTCAAGACTACTTCAGCAGCATCATCTTTCTTGTCATCGCGGAGTGACCGTCCGTGACGAGGCGGTATACATAAAAGCCGCTCGCCACGCTCTGGCCGTTTCTGTCCGTGCCATCCCACTCCACTGCATGCGCACCGGTGTCGAATACGCCCATGGCGAGTCGCTTTACCAGCGCGCCCCGCACGTCGTACACATCCAGCCGCACATTGGTGCGCGCCGGCAGATAGAAACTGATCGACGTGCGTGGATTGAACGGATTGGGCACGTTCTGTTCCAGGACCAGGCTGCGCGACGGAATCACAGCGGTGGCGCGGTGCAGCTCGCGCACATCGCCCCCGGCGCTGCGCGACTCGAGCAGATATGTGTACGTGCGGCCCGGCTCCACCGATCTGTCGAGGTACTCGTAATCCTGATCGCGCACGGGATCGAGACTCTCGCGGATCACCCTGAAGTCCCCCGCGTCACCGTTCGCGCGCAGGAGCGCAACCGACTCACCCGGCTCGCGATCGAACAGCGTATAGCGCAGGCGCACGCCGGAATTGATCACGTCCACGCTCGCCGACACCACGCGCGCGGCAAGCACGGGATTGATCGTGAGCGCGTTCGGGAGCGTGAAGGTCTGGCCGTCCGGGTTGGTGACCACCAGATCCCACGGGCCGGGCGTTTGCGTGTAGGTGTTGAGCGTGGCGCGAATCGTGTTTTCATCCACCCACTCGAGCGACCGCGGCGGAAGATCCTTCTGCGGAATTGAGAACTTCACCGTGGCGCCGTAACGAAGACGCGAGCCCGTCACCGTGACGAGCACCGAGGTCTGGTCGTTGTCGATCGCCGGCGGATTGACGGCGTTGGCCACCGGTCCCGGATTGCCGGCACGCAGTGTGGCTGTCATGGTGGCACCCGCCGGGCTGATGCTGTTCACGTAGATTTGCGTCGGGCGGTTGGTGTTGTCGTTGCTGTTCGGGGTGGTGCCGCCCGCGAACGACGTATTGTTCGACGTTCCCGGATAGACGTCCGCTGCCTCGCCGTAGTTCGGCGTGGCGCCGTTCAGATCGAACACGCCTTCCGCCTCTTCAACGGTCAGACCGCGCGGCGCCCCGTTGGTGCCGTTGTTGACGAGCAGTGGCGCGTGCATCATCTCGTCGTCGACGTGCCAGATGACGAGCCCTTCGCCGTGAAGATTCACGTCGAAACCCACTTTGCGGCGGTTCTCCACCAGCCAGTACTCGGCGCTCACCGTCTCGGTCGGGTTCATGTGCCAGCCGTCGGCCGAAGTCTCGAAGCCCGACGAGTACGTGACGCCACCGCCATTCACGCTCACGTTGTCGATCGCGAAGGCGCCGCACGTGGTCGGAGCGAAACCGTCGGAATCGTCGAATGACTCGTCCGTGATGACGCGGAACTTGATGGTGTAGTCGCCGCCCGCACCCGCAAGCGGGGCCAGATACCCCGTGAGGGCGATATTCTCGGAGCCACTTCCCGAAGCCGTGTACTGCTTGATCTGCGTCTCGGTACCGTTGACGGAGATGATCAGGCGCGCGAAGTCGTAGGGCACACCCTGTGTGAACTCGAGTTCATGCGTGTACTGGTACTGCAAAGAGACCGACCCCGCGCCCGAATAATGGAATGTGCGCTCGAGCGTCTGATACCAGTTCGAGCCGTAGCCCGAGCCGACACTGACGTAGTGCCGCGCTGCGGCCTCGGCCGCGGTGAGCCCGCAGTACAGAGAGTAGCTGCCCGCGATCGCGCACGTGGTGGAGCGGCGGAAGCGCTCGTCGGTGAACGGAAGCTTGTAGATGTTCGGATTCTCTTCGACGTCGTTGATCTGCACCGGTGTCGGCTGCCACCCGATCTGCACCGGAATCACCCAGCCCAGCTCCTGCTTGCACCATGCATCCATGTGCGCCGGCTTTTCCGCGACGGTGGTGATGGCGCCGTTGTGGAACCAGCTGCCGGTTCCCATGATGCCCCAGTCGCCGATGCCGTAACCGCCGCCGTTGGTGTCGTAGAGATCGGGCAGTCCCATGGTGTGGCCGAGCTCGTGGGCGAGCGTGCCGATGTCGATCACTTCACTCGCGCTGTAGGGTGCGGTCGCCGAACAGTTGCCGGCGGGAACAATGACGTATGTGTCGATCTTGATCTTGCCGCCGTTGTGGGCGTTGTCACCGGTGGTGTACGGAACACCGCCGGATTCCGGCCACGCCGTGTACGACCAGGTGTGCGAGATGATGTTGGTGCCGCCGCATTCGCCACCGGGAAGGCTCTGCACGATGACGAGTGCATCCACGTAGCCGTCGTCGTCACCGGAATTGGGAACGCCGTCCAGGCCATCGTTGTCGTATTTCGCGAAATTGACCGATGCGTCCCGGGCGTCGAGTACTTCCTTGATGAGCATTCCCGTGAAAGAGCACCCCACGTCCACGCCATTGCAGGATCCGGCATAAGTGGCGCCCGTGCTTGCCAGATGCGTCCACGGATACACGTCACCGGTGACGGTGAGCTGGTCGTACGAAACCTCGTGGTAGTAATCCGTGATGCTGCCGGTGGCGTTGGCGCCAAATAACTGGGTCTGGAGCGTGGTGTACAGCGTGGGTTCGCTGGCCTGGTTGCTGTAGTACGCGGGCAGGACGACGGCGCGGAGCGTGTCGGCCACCGCAAAGCTTTCGGCGCGGAACCCCTGCAGATTTCCCGCTCCGGCCAGATACGCCGCGCGCTCGCTGCGCAGGCGCTCCGCCTTCTTCACCCATGCGTGCGGCGCGGTAAAGGCGTTTCGATCTTTTGTCTTGGCGTCAAAGTAGGACTGGGGCAGAGGTCCGCCGTCGCGCGGTGGCGTGAACGCAACCACGTTGGCGGTCAGAAACAGACACGCGGCGCCCAGCGCCACGGAGCGGAGATCCTGCTTGCCCATGAAAAACACCTCTGGTTGCAAATCTGCGGGGTCGACTGCAGGAGAAACAACTCTGTCGAAACCGGGTTCGCGCGGTCTTACGCCGCGCGAGAAATCAATCCACTAAGCCTTCAGTTTGATCGTTGCGGTGCCACCCGACGCGCGCACTTCGATGAATTCACACGTCGCGAAACCGAGGAAGGTGGCGTTGTCGGAAAGGAAACCCGGCAGCACCTCGACCTTTCCACCCTTGAAATCCTGATCGGCCTGCAGCACGTACGACACCACGACGAAACGTCCGGGCGGGGTGCAATCGTAGGCGATCATGTAATTGAAATCGTAGCGGCCCAGCGAGCTCAGCTTGTGATCGGTTTCGATCGTGTAGAGCACATTGACGCCGGGTGGAAGCTGGAGGCGGAGCTGAGCCGATCCGGTGGGATAGGGCTCGATCGTCTGCGCCATGATGTACAGCTTGAACTGTTCTCCCGGCGCGACCGCGATATCGGTCTGGGTGCCAGCCTCGTCGAAGTACGGATTGAGCGAGAGTCCGTCGATCGGATTCTCGGGCACATCGCTCATGGGAACGGCTTCCTGCCGGGGCGCGCCGGTCGTGTCGGGCATCATGCCCTGCTGGGTCGCGGTTTCAGTCCCGCCCGAAGCCTGTTCTTGATTGGCAGCCTTTTTCGAACAGCCGCTGAGACCCAACCCCACCACCGCAATGAGGACCACAAAAAGTGCGCGCACCAGTTCCTCCCGGACGGTTCCCCGCGGACCCACCGCGGGCCGCGTAATGGATTAATATTAAGGGGGATTACGCGCTGTGAGCAATCGAAAACCGTTGACGCACCTTCGCTTCCACAAATAGAATCCATGCGACCACTGTGAGGATTCCCGCCTGGGGCGCGGAATACCCTGTTATTCCTTCACCACGGTCACCGTCGTCTCCCATGGCCGAGAATCCCAAGCTCAAGAAACTTGCTGAAATGCGCGCTGCCGCCGAAGCCGGCGGAGGGCCCGAACGGGTGGCCAAAATCCATGAATCCGGCCGCCTGACCGCCCGCGCGCGCATCAACCTTCTCTTTGACCCGGCCACTTTCCAGGAGCTCGGCGTCTTTGTGACGCACCGCGCCACCGACTTCGGCATCGGCGACAACCAGCCGCTGGGCGACGGCGTGGTATGCGGCTACGGCTCGGTGGCGGGACGGCTGACCTACGCGTTCGCCCAGGACTTTACTGTCTTCGGCGGGACGCTCAGCGAATCCAACGCGGCCAAGATCTGCCGCCTCATGGACCTCGCGGTCGAGAATGGAGCGCCGGTCGTCGGCCTCAACGACAGCGGCGGCGCACGCATCCAGGAAGGCGTGGCCAGCCTCGGCGGCTACGCGGAAATCTTTCTGCGCAACACGCTGGCCTCCGGCGTGGTGCCGCAGATTTCAGCCATCATGGGTCCGTGCGCGGGCGGTGCGGTGTACTCCCCCGCCATCACCGACTTCATCGTGATGGTCGATCAGACCAGCCACATGTTCGTCACCGGTCCCAATGTGATCAAGATGGTGACGAACGAAGAAGTGTCGTTCGAGGACCTCGGCGGCGCCATTACGCATTCATCCAAGAGCGGCGTCGCGCACCTGATGGCGCGCAACGATCAGGACTGCATCCTGATGATCCGGAAGCTCCTCACCTTCATTCCCCAGAACAATCTCTCGGAGACGCCGCGTGTCGAGTCCAGCGATGAGCCGGGACGGCGCGATGTATCGCTCAACACCATCGTTCCCGACGACGCCAAAGTTCCCTACGACATGATCGACGTGATCACGCGCGTCGTCGACGACGGCGAATTCTTCCAGATCCAGCCCATGTACGCGACCAACATCGTGGTGGGCTTTGCGCGCCTGAACGGCCGCAGCGTGGGAATCGTGGGCAACCAGCCGCGGGCGCTGGCCGGCGTGCTCGACATCAAGTCTTCGATCAAGGCCGCGCGCTTCGTGCGCTTCTGCGATGCGTTCAACGTTCCGTTGATCACGTTCGAGGACGTCCCGGGCTTCCTCCCCGGCACGGACCAGGAGTGGCACGGG
>CAZULB010000148.1:0-6355 GCA_964621155.1 uncultured bacterium | reverse complement strand
CATGCGCGGCACCACCTTCGGCGCCAGCAGCCAGATCACCAGCCAGATGCCGATCACCTTGGCGACAAGCAGGGCGACGCTTACCCACAGATCGGCCGCGGTATGGCCGGCGAGAAACGGAATCAGGAGCATCATGGGGACGAACGCGACATCCTGAAAAATCAGGATGGCCATGGTTCCCTTGCCGTGCGGGCTTGTCAACTCGGACCGGCTCTGGAGGAGCTTCAGAATGATCGCGGTGCTGGAGAGCGAGGCCAGCAATCCCAGGAGAATCGCAGGCTCAGTCGCGAATCCGGACAGCCGCATGAGCGCGAAGACGGGGAGCGCCGTCGCCACCACCTGCAGCGGCCCACCCAGGAAAAACAATCGCTGCACGCGCGAAATGGATTCGATCGAAAACTCGAGGCCGATGGTGAAGAGCAGAAAGATGATCCCGATCTCCGCCATCTGCTCCACCGCTTCCGTTTCGGTCACGAGCCGCAGACCATACGGACCCGCAATCACGCCGGCAATGATGAGGCCCACCACGGTGGGAATGCGCAGGCGATGGCACGCGAACGCCACCACGACGGCAACGCCGAAGATGACGAGGATATCTTTGAGGAGAACGAAACCCACGCCCGCATTCTAGCTTGAGGGGCGCGTTCAGCGCGAGCAGAGTGTCAGTCGCGCAAACGGTAACCCACGCCGGGCTCGGTGAGAATCAGCCGGGGGCGCGCCGGGTCGGTTTCGATTTTCTTGCGCAGCTCCGCCATGTGTACGCGCACATGGTGGTTTTGTCCGGCATAGGAAGCCCCCCAGACCTCACGAATGATCTGCCGGTGGGTGAGCACACGCCCCGCATTGCGCGCCAGCAGCGAGAGCATCTTGTACTCCGTGGGTGTGAGATGGATGGCGTGGCCCGACACCGTCACTTCGCGGCGGGTGAAATCGACGCGCACATTGCCGAATTCGACCGCGGTTTCGTTGGTGGACTGGGATGCGCGCGCGTGGCGCAGCGCCACCCGGATGCGGGCCAGGAGCTCGTCCACGCCAAACGGTTTGGTCAGGTAGTCGTCGGCGCCGGCATCGAGCGCGCTCACTTTGTCGGCTTCGCGTCCGCGCGCCGAAATGACAATAACGGGAGTGCGGCTCCACTCGCGGAGCCGCCGCGTGAGATCGATGCCGTCCATGTCGGGCAGACCCAGATCCATCAGAATCACATCGGGGTTGCGACTGGTCGTGAGTGCGAGCGCTTCCGATGCCGTCACGGCCTCCCCCACCTGGTAGCCGTGTGCATCCAGTGCGGCGCGAATGAAGCGCCGCATCTGCGGCTCGTCCTCGACTACGAGTACCAATGCGCCGGAACTGTTCATGCCGTGGTCGGCTCCGATGATGGCGCATCCGCCGCGACGCGCAGCACGACGCGGAAGGTTGCGCCGCCGCCGGTGCGGTTCTCGACCTCGATCGTGCCCCCGTGCGCGTCGACGATTCCCTTGCAGATGGCAAGCCCGAGGCCCGCGCCCGCCACTGCCGTGTCCGCGCCACGATAGAACTTCTCAAACACGCGGCGTTCGTCGCCGGCGCGAATGCCCGGGCCGTGGTCGCGCACCTCGATGAAAACACGATCGCCCTCGCTGTGCACATCGACGTCGATGCGCGAACCCGCCGGCGTGTATTTGGCCGCGTTCTCGATCAGATTGACCAGCACCTGTTCCATCAGAATCGGGTCCACCGACAGCAGCGGCAATCCGGGTGCAATCGACACCTCGACCGGTCTCCCTTTCAGCACGCGATCGAGCCGGGTCAGCGCGCTGCCCACCATCTCCTCGGCGGGAACCCAGTCGCGCTGAAGGCGAAGGCTGCCGGATTCGACACGCGTCATGTCGAGAAGATTGGCAACGAGCCGCTCGAGTCGCGCGGCTTCGCTCTGTATGTCGGCAAGAAGCTCGTCCTCTTGCGCGCGCGAAAACTCGGCTGCGCTGTCGCGCAGGGCGGATGCCGCGCCGGTGATGGTGGCGAGCGGTGTGCGCAGATCGTGCGACACCGCGCTCAGCAACGAGCTGCGCATTTCCTCGGTCTTCGCGCGCAGGGCGGAAGCTTCGGCCTCACGCGCGAGCAGCGAGCGCTCCAGCGCGAACGCGGCCTGGCGCGCGAACCCGTCCAGCCGTGCCCTCTGGTCCGCGTCGAAGGATACCGCGCGGCGGGGTTGCAGTACGAGCACGCCGATAGGGTCGCCCGTGGTCTGGAGCGGCACCGCGACCACACGCGCGCCCGGGAGCGTATCCGTCCCGATGCCGGCCGCGCGTCCGTGTTCGAACACCCACCTGGCAACGCCGGCATCGCTGGCATCGAAAGCAACGTCGGAGGGCTCCGCGCCGCGCCGCTCCAACTCATGCGCCGCGCCCGCGATGAGCACGATGGCCGATGCGTCGAACGCGCGGGCCGCGTGCCTGGCCGCCACGGCGGCGGTCGCGTCAACGCTACGGGCGTAGGCGAGGTCGCGACCGAGCTCGAAGAGACTGCGCGTGCGTTCCTCGCGCGCCGCGGCGTCTTCTTCCTGACGGCGGATGCGCGTGGTGAGTGTGGACACCAGCCAGCCCACACCGAACATCATTCCGAACGAAAGCAGGTAATGCCAGTCTGTCACTGCGAAGGTACGGTTCGGGGGCACGAAGAAGAAATCATACGCGGCCACCGAGACCGCCGCGGCAACCAGCGACGGCGCGCGTCCCAGGCGCAGGGCCGTAAGCATCACCGTGACCACGTAGAGAATTTCCAGGTCGGGCACATCGTAGAGTGTACGCACGAGCAAGGCGATCCCGGTCGTAACCAGCACAAAGAGCACCGCCCACGCATAGGCGCTCAGCGGTACGCGTTCAACGCGGCGCACCGGCTCGGCGCGCGCGTCGTCGGAGGCAGGATCGCCCGAGATGACGTGGACGTCGATGTCGCCGCTTCCGGCCACGATTTGATCCAGCAACGAGCGGCGCAGCCCGGTGCGGAAACGGGAGGGACGCGGCTTGCCAACGATGAGACGCGTGACGTTGTGCTTGCGCGCGTAGTCCAGAATGGCGCCGCTCACGGTGGCCCCGGTCAGGCGCACCACCGATGCGCCGAGCGACTCGGCCAGGCGCATGTACTGCTCGAGACGTTTCTGATCCGCCTCACCGGGAGGCGCGATGTTGGGCGGTTCCACGTACGCCGCCACCCACGGCGCGCGCAGTCCCGCGGCCATGCGCCGCGCCGCGCGCAGGAGACGGTCCGAGCGCGGCGATGGACTGATGCACACCAGGATGCGCTCGGTCGTGAGCCAGGTGTCACGCACGCCTTCCTGTTCGCGATACTCCAGCACGTCCGCCTCGACGCGCTCCGCGGTACGCCGCAGCGCCAGCTCGCGCAGAGCCAGCAGGTTGCCGCGCTGGAAGAAGTGCGCGCTGGCGCGCGCCGCCTGATCGGGCAGGTACACCTTGCCTTCGCGCAAACGCGCGAGCAGCTCTTCCGGTGAAATGTCGACGAGCTCGACGGTGTCCGCCCGTTCCAGAACAGAATCGGGAACCGTTTCGCGCACCTGCACGCGCGTAATTTGCGCGACCACGTCGTTGAGGCTCTCCACGTGCTGTACGTTGAGCGTCGTGTACACATCGATACCCGCGTGCAGGAGTTCCATCGCATCCTGCCAGCGCTTGGTGTGGCGCGCGCCGGGCACGTTGGTATGGGCAAGTTCGTCGAGAATGAGGACGGCGGGCTTGCGCACGAGCGCGGCGTCGAGATCGAACTCCTCCATCTCGCGGCCGCGATACTGAATTTTCTGACGTGGAAGAATTTCGAGACCGAGCAGCAGCCCGCCCGTGTCGTAGCGGCCATGCGTCTCCACGGCGCCGACGACCACATCGATCTTCTGGCGCACGAGATCGCGCGCCACCTGCAACATGCGGTACGTCTTGCCGACGCCCGGGGCGAAACCGAAGAAGATCCGGAGTTTGGCGCGGTGTTCGCGCTCCGCCTCGGCGGTCACACGCTCGAGCAGGGCGTCCGGATCAGGGCGACGTTCGTCAGGACTCATCTTGCATCAAAGCTTACCACCCGGGGTCATCTCCGTCACGGGCCGGCGCGATCGAGGGAAAGATTGAGCAGCAATACGTTGACCCTGGGCTCGCCGATGAAGCCCAGCGCGCGCGGTTCGATGGCAGCGTCGACGAGTGCCATCACGCGCGCCTCCGGAATGGAACGTGCGTGCGCGACGCGCGTAACCTGGTAGTAGGCCGCCGCAGGTGAGATATGCGGATCGAGGCCGCTCGCCGACGCGGTGACGAGGTCCACTGGAACCGGCTCCACATTGGACGGGTCCGCGTTGCGCAGCATTTCAATGCGCGCTGCAACGGCAGCACGCAGCGCGGGGTTCATTGGTCCCAGGTTGGACCCGGATGAAGCGGCCGCATTGTAGGGCACCGGTGCCGTCGCCGACGGTCTTCCCCGGAAATAGCGCGGATCATCAAACGGCTGGCCGATCAGTGCCGAGCCCACCACGCGGTCGCCGGCGTGAACCAAACTTCCTTCCGACTGCGCCGGAAACAGCACGCGCGCGACACCGGTCACCGCCACGGGATATACGAGCCCGAGCAACAGCGTGAACACGAGCATGAGCATGAGGGCAGGACGGATCAGCGACATGACGACTCCCTACTGCACGCCCATCGCAACCAGCAGCATGTCGATGAGCTTGATGAACGGAAACGGCACGACGATTCCACCCAGCCCGTAAACGAGCAGGTTGCGTCGTAGCAGCGCCGAGGCCGGCGCGGGACGGTACTTGATGCCGCGCAGCGCGAGCGGAATGAGCACGACGATGATGAGCGCGTTGAATATCACCGCGGAAAGTACGGCCGTGGTGGGCGAGTGCAGATGCATGATGTTGAGAGCCGCGAGGGCTGGATACGTGCCCGCAAACGCGGCGGGAATGATGGCGAAGTATTTGGCCAGATCGTTGGCGATGCTGAATGTGGTGAGCGAGCCGCGCGTCATCAACATCTGTTTTCCGATCTCGACAATCTGCAGCAGCTTGGTCGGATTGGAATCGAGATCCACCATGTTGCCCGCCTCCTTGGCGGCCTGCGTGCCCGTATTCATGGCCACCGCGACGTCGGCCTGGGCCAGCGCGGGCGCGTCATTGGTGCCGTCGCCCGTCATCGCCACCAGATGACCCTTGGCCTGGTAGTCACGGATCATCGAGAGCTTGTTCTCGGGATTGGCCTCGGCCAGGAAATCATCCACGCCGGCCTCGGCGGCGATCGCGGCCGCCGTGAGCGGGTTGTCACCCGTGATCATCACGGTGCGAATCCCGACGCGCCGGATCTCGGCGAATCTCTCCTTGATTCCACCCTTCACGATATCCTTGAGCTGGACGACACCCAGCGCCCGATCGTTGTCCACGACCACCAGCGGCGTCGCACCCTGCTTCGCGACCTCCTCCACCGTGCGCATGACCTCGGCCGGCACGCGTGAGCCGCGCTGGTCGACGTACTTCGAGATGGCGTCGGCGGCACCCTTGCGAATCTGGTGACCATCCACGTCGACCCCGCTCATGCGCGTGTGCGCGCTGAAGGGAACGAACGTCGCCCCCAGCGCATGCAGGTCGCGCCCGCGCAGATTGAACTTCTCCTTCGCCAGCACGACGATGCTGCGCCCCTCCGGAGTTTCATCCGCCAACGAAGCAATTTGCGCGGCGTCGGCGAGCTCGGTCTCGGTGACGCCGGGCGCGGGGATAAAGGCGGACGCCTGCCGGTTGCCCAGCGTGATGGTGCCGGTCTTGTCGAGCAACAGCACGTCGACGTCGCCGGCAGCCTCGACGGCGCGGCCCGAGGTCGCAATCACATTGGCCTGGATCATCCGATCCATTCCGGCAATGCCGATAGCGGAGAGAAGACCGCCGATGGTGGTGGGAATGAGGCACACCAGAAGCGCAACCAGCACCGTCAGGGTCACCGGACTTCCCTGCCCGGAGCTCTGCACCGCATAGACCGAAAAGGAGAGCAACGTCACCGTAGCGAGCAGGAACACGATGGTGAGCTTGGCGAGCAGAATGTCGAGCGCGATTTCGTTCGGCGTTTTCTGCCGCCGCGCGCCTTCGACCATTGCGATCATGCGATCGAGAAAAGTCTCGCCCGGATTGACGGTGATGCGCACGATCAACCAGTCGGAAATAACGCGCGTGCCACCTGTGACGGCGCTGCGATCCTCGCCCGTTTCGCGGATGACGGGAGCGCTCTCCCCGGTGATTGCGCTCTCGTCCACCGACGCCACGCCTTCCACCACTTCGCCATCGCCGGGAATCAAATCGCCCGCCTCGACGAAAACGAGATCGCCCCTCTGCAGC
>CAZULB010000147.1:0-6547 GCA_964621155.1 uncultured bacterium | reverse complement strand
CACGTTGACCTCGCCCCAGCCTTCGGTGGTGAAGGCCTGGCCGGTGAAGCCCACAAGGAGGAGCAGAAATCCGAGGTGCGCAATGTAGCCACCGTAGCGGCGTTTGTTGGTGGCCGTGATTCCGTACAGGGCCGCCATCGCATTTTCTTTGGTGTTGCGCATGCGCGCGCGCGTGGCGCGACCGAACTCGGTGATCAACGTCATCAACACGAACGCGGCAATGGCGAACGACATGATGGGATAGATGGAACGCTCGCCCGCCGCGATGGTGGCGATACCGGCCACAACGCCGGCGATCGTGGGCCACATGAAGATGCGCACCATGCTCTCCCACGATGTTTTCCGCCACGCGAGCAGCGGTCCCACGCCGGTGAGGAACAGGAGGAACAATCCGATGGGCACGTTGATCTTGTTGAAGAACGGCGCTCCGACGGAAACCTTGTCTTTCTGCACCAGCTCCGAGAGCACCGGGAACAGCGTGCCCCACAACACCGCGAAGCACGCGGCGAGCAGAATCAGATTGTTGAAGAGGAAGCTCGCTTCGCGCGAAGCGTACGAATCGAGCTGGTTGTCGCTCTTCAGGAACGACAGTCGCGTCACCACGAGGTAGATGGACGCGAACGCGGCCAGCACCAGAAACGTCACGAAGTAATTGCCGATCGAAGACTGTGCGAAAGCGTGCACCGACGACACGATGCCGCTGCGTGTCAGGAAGGTTCCGAAGATGGCGAGCAGATACGTGGCGAGAATCAGCACCACGTTCCACACCTTGAGCATGTTCTTGCGCTCCTGCACGATCACGCTGTGCAGAAAGGCGGTGCCGGTGAGCCACGGCATGAGCGACGCGTTCTCCACCGGATCCCAGGCCCAGTAACCGCCCCAGCCCAGCTCGACGTACGCCCAGCGTCCGCCCAGCAGAATGCCGGTGCCGAGGAAGAGCCACGCAAACAAAGTCCAGCGCCGCGTGAGCTTGATCCAGCCCGCGCCCAGTTCGCGCGTCAACAGCGCCGCCATGCAGAACGCGAACGGCACCACCATGCCGACATAACCGAGGTACAGCATGGGCGGGTGGATCACCATTGCCGGATGCTGCAGAAGCGGATTCAAGCCGCGCCCGTCGGGTGCAGTGAACACCTGCGCGCCGGCGGCCCCGCCGTGGTCGACCATCAACCGCTCAAACGGATTGGCGGCGAACTTGTTCATGATGAGGAAGAACATCGACGTGACCGACAGAACGCCGAGCGTGTACGGAATCAGCTTGCCGGCGTAATTGCGGTTACGCAGCGCGACGAGCGCCGTGTAGCCGGTGAGGATCAACGTCCAGAAGAGCAGCGAGCCCTTCTGACCGCCCCAGAGAGAGGCAAGTTTGTAGAAGAAGGGAAGATCGCGATTGGAGAATTCGGCGACGTATTCGACCGAGAAGTCGCTGCGCAGGAGAAGCGCCTCGAGCGCGACCACCGCGAGCACCACGAAGCCGAACATCGCGTAGACGGAGCGCTCGCCGCTCTTCGCGAGCTCGCGACGGCCCGTCTTGGCGCCGTAGAAGAGCGCGAACAGCGCGTACGCGCAGAATGCCAGCGCGAGGGCGACTGCGTAATTTCCAATTTGAATCACAGGTGGCTCCCGGGGTGGGTCGCGTGCGCGTCGCACCAGGTGCGCGCGTCACACGACATCAGTAGCTGTTGCCTGTCTTTAGAGTTTCGGCCGGTGCTGTCGCAGCACCGGTGACACCGGTGGGATGCTGCGCATCTTTGCCGTATTTGGCTTCGTACTTGGACGCGCACTTGGCCTGCAGGTGATCCGCTTCGAAAGTGCCGTCGGGAAGGCGCTTGCCCTCCACCACGGCTTCCGCGCGATCCTTGAACGTGTCGGGCACGGGCTGGCTGCCGACGTAGTTCACGCGCATCGAGTGGTGCATCGTTTCCACATCCTGGGCCAGCACGAAGCTCACGTTCTTGCCGTCGCGCACAATGCTGCCCTCCTTGACGAGACCCGCCACGCGCAGACGTTTCGACTCCGCGGCGGGGCCCATCGCGGACACTTCTTCGATGGTCTTGTAGTAAGCCTTGCTCTCGTTGAAACCGGCAAAGGCAAAGTAGGCGATCGCGATCAGGACCACGGCGATGCCGATGCCGAAGCGGAATTGTCTGTTCATGACTGAACCTTTGCTGTGGAGGAGACTTCGAAAAATATAAACCTAAAAAGTCTTTTTTTCAATGAACGGTCACAGCGGGAGACTAACACAACCCGAATCCCCGCCCGCGGATGGATCCGGGCCTGTATAGAAATAGACAATAATGATGAATAATCGACACTTTCGACGGCTGCTGCGCTTGCCTCGGCTTGGGGGTAAAGAGCATAAGCTTATTATTAGAAGCTACTTGTTACGCTGGCCGGCCCGGGCAGGGGCATGGCACCGGGATTGCGGTCTCACTCCGGCCGGCCATATCAATGACGCAAACGCGATCGATAATTCTTATACCCGTGGTGGGACTCGTCCTCGCCGCAGGAAGTGCGTTCGGTGCCAGTGCACCCGCCGATACGACGGCTCCGCGTACGCTCGCTGAGTACCTGCGTTTGGCCCGCACCGCCAATGCCGGAGTGCGGGCCGCAACCTATCGTGCCCTGAGCGCAAAAGAACGCGTGGGTTCGGCTACAGCGATGCCGGATCCCACGCTGCTGTACGGCTACCACGTCGCGCCCGACCAACTGCAGGGACGCCAGGAGCTGATCCTCGGACAGGAGTTTCCCTTCTTCGGAAAGCGCGGCCTGCGCGGCGATGTGAGCCGGAGCGACGCGCGCGTCGAGGCCCACAACGCGCGCGCCACAGTGCTCGACGTCGACTTCGCAGTGAAGCGCGCGTTTTACCAGTACGTCGGTCTCACGGAGACAGCGCGCGTGCTCGACAGCGAAGCCGATCTGCTGCGCCGCATGCGCGACGTGGCGCAGGTGCGATATGCGTCGGGTACATCCGAACAGCAGGAAGTGCTCAAGATCGAGCTCGCACTCTCACGGCTTGCCGACGAGGTTACGCTCAACCAGCGTGACATCGCCGCCACGCGCGCATTTCTGAACGAATTGATCGGACGCACCGCATCATCGCCGCTGACTGATCCCGAGTGGAGCGTTCCCGACGTGACGGGCATCGACGCGCTGGCCATCCCGGATTCGGCGCGCGCGCGCCGACCGGACGTCGCTGCAGCGCGCGAGCAGATCTTGCGCGCCGAGTCGTCACGACGTCTCGCCGGGAAGGAATACATCCCGGACTTCATGCTCGGTGTCGACTATGAATTCGGCGCGGGCCAGGACGGCTGGTGGGAGCTCATGGCGGGGGTCAACCTGCCCATCTGGATCGGCAAACGCGGCGCCATGGTGCGCGAAGCGGAAGCGATGCAAAAGAGCGCTGCATACGAACTCTCCGCGGCCACACTGCGCAGCGACCGTGAAGTGCAGCAAGCGGCGGATCGCGCGCGAGCGGCCCATGAACGCTTCGATCGTTTTCGGACCGCGATCATTCCGCAGGCGGAAGCGGCGTTCGCTTCGTCCGAGGCCGGGTACCGCAGCGGGCGCGTGGAGTTTTTGGACTACCTCGACAGCGAGCGCCTGTTGCTGGAAATGCGGCGCGAGTACGCCAACGTCATCGCCGAACTGGGCATTCAGATGGCGGAGCTGGAACGCGCGAGCGGACTGGACGCGAGCGACAATGGGAGCAGGTAGAAATATGAAACGCGTTGTGGTTTCTGCGATGGTGACTTTGTCGATCGCACTCGCTGGCGGCATGCTGTTGGTTGGATGTGGAAAGAAAACCGAAGTCCACGAACAGAAAGCGGCCATCAAGTATCACTGCCCCATGCATCCCACCATCGTTGCGGATACACCAGGTGATTGCCCGATCTGCGGCATGCGCCTCGTTCCCATCGAGGAAGAGGAGTCCGGGCCGGACAGCTCGGCGCACGCGTCCATGTCCAATGTTGCTGGCCAGGCCTCGATTTCGATTTCGCCCCAGTCGCGCCAGACCATGGGGCTTGAGCTCGGCACCGTGGAGAAGCGTGTCCTTGCGCGCGATATTCAGACCTCCGCGCGCATCGTCGCCGACGAGACACGTCTGCATCATGTGACGGTCAAGGTGAACGGCTGGGTCAACGAGCTCTACGCGTCCATCACCGGCCAGGCCGTGAAAAACGGCCAACCCCTCCTCACCGTGTACAGCCCCGATCTTCTTTCCGCGCAACAGGAGTACATCACCGCGTTGCAAACCGCCGACAAAGTCCGTGGCGGGAGCAACGCCGACACGCGCAAGGGCGCCAACGACCTTGTCGACTCCGCGCGCCGGCGTCTCGAATTATGGGACGTTTCCGAAGAACAGATTCACCGCGTCGAGCGTACGCGGCAGGTCGAGAAATACGTCACCCTCTACGCGCCGATGGGTGGCGTCGTGATCGAGCGCAATATCAGCGCGGGTCACAACATTCAGGCTGGCGAAGTGCTCATGACGATTGCCGACCTGACACAGGTGTGGGGCGACGCCGACATCTATCAGTCGGATCTGCCGTATGTACGCGTGGGAATGCCGCTCGAGCTCTCGCTTCCGTACTGGCCGGACAAGACATTCCGCGGCAAAGTCATCTTTGTCTCGCCGACACTCGATCCGGAAACGCGCACGCTCAAAGCCCGCCTCGAGATTCCGAACCCCGATCTGCTTTTGCGACCCGGCATGTATGGCGACGCGTCGCTCGAATACGCGCTGGGAGAGAAGCTTTCCATTCCCGCCGATGCGGTCATGTTCAGCGGACGCAATACGTACGCATTCCGCGAGGAAAACGACGGCCACCTCGTGCCTACGTCGATCAAGGTGGGCACGCGCGGAGCGGGCTGGTACGAGCTCCTGGACGGATTGAAGGAAGGCGACCGCGTCGTCGTGTCGGCGAACTTCCTCGTCGACAGTGAATCGAGTCTGAAGGCGGCACTGGAGGCGATGTCGGGCGCGTCTCCCGGAGACACGTCGAAGCCCGGCCACGCGCATTGATGAACACACCGGCTCCTCATAGAGAATCGCTCATCGAGAAATGGATCGCGATCGCGGCCGCCAACCGTGTGCTGGTGATCCTGCTCACGGCCGTGGCGCTGGTGTATGCGGTGCACACGATGCGCCACATTCGGGTCGATGCGATTCCCGATCTCTCCGACACGCAGGTCATCGTCTACACGAAGTGGGACCGCAGCCCCGACATCATCGAGGACCAGGTCACGTATCCGGTGATCACCGCGCTCCTGGGCGCGCCCAAAGTGAAGACCATTCGCGGCTTCAGCGATTTCGGATTCAGCTACGTGTACGTCATATTCCAGGACGGCACTGACATCTACTGGGCGCGCAGCCGCGTCGTCGAGTATCTGCAGAAGATCAGCGGATCATTGCCCCCCGGCGTGACGCCCACGCTCGGTCCCGACGCCACCGGCGTGGGTTGGGTGTACCAGTATGCGCTCGTCGACAAGTCGGGGAAAAACAGCCTCGCCGATCTGCGCAGTTACCAGGACTGGAATCTTCGCTACGCGCTGCAGTCGGTTCCGGGCGTGGCCGAAGTGGCGGGCATCGGCGGTTTCCAGAAGCAGTACCAGGTCACCATCGATCCCAACCGCCTCCAGAGCTACGGCATCAGCATGATCGAGATCATGGATGCCATCCGCGCATCCAACAACGAAGCCGGTGGAAGACTCGTTGAGTGGAGCGGGCGCGAATACATGGTGCGCGCGCGCGGATACATCCAGGATACGACCGCGCTCGAGCAGGTAGTGGTGAAGGTCAACACGCGCGGCACGCCGGTGTTGTTGCGCGACGTGGCCACGATTGCCCTGGGCCCGCAGATCCGGCGCGGCGTCGCCGACCTCGACGGAGAGGGTGACGCCGTGGGCGGCATCGTCATCATGCGCCACGGCGAGAACGCGCGCTCGGTGATCGAGCGCGTGAAAAAGAAGATCGACGAGATCAAGCCCTCGCTTCCCGAGGGTGTATCCATCGTGGCGACCTACGACCGTTCCGAGCTCATCGATCATTCCATCCGCACCCTCAAACACGAGCTCATTGCCGAGATGATCATCGTGAGCATCGTGATCATGTTCTTTCTGTTTCACGGGCCGTCGGCGTTCGTCCCCATCATCACCATTCCCATCACGGTGGCACTGTCGTTCATCCCGATGTACCACCTCGGCATCACATCCAACATCATGTCGCTCGCGGGTGTAGCGATCTCGATCGGCGTGCTGGTTGACGGCGCCATCGTCGAGGTGGAAAACGCCTACAAGAAACTCGAGCTGTGGCAGGAAGGGGGGCGCAAGGGCGACTACCATCGCGTGCTCCTCACCGCGATCCAGGAAATCGCGCCCTCGGTCTTCTTCTCCCTGCTCGTGATCGCCGTGTCGTTCCTGCCCGTGTTCACGCTGCTGGACCAGGAAGGACGCCTGTTCAAGCCGCTCGCATTCACCAAGACGATCACCATTGCCGTCGCAGCATTGCTCGCCGTCACCCTCGCCCCGGCGGTGCGCATGATGT
>CAZULB010000146.1:0-6561 GCA_964621155.1 uncultured bacterium | reverse complement strand
CGCGGATAGCGGTTGAGTTGACCGAGCGCGCGCTCATCGAGGAGGCGCTGCGCTATACGCTGTGGAACCGCCGCAAGGCCGCCAAGCTGCTCGATATCAGCTATAGCTCGCTGTTGCGGCGTATTGACGCCTACGGGATCGGAAAGTCGAAAGAAAAACCGGCGCCGGCATCGGCCTGAAGCAAGCAGGCTCTGATTGGCTGAGATCCGACCACAAGAAGCGCGATCTTCCTTCCCGCTCGCGGGCCTGTTCGAGTTGCTGCGGCCGCAGCACTGGATCAAGAACGTTCTCGTCTTTGCGGCGCTGGTGTTCGGCCAGCAGTTGTTCGTGCTGGACTCCGTCGTGCGCTCGGTGGTGGCCTTCGTGGCGATGTGCATGGCTGCCAGCGCGGTCTACGTCTTCAACGATTTGCGCGATGTAGTTCAGGACCGGCTCCATCCGCTCAAGCGCCGGCGCCCGCTTGCGGCGGGACGCGTGAGCGAGAACACGGGGCGCGCGGCTGCGATCCTTCTCGCCGCGGGTTCCTGCGCGCTGGCGTTCGTGTTGGCGCCGGCCGCTGCCTACACGATCGCATTTTACCTCGCGATCAATGTGATCTATTCGACGAGTGCGAAGCACGTCGTGATACTGGACGTGATGCTGCTCGCGATGGGGTACGTGCTGCGCGTGTTGCTGGGGTCGTTGGCGGTGGGCGTCGAGCCGTCGTATTGGCTGTTCCTGTGCACGCTCAACGTATCGCTGTTTCTGGCCCTGGGCAAGCGCCGCGCGGAGCTCGTCGCGCTCGAAGCCGAGGCGACGCACCACCGCCGCGTGCTCGAGCATTACAGCCTCGCGTTTCTCGACCAGATGATCGGCATCGTAACGAGCGCGACGCTCGTGTGTTACATGCTCTACACCGTGGACCGGCGTACGGTTCAAACATTCGAGACGAGCCTGCTGATAGTGACGGTGCCGTTCGTGTTGTACGGCCTGTTCCGCTACCTCTATCTGCTTTATCACCGGCAGCAGGGGGACGTCCCGACGGCGACGATCTTGTTCGACAAGGCGTTTCTCATCAACGGATTCCTCTGGTCAGCAACGTGTATCTCGATCATCTATTTTCACGACACCATCGAGCGCGTGCTGGAGTTTAAGTAAGCGGCGCCGGTTGTGCGCGCCTCCCGCCCGCGGTTACCATAGGGCTCAGGAGTAGCCGTTTTGAGCCGATCCAAGGTCGCCATCCTTCGAACGTCGCCGCGGACCGCGCTGCGCGACTACCACGAGCTTGTCAACCTCGCCGAGTACCAGAACACGCTCGACAAGTCGCTCGACACGGCGCTCAAAGTGAATATCTCGTGGCACCATTTTTTCCCCGCATGCTCGACCGTGCCCTGGCAGTTGGACGGCGTCATCGAGGCGATGTTGCGCGACGGATTCCGCAAGGACCTCATCCACGCGTGCCACAACCGCACCGTCGTCATCGATGCGCACCTCGGCGAGCGCGAAAACAAACAGATCGACGTCGTCGAACAGCACGGACTTCGCAACGTACATCTATACGAAGGGGAGGAGTGGGTCTCCGTACGCGACGCCGTCGGAGATTTGACCCGTAAGTTCCTGTGTCTGAATGACGTATACCCGCAAGGATTCTCGATACCGAAGCGATTTATCGGTGAAAACATCGTCCACTTGCCCACGATCAAGACCCATATCTTCACGACGACCACCGGGGCGATGAAGAATGCGTTCGGCGGCTTGCTGAACGAGTACCGCCACTGGACGCACCCGGTGATTCACGAAACGCTGGTGGATCTGTTGATGATCCAACAGAAGATCCATCCGGGAGTGTTCGCGGTGATGGACGGGACCTTCGCCGGCGACGGCCCGGGGCCGCGTTGCATGATCCCGCACGTGAAGAACGTGATCCTTGCCTCTGCCGACCAGGTGGCGATTGACGCGGTGGCGGCAAAGCTCATGGGGATGGACCCATTGCGCGACTGCAAGTATATCCGGCTCGCGCATGACCTGGGACTCGGCTGCGGAGACGTGTCCCAGATCGAACTCGTGGGCGATACCGCGGCGGCGCAGGAAAACTGGCACTTCGTCGGGCCGTACGAGAAGATGACGTTTGCGGCGCGCATGCAACACCTCATTTATTGGGGTCCGCTGAAGCGGCCGATCGAGTGGTCGCTCAAGACGTGGCTGGCGCCTTGGTCGTACATCGCCAGCGTGCTCTACCACGATTCGTACTGGTATCCGCGCTACGGGCGGCGCCAGATGGCGGCGTGCCTGGAGAGTGACTGGGGCCGGCTCTTCCAGCACTGGGACAGCGTGAAACGTACGGCGGATGGCTACGAAGACGTTGGCGACTCGCCTGCGCAGTTCCAGCGCAGCTCGACGGAACTGGTTGCGAAATCGATGGGTATCCTGCGCACGTGCATCCGCGAGGCGCCCGAGCGGGACACCGGCGCGGCCCGCAGTTCTTAGTCCGCTTCATAGCCATGCCTGCCGGGACGGCCCAGTCGAGCGGGCGGCCGGTTAACGGGGTCCGATGATTCGCGCTGTCTTCGCCCTGCCGCGTACCGTCTGGTTGCTTGGGTTTGTGAGTCTGTTCAACGACTCGGCAAGCGAACTCGTCTACCCCCTCGTGCCGATCTATCTGAGCGCCGTCCTGGCATCGGGCCCCAGGGCGCTCGGCGTAATCGAGGGCGTTGCGGAAGCGGCCGGAAGTCTGCTCAAGCTGTTCGGCGGAGTCCTCTCCGACCGCACCGGCACGACGAAGCGCTGGGTCGTCGGCGGGTACAGCGTAGCCGCGCTGTTGCGGCCGTTGCTAGCGTTTGCCGGATCATGGCCCGTCGTTCTCTTGTTGCGATTCGCTGACCGGGCATCGAAGGGGATCCGAACGGCGCCGCGGGATGCGATCCTCGCGCAGTCGATTCCGGACGACCGCCGCGGCCTGGCCTTCGGGCTGCATCGGGCGATGGACAATTCAGGCGCGGTGATCGGACCGCTGCTCGCGGCGGGGTTGCTCGCGGCTAACGTACCGCTGCGCGACGTTTTTCTGTGGTCCGCGCTGGGTGGAGCAGGCGCGGTGGCGTTCGCGCTGGCCGTTCGCGAACCTCAACGAGATTCCAATACTCCCGCAACGCCGTTTACATGGACCCTCGCAGGCTTGCCGCCCGTGTTTCGGAGATACCTCGCCGTGCTCGCGCTCTTCACGTTGGGGAACTCGTCGAACATGTTTCTGCTGTTGCGGGCGAAGGACCTGGGACTGACCGACAGCCAGGTTCCCTTGTTGTGGGCGCTTGTGGCCTTCGTCGCGGCGGTGTTCGCGACACCGCTCTCCGGATTGTCAGACCGGTTCGGCCGCCCGCGACTCATCATCACCGGCTGGCTCGTGTATGCGGGGTTCTACCTGGCGCTCGGAATCTATACCCGTCCCGAGCTGGTCTGGCCGCTCTTCGCCGTCTACGGCCTGTTCATGGCGTTCACCGAGGGCGCGGAGAAGGCGCTTGTGGCCGATCTGGCGCCGGCGCACGCGCGGGCCACGGCGTTCGGCTGGTTTCACATGGTCTCGGGCATCATGCTGTTGCCGGCGTCGCTCGTGTTCGGGCTGCTGTGGCAGGCATTCGGACCGCTCTGGGCGTTCAGCGCCGGAGCGAGCTGTTCAGTCTGCGCCGCGTTGTTGCTACAATTCTGGGTGTTCCGGCCACCCGCGGGGGTTGCGCCCAGCGAGTGACCGCGAATCGTTTTCGAATCGGCGGAGGGAAGTAGTACTATCCTCCGCAGTTCCTGCCCACTTCGAAGTCATCGACGTATTCCGGGGGACATGATCGCACTACGTGAGGCGTATCGCGCAGGACTTCTGCGCCGCGGTCACGTATTGCCGAACGTCGTATCCGGCGTCATCGTCGGCGTGGTGGCCCTCCCGCTGGCGATGGCATTCGCGATAGCGTCCGGCGCGAAACCCGAACAAGGTCTCTACACGGCGATCGTCGCGGGCCTGTGCGTGTCGGTGTTCGGCGGCAGCCGGTTGCAAATCGCCGGCCCCACGGGCGCATTCGTCGTAGTTCTCTCCGGTGTGACCGCAACGCACGGCATCGACGGGTTGCAGATTGCCACGTTGATGGCCGGTGTCATTTTGGTGGTGCTGGGCGTCTCGCGGCTCGGCGCCGTCATCAAATACATCCCCGATCCCGTCATTGTCGGGTTCACGGCCGGCATCGGCGTCATCATTTTCGTGGGGCAGTGGAACGACTTTTTCGGCCTTCGCGCGGAAGGCGGCGAGCACTTCCACGAAAAGTTGTGGCACCTGGTGCAGGCGTTCCCAAACATCCACTGGACGACCGCCGGCTTCGGCATGATCAGTCTGCTCCTGACGGTGCTGGCGCCCCGGGTCGAATGGTTGCGCCGCATCCCGGGACCGCTCATCGCGACCGTGGTTGCGACGTCGCTGTATATGCTGTTGCGGCCGGAGGGCGTCTCGACGATTGGCAGCGCTTTTGGCGGAATTCCGCGCGGGCTGCCCGAATTCGGCCTGCCGGAAATCACCGCGTCGCGCCTGATCGACCTGGTGCGTTACGCGTTTGCGATCGCCATGCTCGGCGCGATCGAATCGCTGCTTTCGGCGGTAGTGGCGGATAGCATGGCGGGCACGAAGCACGACTCAAACCAGGAACTCATCGGGCAGGGCATCGCCAACATCGCGGTGCCCTTCTTCGGCGGGTTCGCCGCGACCGGCGCCATCGCGCGGACCGCGACCAACATTCGCAACGGCGGCACGAGCCCAATCTCCGGCATTACTCATTCGGTAACGCTTGTGGCGATCATCGTATTTCTCGCGCCGCTGGCTTCGAACGTGCCGCTCGCGGCACTCTCCGGAATCCTGTTCGTCGTCGCGTACAACATGAGCGAGGTGCGGGTGTTTGCGAAGATCGCGCTGCGCGCGCCGCGCTACGACGTGGCCGTCATGCTGGTCACGTTTGGGCTCACGGTGTTCGTGGACCTGGTGGTCGCCGTCAATATCGGCGTGATTCTCGCCGTGTTGATGTTCATGCACCGTATGGCGTCTTCGGTCGAGGTCCGCGAGATCGACAGCGACGATGTTCTCGAAGAGCTCAGCCGGGCGGGTGTCCTGGCCATGCCCGCGGGGACACTGGTGTATGCGATCGAGGGACCGCTGTTTTTCGGCGCGGTCGAGAACTTCGAGCGCGCGCTCGCGCAGACCCATACGGATCCGCGCGTGCTGCTCATCCGGCTTTCGCGCGTCCCATTCGTTGACATGACGGCGATCATCACGCTCGAAGAGTCGGTACGGCTCTTCTCAAAGCGGGGCGTACGCGTGTTGTTGTCCGAGGCCAACGCCCGCGTGAAGGCCAAGCTCGAGAAAGCGGGCGTGCTCGACATCGTGGGTCCGGGGGGGTACCACGACAGTTTTCTCGAAGCATTGGCCCATTGCCGGACGATCAACGGCGACGATCCGTCCCCGCACCCGGCCGCGTGATCCGCGCGCTGCGCCGGTCAAGTCCGATCGTGCACGACCTTCGCCAGACTGAGCAGTTTGGAGCTGATCACCAGTTTGGACCGGTCAGATTCGTCCACGTTGATCTCGATGCGTAGTTTATTCTGCTCTTCAAAGAGCCGGACGACGCCGCCCTTCTCGGTGAATTTGTCGTTGTCGCTGACCGTCAGGACCGGTTTGCCGTCCACCGCCGCGAGATACGCGTCGGCGTTCTTGTCTTCGTCGCGATCGATGAAGACGATCTGGCACGCCGTCGCTTCATCGGGCGAAGTCAGTTCGCGAATGAGAATCGGCCGACCGCCCACGTTCTTGTCGCTGGTCGATTCGCGAAGGAGCGCGGCCATGTCGTTGTTGCCGACGATGCCGATCGTGAACGGCGCCGAGGCCTCTGCGAAAGTCTCGGCGGGCCACGTGACGTAGTTGGTGAACTGGTAGACGAACGCGGCCTTGACGTCGTCTGCCGATGCCGCACTGCGCTGCGCGTCGGCGGACGGCGCAGGGACGCACACGGCAAGGGCCGCGATAGCAACCGCCGCGAACACGGACGCGACGCCTCGACGGCATCTGCATTGTCTCATGCTTAGAAGCGCCATGTGATTTTCCCGTAAATGGTGCGTTGCACCTCGGTCGGAATTGCCGCAGAGATCACATCGTCAAACTCTTCGTGCTCGGAATTGAACAGGTTCCGGCCGACGATGGCCAGTTCCAGATCCTCCCGAGGCTGCCACCCCAGCCGTGCGTCCATCTCGACGTAGTTTCCGATACCGAGTGTATCAATCTCCGCGACGTAGCGCAGCGTGGTGTCGAACTCGAAATTGCACGGTAGATCGAGCCGGTTCTGTACGCTCAGGATGTGCGAGGGCACGTCCTCTGTGCCCGCGCTCTGGAACTGTCCGTCCGACTGCGTGTGAATATAGGTATATGAAGTGCGGATCAGCCACCAGGGCCGGACGCTGAGGTCCGCACCGAGTTCGACGCCCCACGTTTCGGCGCTGGCACTGGTGGCGATGAAGAGCGGCAACACGTCGTGCGGCGGGGGAGGGTCTGTCTCGTTGAAGATG
>CAZULB010000145.1:0-6636 GCA_964621155.1 uncultured bacterium | reverse complement strand
ACCGCCGGGAAAACGCATGGGGCATGCCGGCGCCATTGTCACCGGCGGCAGCGGCACGGCAGCCGACAAGATCAAGGCTCTCACTGCCGCTGGCGTGCCGGTGGCGCGCGTGCCTTCGGAGATCACCAACCTCATTTCATCAGCCGCACCCGCGCTGCGTCGCGCGTGAGGCCTACAATAGAAAGGGATCCAACGCATGAAGACATTGTTGATGGTGAAGCCCGACACCGTGGCGGCAGGGCACGTGGGTGACATCCTTGCGCTCGTCGAGCTCAACCGCTTCAAAATCCGTCGCCTGACGCTCACGCAATTCTCGAAGGAACGCGCGGAACGCTTTTACGAGATGCATCGTGCGCGTCCTTTCTTTGGCGAACTGGTGTCGTACATTACCTCCGGCCCGGTGGTGGCCGTGGAGGTGGAAGGGGATCAGGCGGTGACGCGAATCCGCGAACTGATCGGAGCCACCAACCCGGCCGAAGCGCGCCCGGGAACGGTGCGGGCCATGTACGGTAAGAGCTTGCAAAACAACGCAGTACACGGTTCCGACTCACCCGAGTCGGCGCAAAAAGAGCTTGAAATTGCCTTCGCGGGAACCTAATCTCCAGTCCACCTGGCTCAAATCGGCCTTCCCGCCGGCCAGGCAGTCCGGTGGGATTGCGTAATGATTGTAGATCTGCGCGAATTCAACCGCCCGTCGGGAACCATTACGGGCGAGGAGACGGCTCAGGTCGAGGATCCGCAGGCCGGTGAAGTCCAGGTTCCGTGCCGGGTCGAGCTGGATTACCGCCAGACGAGCGGCACGTTCCATTTTCA
This sequence comes from uncultured bacterium, assembly GCA_964621155.1. GTDB lineage: Bacteria > Krumholzibacteriota > Krumholzibacteriia > WVZY01 > JAKEHA01 > JAKEHA01. The sequence goes on along the minus strand of CAZULB010000145.1, from coordinate 5,823 downwards.
CGGCCGGGTGTCGGGCTCCTATCCGTCGGAATGTTCCCGCTGCCTGGATCCGGTGAAGGTGCAGGTTCGTGGCGAGTTCCAGCTCATGGTTCGTCGCGGCGAACACGGCGGGGAAACCGGCGACGATTTGCTGGTGCTCTCGCCCAGCGAACATGAGGTCGACCTCTCGCCGATGATCCGGGAGACGGTTGTTTTGAACGAGCCGATGATCGTGTTGTGTTCCGAGGCCTGCCGCGGGTTGTGTCCCGTCTGCGGCACCAACCGGAACCATGAATCGTGCGGCCATGGCGAAGCGACTGATCCGCGCTGGGACGCGCTTCGCAAGTAGATCGATAATTTCGACGCGGGCTGCCGGCCCGCGCGGTCAGCGTCAGTCAGCCAAGCAGGAGAGAAGTCATCATGGGTTTGCCAAAGAGAAAACATTCCAAGACACGTAAGCGGAAACGCAGAGCCAACTGGAAGCTGGCGCCGGCCGGTCTCACCAAGTGCTCGCATTGCGGCCAGGCCAAGACGCCGCACAGCGTGTGCCCGAACTGCGGGTTCTACGCTGGCCGCGAAGTGGTTCGCATCGAAGAAGAACTGTAGCAGGGTGCTGCGCGAGGTGATGTTTGCGGATCGCCGTTGACGCGATGGGAGGCGACACTGGCCCGAGGGTTGTCGTTCCCGGCGCGATTGACGCCGTCCGGGCACGGCCCGGCGAGTTGAAGCTCCTGCTCGTCGGACGCGAAGAAGAGATTCGCCCGTTCCTCGGCGATATCGATCCGTCCTGGGTGGAGATCGTTCACGCCTCGGAAAACATCGAGATGAACGAGGCGCCCGCGCAGGCCATCCGCACCAAGGGCGACGCTTCCATCCCGGTCGCGCTGCGCCTGATCCGCGAAGGCCGCGCCGATGCCATGGTCAGCGCGGGCAACACGGGCGCAGTGGTGGCGGGTTCGCTGCTCACCATCGGGCGCTTGCATGGGATTTCGCGGCCTGCCATTTCCACGCTGTGGCCCAACAAACGCAACGGCGCCGTGGTTCTCGACGTTGGCGCCAATCACGAATGCACACCGAAAAATCTGGTTCAATTTGCCATCATGGGCGCGGTGTTCGCACAGGTACACATCGGCGTCGAGAAGCCGCGCGTGGGGTTGCTCAACATCGGGGAAGAGAAGAGCAAGGGCAACGACCTGGTGCGCGATTCGTACGCGCTGCTGGAAGCCGATCCGCGCATCAATTTCGTGGGTAACGTCGAAGGTCGTGACGTGTTTGACGGCGCTGCCGACGTGGTGGTGTGCGACGGGTTCGTCGGCAATGTGATTCTCAAGTTTTCAGAAAGCATCTATTCGTTTCTCGCGCATCTGGTGCGCGACGAGATCAAACGCGGATTTCTGGCCAAGGCGGGTGCGCTGCTCATGAAGGGCGCGTTCCGTTCGGTGCGCTCGCAGCTCGATTACGCCGAGTATGGTGGAGCGCCGCTTTTGGGTGTTAAGGGCGTCGTAATCATTTCGCACGGGAAGAGTTCGCGGCGCGCGATCCGCAACGCCGTCCTGGTGGCGGCCAAATCCATCGATGCAGACATCAACCGCAAGATTGAAGCGCAGTTCAGCGCGGTAACCCCCCATGCCGTCGAAGTTCATTAGATCCTCTCGCATCACCGGCACGGGGCACTACGTCCCCGATCGCGTGCTTTCGAACTACGACCTCGAGAAGATGGTCGAGACATCGGACGAATGGATCACGACGCGCACCGGCATCAAGGAACGACGCATTGCGTCGCCCGAGCAGGCCTGTTCCGATCTGGCCACCATTGCCTCCGTCCGCGCCCTGGAAATGGCCGGCGTCAAGCCGGAGGAGCTCGACGCAATTCTCATGGGCACCATCAGCGGTGACATGCAGTTTCCGGCCACGGCGACGCTGGTGCAGGACCGCATTGGCGCCACCAACGCTGTGGCCATGGACGTGAGCGCTGCGTGCAGTGGTTTTATCTACGCGGCCGGCCTCGCGCATGGGATGATCTCCTCGGGCGCGATGAATCGTGTGCTCGTCATCGGCGCCGAGCTTCTCACGAAGTTCGTGGATTGGGAGGACCGCTCCACGTGCGTGCTCTTCGGCGATGGCGCCGGCGCTGCCGTGCTGGAGGCGTGCGATGTCGGTGAGGGAATTCTGTCGACCCATATGAAGAGCGATGGCTCGCTCGCCGATCTCCTGTGCATTCCCGGTGGTGGGTCGCGCCGTCCTTATGACGACCGTACCGGACCCGACCGTCTGCAGTTCATCAAGATGAAAGGTGACGGCGTGTTCAAGTTCGCGGTGCGGGCCATGGCGGACGCGGCGCGCACAGTTCTCGACGAGGCCGGCTATTCCATTGCCGACGTGAAGTACGTGGTGCCGCACCAGGCCAACATCCGCATCATCGACGCGGTAGCCGAACGGCTCGAAGTACCGCGCGAAAAAATGGTCGTCAATCTGGACCGTTTTGGAAACACCTCGTCGGCCACCATTCCGATTGCGTACGACGAGCTGGTGCGCGCGGGCAAGTTGCGAACCGGTGATCTGGTGCTGTTCACGGGGTTCGGCGGCGGTTTCACCTGGGGCGCCATCCTGTTCCGCCAGGGCACGCGATCCTGAGGGAAGGGAAACCATGACCGCGGTTGGCATGCTTTTTCCGGGGCAGGGCTCGCAGTTTGTCGGCATGGGGAAGGACTACTACGATGCCTTCCCGGTGGCGCGCGACATTTACGGGCAGGCCAATGCCGCGCTCGGCTTCGACATCACCGCGCTTTCGTTTTCTGGCGACATGGAGGAGCTCACTCGCACGCGCAATGCGCAGCCCGCAATTCTGCTGCACAGTCTCGTGGTGCTCGCCGTGCTGCGCGAGCGCGGCATCGAGCCCGGCCTCGTGGCGGGACACAGCCTGGGGGAATTTTCCGCGCTGGTGGCGGCGGGTGTGTTCAAACCCATGGATGCGTTACGTATTGTGCGTCGTCGCGGCGAACTCATGTACGACGTGGGCGTGCAACGGCCGGGCACCATGGCGGCGATCATCGGCCTCGATGAAGATGCCGTGGAGAGCTGCCTGCGCGAAGCCGGCGGCACCGTGGTGGTGGCGAACTACAATTCGCCGTCACAGCTCGCCATCTCGGGCGACGTCGATGCGGTCAAGAAAGCATGTGAGCTATGCAAGGCACGGGGAGCAAAACGCGCTCTCCTGCTTCCCGTCAGCGGCGCGTTTCACTCGCCGCTGATGCAGCCCGCGGTGGAGGAATTCCGAGCGTTCCTTTCCGCGTTCGAACTGGGAAAGCTGCGCATCGAATGGGTTGCCAACGTCACCGGAGACGTGGTGCGCGAATCGTCCGTGGTGGTTGATCTGCTCTCGCGCCAGCTTTCTACTCCGGTGCTGTGGACAAAAAGCATGCGCCGTTTTGCAGAACGCGAACCATCCACCGTGTATGAAGTCGGTCCGGGTAATGTGCTGGCGGGACTGATGAAACGCATCGTCGACGGAATCGACGTGGCGGCATTGTCGGCGTGCGACGCGCTGCCGGCGGCATCGTAACTTTTTCTGTTTGGTGGCATTGGCGGCCTTTGCTATAAGGAAGTAGCTTTGCCTTCGCCTAATGGAGGCAGCTCCAAGCAATGGAACTGACGGGACGAGTGGCTTTGGTGACCGGCGCCGCGCGCGGCATCGGACGCGAGATCGCGGAGCGGCTCGCGGGCGCGGGTGCATCTGTGGCCGTGGTCGATGTGGCGGAAGATGCCGTGCAGCAGACGGCGCAGGAGCTGTCGCGGCCGCACGCAGCGGCACGCGGCTACCGCTGCGACGTGTCTTCGCTGGAAGCAGCCGAAGCGCTCGGCGAGCGTGTGCTTGCCGATTTCGGCCGTGTCGATGTGCTCGTGAACAATGCCGGCATCACGAAAGACCGGCTGTTCGTGCGTATGACGGGCGAGGACTGGGGAGCCGTGATCGGCGTCAACCTCACGGGCGCGTTCAACGTGACCAAGGCGGTGGCACCCGCCATGCTCAAGGCGCGCGCGGGCTCGATAGTCAACATCGCGTCGGTGGTGGGGCAGATGGGCAACCCGGGGCAGGCCAACTACGCGGCCAGCAAGGCGGGCCTGATCGGGCTTACCAAGTCGCTCGCGAGGGAATTTGCGCCGCGCGGCGTGCGTGTCAACGCGGTGGCGCCGGGATTCATCCGCACACACATGACGGATGCGCTTTCTGAAGATGTGCAGGCCCAGATGAAGCAGGTAATTCCGCTGGGTCGTTTCGGTGAACCCGTGGACGTGGCCAATGTCGTGATGTTTCTGGTATCGGACACGTCGGCCTATGTGACGGGGCAGGTCATCAACTGTGATGGCGGTATGATCACGGCGCGCTGATCGACTGTCCACTAACGCCGACGCAAATGTGGCGGCGTTATCGGGCGCAGTGCCCGGAAAACGAGAGGAGAACCTCATGTCGGAGATCGAAGCCAAGGTAAAGAAGATCATTGAAGAGAAGCTGTCCGTGAATGCGGACCAGATCACCAACGGCGCCCGGTTCGCAGAGGACTTGAAGGCGGACTCGCTCGACACCGTCGAGCTCGTCATGGCGCTGGAAGACGAATTCGGTCTGGATATTCCGGACGAAGAAGCCGAGAAGATCAAGACCGTGCAGAACGCGATCGATTACATCACCGCGAAGGCAGGTTAGTACCGCCGCGTTCCTGACACATCGCTGTGACCCGTTGCGGGCACAGCGAGCGGCAGCATTTATGGCAAATTCCAACCGACGAGTCGTGATCACCGGAACGGGCCTGGTGACGGCGCTGGGCAACAGCAACGCCGACACCTGGAACGGCATTGTCGCGGGCAGGAGCGGCGCTGCCAACATCACCGCCTTCGACATCAGCGCATATCCGACGCGTTTCGGTTGCGAGGTTCGTAACTTCGAGCCCGCGGAGTTCATGGATCTCAAGGACAGCAAGCGCACCGACCGCACCGTGCATCTGGCCATGTGCGGCGCTCGCCAGGCCATGGCCGGCATCGACCTCGACAAGCTCGATCGCAATCGTATCGGCGTCGTGATCGGTTCCGGCATCGGCGGGATCTACACCTTCGAGCGGCAGCACACCATTTTGATGGAGCGCGGACCCGACAAGGTGAGCCCGTTTTTCATCCCGATGATGATCGCGGACATGCCGTCGGGGTACGTGTCGATCGCGTTTGGATTGAAGGGCCCCAACTACGCCACCGTTTCGGCGTGCGCGTCGGGCGGCAATGCGATCGCGGATGCGTTCATGCTGATTCGCCTGGGCTACGCGGATGCCGTGCTCTCGGGCGGGACGGAAGCCGCCATTTCGCCCATCGCACTTGCCGGCTTTTCCAACCTGCGCGCGCTTTCGCGCCGTAACGACGCGCCCGAAAAAGCGTCACGGCCGTTTGATGCGGAACGCGACGGCTTTGTGATCGGCGAAGGAGCCGGCATTGTCTTCGTAGAAGAGCTCGAGCACGCGAAGAAACGCGGCGCGCGGATTCTGGCCGAAATCATCGGCATTGGCGCGACGGGTGATGCCTATCACCAGACCTCTCCCGCGCCCGACGGTGAAGGCGCGGTGCGCGCCATGCAGATGGCCATCGACGACGCCGGCATCAAGCCATCCGATGTGCAGTACATCAATGCGCACGGCACCAGCACCGAGCTCAACGACGCCAGCGAGACGGCTGCGATCAAGAAGGTCTTCGGCGATCATGCCTACAAGCTGGCGGTAAGTTCGACCAAATCGATGGTCGGCCACCTGCTGGGTGCCGCCGCCGGCGTGGAAGCGATCTTCTGCGTCATGGCGATTCAGAACG
>CAZULB010000144.1:3774-6682 GCA_964621155.1 uncultured bacterium | reverse complement strand
CCGCAATAGCACCACAGGAGCACGCGGTAGGTTTGCGGCGTGGAAAGGCCGGTCGACAGCAGGGCGCCGGCGCCGGCGCCGCCCGCCAGCGCGCCGGTCGCGGTCGCAAAGGCACCGGTCAGAACATAACGCGCGAAGACATGCGTGCGTTGTGCGCCCGGCACGAGCTGGGACAACGCGGCCTGCTCGATGGACAGGAACGGGCCCACTTCGCTGCCACTCGGGCTGAAGACGCCGATGGTGGCGATGACCATCAGCAGCACCGCGCTGTCGGTGGACGCGAAGGCGGCTCCTCCCGCGGCCATGAGCAGCGCGCCCGCCACCAGCATACGCTTGCGCCCGATGCGATCCGCCGATGTGGTGATGTAGAACGAAACCAGGGCGTCGCCGATCATCGCCAGCGTGAGCAGCAAACCGATGGCGCGCCGGGAAAGACCGATCGACTCGAGATAAAGGGCGAGGATGACGGAGAGGAATCCGTACGCGAACAGGCGCGCGCCGCGCGTGACGAAGAGAATCGTGACGTCGCGGTTCGTGGTTTACTTCTCCACGTAGAATGTCATGTTCGTGAAGTCGCTCTCCCACACACCGGCGCTGCGGCGCCGAAGCTCGGTCGTGCGCACCAGCCACCAGCCGGGCGCGGTGATCCTGACCAGCATCATGCCGGCCTTGTTGGTGCGCGGCATGACCGCTTCACCCGTGGCACCACACACCACCGTTACGGGAGCACTCTCCAGCTCATCGCCACCGCGAATCACTTTCATGGCGAGCGTGTCACCCACCTTGAGGGCGGTGGGGTCGCTCTCGGGAAGAAAATCGATGGCGAACCCGACGGGACCGAGCGCTCCGCTCGCGTCGCCACCGGCGCCGATACGCACATAGCTCTTGGAATGCTTGGTGTAGGTTTCGGTCCAGCCCGCGGCGACACCGTCCTGCTCGTACGCGCGGCGCACGCTGGCGGGAGCGGCGATTTCTTCCAGATATTCCGCGACCTCTTCAGGCGTGAGTTTGATTTCGTTCGGCTTGAACTCCACCGCGATCACCGCAACGCCGTCGGTGGTGGCGCGCCCGCTGGCGGTCAGGGACTTGTCCTCCGGCTTGAAATCGGCGATGGCGCCGCGCTGGTCGCCGATGCGCCACTCGGCCTTGGCGATGCGCTCGGCCTTGGGCGCGCTTCCAAAGTCCGGAAACTTCTCGCCGTTCGTCATGCGCACCGAGAGCAGGCGCCCGGACGGGACCACGGCCGGATCGCACACGATCCAGGTATCGTGGGCGAGCGATGCCGTCGCCCGCAGCGCCAGCATCGTCACCAGCAACGCGAAGACACGCTTCATCGCATGGCTCCTTCCAGCAGATTCAATACGGTGTCGCGCCCTTTGACAGCCGCCACGCGCGTAAGGTCGGGTCCGTGCACGGAACCTGTCATCGCGCCGCGAATAGGAAAGTAGAGATCCTTGCCCTTGAGCGAGACTTCCTGTCCCGCCGAGAGAATCATCTCTTTGAAATTCTCCGGCGTCACGGGACCGCCGTGCGCCCGGAGACGGGTCGCCATGGCGCCGAGCACACGCTTCGCGGAATCCGAGCCGAGCAGCTCCTTCGCGTCGGGTTCGTATTCGACCTCGGGCTCAAAGATGGCAGCACGTTTTGGGAAATCGCCGAGCACGTCCAGGCTGTCCTGCAGGATGGCGGTGATCTCGCGCCGCTGCGCCTCCGTGTAACGGGCGCGCAACGACTCCGGCATGTACGGCTCCACCAGCTTCACCAGCGTGTCGAGGTCGAGCTTGCGAATGTACTGGCCGTTCATCCAGACCAGCTTGTTCTTGTCGTACACGGCCGCCGACTTGCCGATGCGTTCAATGCTGAAGGCCCTGAGCATCTCGTCGCGTGGCATGATCTCCTTGCTCTGCGGATGTGACCAGCCGAGCAGGAGCAGATAGTTGGTGGCGGCGTCGGGGAGATAACCCGCCGCGCGCAGCTCGCCCACCGAGCTCGCGCCGTGACGCTTGGAAAGCTTGGAGCGATCCTCGGCCAGAATGAGCGGCACGTGCGCAAAAATGGGATGCGGCGCGCCCAGGGCGTCGTAAATCATGATCTGACGCAGCGTGTTGGGCAGATGCTCCTCACCGCGGATAACGTGCGTGATCTTCATCAGCATGTCGTCGACGGCCGCCGCGAAATTGTAGGTCGGCAGACCGTTGGAACGCAGGATCACCCAGTCGCCGACCATGTCATGACCGAGGTCCATTGCGCCACGCACGGCGTCTTCGAAGCGTGCGGCGCCCTCGGCCACGCGGAAACGAATTGCCTCGGGAAGTTTCGCCGCGCGTTTGGCGGCGATGTCCGCGGCGCTGAGGTCACGACACGTGCCGTCGTAGTGCGGCGCCTCGTGCCGTGCTTCCATCTCCTTGCGCTTGCGCTCGAGTTCCTCTTCGGTGCAGAAGCACGGATACGCGTGCTTGGACGCGATCAACTTGTCGGTGATTTCGCGGTAGATGCCCATACGCTCCGACTGGCGATAGGGAGCCCAGGGACCGCCGACGTCGGGCCCCTCGTCCCAGTCGAGCCCGAGCCAGCGCAGGTCCTCGAGCAGCGAGAGTTCGCTCGCGCGCGTGCTGCGCTCCACGTCGGTATCCTCGATGCGCAGGATGAATGCGCCGCCGTGATGGCGCGCGAACAGCCAGTTGAAAATCGCCGTGCGCGCACCGCCCACGTGGAGATAACCCGTCGGGCTGGGCGCGAAACGAACCCGAACGCCTTCGATCTTCTTGGTCATGCGCATGAACTCTTTCTAGAGAACGCTTTCTTTCCACTCGCCCATTCTTGTCGCGGACGACTCGATGGTGGCGATCGCCTCGCAGGCAATCGCTTCGCCGCGGCCGATCGCACCCTTGCCTTCGAACGTGGTGGC
>CAZULB010000144.1:0-3674 GCA_964621155.1 uncultured bacterium | reverse complement strand
GCGGCGCCGAGCAGCGCATCGCACACGGCGTGGCTCACCACATCCGCGTCGGAGTGTCCGATGAGCGACACCTGCGCGTCCTCAAGATGAACACAGCCCAGCATGAGCGGACGGCCCTTCCCGACCGCATGCACATCGTACCCGATTCCATTTCGAATCATGCGGCTCCCCCGTTCTTCAGAATTGCCTCGGCGATGATCACATCGTCGCGGTAGGTCACTTTGAGATTGGTGCGTTCGCCCGGAACCGTCGCTACTTTTTCCGCGAGCGCCAGCACCAGTGATCCGTCGTCGCTCGATTTGAACCCGCGCTCGCGCGCGATCAGGTGCGCGCGGCGGATGAGATCGAGCCGGAATCCCTGCGGCGTCTGGACCCCGGCGACGTTAACACGGTCGAGAATAGCATCAACGCCCGCATCCATATCACGAATCAATGTGTCGGTGACCGGGACGGCAGGCACGACCGCGTCGTGCACCGCCAGCGCGTCGATGACGCGATCGCGCAGCGCCGCCGACAGGCAGGGGCGCGCCGCGTCGTGGATCAGCACGTGTGTCGCCCCTTCCGGCACCCGTTCCAGTCCATTGTATACGGAATCCTGGCGGGTCGCGCCTCCGCTTGCCACCGCGAACAGCTTGTGCGTCACCGCTGCCGGGAGGGCTTCCCGGACCGCGAGCTCGCCCTCAGGCGGCGTGACCACGATGATGCCGCTCACGCGCGGTGACGCGGCCAGCACCTCGCACGACCACGCCAGCATGGCACGGCCGTTCAGCACGACGGTCTGCTTGCGCGTGCCGGCGTCGAAACGGCTGCCGGAGCCGGCCGCCATGATGAGAGCAACCAGGTTCACGTCAAATAAACTTGAGGGCCATCTTGGCGCGTTTGAGGTAGAGCTCGATCTCGTCGATGCGCTGGCGCAAGGTCGCGGCTTCCTCGACGCCCTTCACTCCGCGAATGAGATAGTCCATGGTTTCCTGCGCCGCGCGCAGGGCCTTTGCGGCTTCGTCGCGCTGATCGTCGCTGAGACCCATCGCAAGACCTCCCGTAGTTGACAGGGTGCGGTTAGAACAGGCTGAACTTCACGTACTTGTTGGGGTGCGCTTTCATGTCCTTGAGCAGGGTGTCGAGGCTCGCGGTGGCGGATTCCATGCGCAGCACCAGGGTCTTGTCGGTAAGCAGCCGGCCGGCCGAGCCCTTGCCATCCTTGAGATTGGTGGAGATCTGCTTCAGGTTGTCGGAAATCTCGGTGAGATGCGCGACCGTATTCTGCACTTCTTTTCCCGCCTGACCGAAGGCCGTGAGCGATGAATCGATGTCGGCGTAGTGCGTGTCGAGCAATTTGGTGAGCTGCGCCGTCGAATGGTCAAGATTGTCGAGCGTGCGTGAGATGCGCACCTGGTTTTGCTCAGTCATGGCGCGAACACTCTTGCTCGTCGCCGCGAAATCGGCCACGCCGTTCTTGAGCTGGCCATCGGCGTTGATGGCTTCCGTCATTTCGCGCAGGTTCTTGAGCACGGTCTCGACTTCGTCGATCACATCGCCGGTCTTCGCCATCACGTCGCTCATTCCCATCATGAGCGCGCCGTTGATGGTATCGCCGGGAGCAACCGTTTGCGACGCGCTCCCGCGCACGATCGTCACCTGGCGTTCACCCATGAATCCAACCGATGCGAGTGACACCTGCGAATCCCCGGGGATGTCGACCCCCTGCTTCACCGCCATCTCCACCACCACCATCTTCGCAAGCAGATCGACCTTGTTCACTTTTCCGCGCTCGACGCCGTTCACAAAGACGGGGTCGCCGACGATCAAGCCGCCCACGTCGGTGAAGCGCACGAAGAACGAGTAGCGCTTTTCCGCTACGGCAAAACGCTGGAACCACATGGTGCCGACCACGAGCACAACGCACGCCAGGAGCACCACGGCGCCCACGCGAATCTCGAGGCCGCGACCCTTCATTCTCCGCTCCCGACCACGATGGGGCCCTCCGCCCGGCCCTCGATGAACTGGCGCACGAGCGGATGATTGGTTTCACGAACTTCGTCCGGCGTTCCCTGGAAGATCACAACGCCCTCGTGCAACATCGCGATGCGATGACCCACCTTGTAGGCACTGGCAAGATCGTGCGTGACCACAACGCTCGTAATCTTCAGGTCACTCGAGAGCTTGATGATAAGATTGTTGATCACGTCGGCCATGATGGGATCGAGACCGGTGGTGGGTTCGTCATACAACACGCACTGCGGATTCATGGCGATGGCGCGCGCAAAGCCGACCCGCTTTTTCATTCCACCCGAGAGCTCGGACGGCGCCTTGTTGCCGACGCCTTCGAGTCCCACCATACGCAACTTGTCGTCGCAGATCCGCGCAATCTCTTCGTCGCTCTTGTCGGTATGCTCGCGGATTGCGAGGCCGACGTTCTCCGCCACCGTGAGCGAATCGAACAAGGCTGCGCTCTGGAACACCATACCAAAGCGCATGCGCAGCTCGAACAGCTTTTTGCGCGAGAGTTTGCCGACGTTGACGCCGTCGACAAGCACCGCGCCGCGGTCGGGGGCGAGCAGCCCCACGATGTGCTTCAGGAGCACGCTCTTGCCGGTGCCGCTCTGGCCGATGATGACCACAGTCTCGCCCGGTTCGATGGTGAGATCGACGCCCTGCAGCACGCGTTTGTCGTCGAACTGCTTCCAGACGTTCCTGCATTCAATGCGGACCATCAGGTCGTTCCCCGGTAGAAAATAAGACGGAACAGCACCGACGCGAGAAAATAATTGGTGATGAGGATGCAGATGCAGCTGGAGACCACCGCCTGCATGGTGGCTCGGCCCACGCCCTGGGCGCCACCAAAGGTACGGAAGCCGTTGAAGCAGCCCATGAGCCCGATAATCAATCCGAAGGTGGCCGCCTTGAGAACGCCGCTGATCACGTCATCCACGTAGAAGAACATCCGCAGTCCTTCGGTGAACGTCGTGGTGCTGACGCCGATTGCCATCTGTGCCACGAACATGCCGCCCAGGATCGCGAGCACGTCGGCAAAGATGGTGAGCACCGGCAGCATGATTACACATGCCACCATGCGCGGCATGACGAGATAGCGCATGGGATCGATGGCGAGGAGTTCCATGGCGTCGATCTGCTCGGTGACTTTCATGGTGCCGAGCTCCGCCGCGATGGATGCGCTCACGCGACCGCCCACCACGAGCGCGGTGAGCACGGGGCCGAGTTCGAGAATCACGGACTTGCCCACCACCGTGCCGAGAAAAATCATCGGCACATAGTCCTGGAATTGATACGCGGCCTGCACCGCGGCCACGGCGCCGACGAACAATGCCGTGATGATTACGAGCGGGATCGAACCAAGTCCGATTTCCTGCATCTGCAGGAAGGTCTGGCGCGATGTGCGCGGGAGCTCCCGGAGGCTCGCGGTGACCCCGAGCAACATGAGCGACGTGCCGCCCACGGCCGCGAGCAGATTGAAAATGGAACGGCCGACGTCGCGAAGGGTGTTGCGTATGGTTGGCATGCGCGGGGGGCGCTAGTCTCCGTATGCGGCCGGCTCGAAGCGCGTGCACGAATCGATGAAGGTGAGATTCACGGTGCCGGTCGGGCCGTTGCGCTGCTTGCCGATGATGAGCTCGGCCTTGCCGCGGTTCTCGTCACTGTTCTCGTACACTTCG
>CAZULB010000143.1:0-6867 GCA_964621155.1 uncultured bacterium | reverse complement strand
CTCCTCCTTGATGGCAGCGCCCTGCTCTTGAACCACGTTGCGAAGCCGATCGACGCCGTCCGCCGGCAATGTAATGGTTGCGCGCGCTTCGCGCGGAATGGCGTTGTGCGCGTTGCCGCCATCGATCTTGTCGATGCGGATGTCGTCGCCGCCGGCACGCAGAATGCGCGCGAGCAGGCGGATGGCATTGCCGCGCTGCTGGTTGATCTCCATGCCGGAGTGCCCGCCCTTCAAACCCGTCACCGCGATCTCAACGGTACGCGCGCCCCGTGCCGGCGCTTCGCCATCGACAGCCAGCTTGAACACCGAGTTGCCGCCGCCGGAGCAGCCGATATAGATGGCGTAGAGCTCTTCGGTGTCGAGGTTCAGCATACGGCGCCCACCCACGAGCGAAGTATCCAGCTGCGCCGCGCCGGTGAGTCCGGTTTCCTCATCCATGGTGATGAGCAACTCGAGCGGCCCGTGCACCACCGCGGGATCATCCGCACACGCGAGTGCGGCCGCGAGGCCGATGCCGTTGTCGGCACCGAGTGTCGTGCCCCTGGCCTTGAGCCAGTCGCCGTCGCGCTGGAGCTGTATGGCATCCCTCGAGAAATCGAACGACACGTCGGCGTTCTTCTCGCACACCATGTCCATGTGCGCCTGCAGCACCAGCACGGGAGCCTTCTCGTGGCCTTTGGTGGCAGGGACACTCACAACCAGGTTCCCCACCTTGTCGACCTTGGTCGCGAACCCGCGCTCTTTCGCCCACGCCATCAAGTGCTCACGAATCTTTTCCTCGTGGCGCGACGGGCGCGGGATGGTGCGGATCTTGTCGAAATGGTTCCATAGGTGACGCGGCTCGAGGTTCTCGATCGACATGGGATTTCCCTTTCTCGGTTGGGCCTGAATCGGCGGCCGCTACTTTAGCACAATTCCATCCTGGAGCAAAAACACCCGCCGTGCCCGGGGACACAGCGGGTGCTTGTGGCTGCGCAACGTTGCCGCGCGATCAGAACGGATCCGGAATCGACACTTCCTGGCTCAGAATGATCTGAATGGCGAGCCAGGCGCGCCAGTCGAAGATCATCGGGTCGGCGCCCGAAGGCGTCGGGGTCGTCGATCCGTTGTTGATCGTGAAGGTGAGCACCGGATTCTGACCGGCGACGAAATCGTCCAGCGCCTGATTGACCAGATCCACGCCCGGCTGCTCCAGCGCGGCGGGAATCTTCTTTCCCAGCGCGGCCTGGACCGATTGCGACGTGTAGTTCAGGATCGTCTGCGTGTTGCCGTTGTAGGTTACGGTGATCGCGCCCGATATGTCCCAGTCGTGCGCCTGGCTGAAGCTGGTTACACCGTAGCTCACCGACGTCACGTGCGCATCCTTGATGTCGCTTTCGTCGTAGCCGTTCTCTTCCAGGATGTCGCGAACCTGCTGGCCGATGTCGATGATCGCCGGTTCGGTCCATTGCGAAGTGGTTTCGTTCTGCGCAAAGTCCGCCGAGGTCTCGCCGGTAGCGACGAGTTCGACCACCTTGTCATCCAGGCAACCCGCGAACAAGGCGGGCGCAAGACACACGGCCAGCATGACCATCCACTGCTTCGTGTTCATGTCGTTTCCCTCCTTATTCCGCATGGCCGACGTTACCGAGGGCCAGGCCGAAGGAAAAGTTATTGGTGTCGGCGAAATTGTAGTCGGCCCACAGGTGGCCGATGAGAAAGTTGAAGCCCGCGCCAACGGTGAAGCGCATGTCGTTCCCGCCATCGATGGAAATGTCCTCCAGAGCGCCGTTGGTATCCTCGTACGAGATATCGGCGCTGAAGCTTTCCCACGCCACGCCGGCGTAGGGCTCGAAGGTGAGAAAACCGACGGGCGCGCGCTTGCTCGCCTGCAGGCTGAGCGAAAACGCCTCCGTGCTTACGAAGTCGCCGCCCTGGCCGTTGTCGCCCACGTTCACCCGCTGCCACATCGCACCGACGGCGAGGTCGAGCAGCGGTTTCTCTCCCATGTACTGCGAGATGCTGTGGCGCCCGCCGATGCCGAACAGGTCTACCTTGCCGATATCGGCGTCGCTCTGCTCGAACGCGATCCAGCGCACCACCGCTTCCGTGCCCATGATGGCGCCGATACGCAACTGCGGGACCACGAGGCCGAATGAATTCAGGTCGAGCCCCCCGGGATACGAGAACTGGGACCCGCCGCTGCCCGAAACCGTCACCGCCTGGCCGCTTCCGACCACGGTGGGCACCTGGTTGGTTTGCGACGGCGTGAAGCCGGGCTCGGTCGTGGCATCGAACAGGCGGTCTTCATCATCGAAGATCACACCCATGACCGGCGCTTCGAGCGAAATATGAAAGCTTGCCCTGGGAATCGATGCGGAATAGCCAAACGAACTGTTGAGAGCGGCGCCGAATGCGTTGGCAAGCGGCTGGAGATAGCCGACAGCGTTGGCGCCGGTGTAGACGGAGACCTGATTCTGGACCGCGGTGTCGGCGAAGGCGGGAGGTGCGAGAAGAAACGACAGCGCGCATCCCAGAACCAGTACCCGCGTGGTTCGAACCTGGGGCATGGGAATCCTCCAAGTGCTGGGATCAAAGCGACGGGATTTAGGTTTCGGAGACTAACAAACGTCGCGCGTGGCGCGCAAGTGGATGGTTAACGCACTGACGCACAGGGCGTTGCCCGGTCTAGAGGCGGGCGCGACTGCGCATCTGCATGGGCTGGCCGGTGGCCGCCACCAGGCTGCGCCAGAGATAGCTCTCGGGATGGATGTGCCGGCGCCCGCGCACCGTGAGCGGAATGGGAACGTGGGTGTAGATGCCGTGCCACAACCCGATCACCACGTCCGTTTTCCCCGCCATGCCGGCGTGCACGGCGTTGCGCGCGAGGTTGTCGCAGAAAATCGCGTCCGACGCATTGGCTTTGACGCTACGGATCATGTAACTGGGATCGATGTACTTCATCGCGAACAACAAACCGCGGTCCTTCAGGAAGCGCGTGATTTCGTCGCGCAGAAAAATGCCGATGTCGTGCGGCACCAGGTTGCCGGAAGCGTCATATTCCCGGGGCCGATCGGGAAAGAACTGCTGTCCCGCGCCTTCGGCCACCACGATGACGGCGTGACCGTGGCGATCCATTCGTTTTGCAAGACAATCCAGCAGGCCGCCCTCGCCGTAGAGATCGAACGGAACTTCGGGCACGAGGCAGAAATTCACCTGCACGCTGGCCAGGCACCCGTAGGCGGCAATGAAGCCCGAGTCGCGCCCCATCACGCGCACGAGACCGACACCGTTCATGGTGCTGGTTGCCTCGACGTGCGCGCCGTCGATGGCCTGCCGCACCACTTCCACCGCGGTGTCAAAGCCGAACGTCTTGTAGACGAAGGGAATGTCGTTGTCGATCGTTTTCGGGATGCACACGATGGCAATATTGAGCCTGCGTTTGTACACTTCCGCCGCGATGGCGTTGGCGCCGCGTAGCGTGCCGTCACCGCCGATACAGAACAGCATGTCGATCTTCATCTCCGCGAGCCGGTCAACGATCACGGCAGCATCCTCGGCGCCGCGCGAGGTTCCCAGCACCGAACCGCCTTCGTTCTGGATCGTGCGCACGAAGTCGTAGGTGAGCGGCACCGTCTCGTGCCCGTGCACCGGATTCATACCGCGAAACCCGAAGCGGAAGCCGACGATGTCGCGCACACCGTACTGGAAGTGCAACTCGAGCACCAGCGAGCGAATGACGTTGTTGACGCCGGGTGAAAGCCCGCCGCACGTCACCACCGCTGCGCGCGTGCGAGCGGGATCGAAGAAGATGCGCTCGCGCGGACCCGCGCGCTCGAGGAACAGATCGAGATCAAAGTCGTTCTTCTGCTCGCCCGCGATCTTGTACAGCACTTTGGTACCGTCCGGCACGAAGTGCGCAAGGCCGTCGCCCACATGCGTGGAAAGCCCCAGCGGTGAGGGCACCGTGCAGGGTCCGAGGGTGGAAACGCTGAACTGTTGCGGGTTGAGTCGATTGGGCATGGCCGGGGTTCTGTGTTTGCGCTCGCCGCGCGGAGGCTTGCCCGAGGCGCGGCAATCACGACTGCCGCCGCGCGCAGGTTTGCCGGGGCGCAACTACTACTATTAATAAGAGCCGGAGAGAACTCCCGTCCATGTTTTTTCGCAGATTACCTGCCCGGAGCCCTCACCAGCAGGAGCGGGACCGAAGCGCGGTGGCGGACGGGTTCGATGGTGCTCCCCAGCACCAGGTCCTTGAGCAGGCGGTGGCCGTGCGTGGTCATGGCAATGAGGTCGCAGCCCCCCGTCTCGGCGGCCTTCAGGATCTCGCCGGGCGGGTCACCCGCGGCGAGCTGCGCGGTCACCCGGAGTCCCCGGGCGCGAAGCTCGGCCGAGACGCGCTCCAGGTACTCACGATCGGCTTTCATCTCCGCCGATTCGGCGAGCTTGAGCCGGTCGAAGTTGCGCGCCACGAATCCATCCGCCACGTGCACGAGCAGGAGCTCGGCGCCGCACAGGCGCGCCAGGTCGGCGACGTGCGGCACCAGCGCCTCGTCGGCGGGTCCGTTCTCCAGAGCGACCAGAATGCGTTGATACATCTCGACTCCTAGAACAACCTCATTACCAGACCCGTGAGACCGAAGGTATCGGCGAGCAGCTTGCCGTTGAGCACAATAATGATGACCGCCGTCGTCCACGCCAGGATGTTGACCCACGTCGGATTGGCGAACGAACCCATTTTCTGCCTGTCGCTCGTAAACAGGATGAGCGGGACCACCGCGAATGACAACTGCATACTGAGAATCACCTGCGAGAGCACGAGCAGCTTCGCGGTTCCTCCTTCGCCGTAGAGCGCGGTGACGATCACCGCCGGCACGATGGCGATGGAGCGCGTCAACAACCGCCGCAGCCACGGCCGCAGGCGGATGTTCAAGAATCCCTCCATGACGATCTGGCCCGCCAGGGTTCCCGTGAGCGTCGAGTTCTGTCCCGACGCGAGCAACGCCAGCGCGAAGAGACCGCTGGCAAGGGGAACACCCAGCATGGGCGAGAGCAGCATGAACGCGTCCTGGATCTCCGCCACGTCGTGCTGGCCACGCGTGTAGAATGTGGCCGCGCTCACGATCAGGATGGCCGCGTTGATGAACAGTGCGCACATGAGGGCCGTGGTCGAGTCGATGGTGGCGAACTTGATGGCCTCGCGCTTGCCTTCCTCGGTCTGTTCGTACTTACGCGTCTGCACGATCGAGGAGTGCAGGTAGAGGTTGTGCGGCATCACGGTGGCACCGAGGATGCCGATCGCCACGTACAGCATCTGCGTATTCTGGAGAATCTCCGCGCGCGGCAGAAAGCCCGAAAGAATGCCGCCGAGGCTCGGTCGCGAGAAGATGATCTCGGCCAGGAAACACGCGCCGATGGTGACAATGAGCGTGATCACGAGCGCTTCGATCCAGCGGAAGCCCTTGTTCTGGAGATACATGACGGCCAGAACGTCGAGCGCCGTAATGCACACGCCCCACAGGAGGGGAATGTGGAACAACAGATTGAGCGCGATGGCCGAACCGATCACCTCGGCCAGGTCACACGCGCAGATGGCGACTTCACACAGAATCCACAGCCCGATGGCAGTCGGCTTCGAGTAATGATCGCGACATGCCTGTGCGAGATCGCGCCCGGTGACGATGCCGAGCTTCGCGCATAGCGACTGCAGCAGGATCGCCATCAGGTTGGAAAGCAGAATGACCGAAAGCAGCGTGTAGCCGAATGCGGAACCGCCGGCCAGATCGGTGGCCCAGTTGCCCGGATCCATGTAGCCCACGGCGACTAGATACCCGGGTCCCGAGAACGCGAGCAGCTTTTTCCAGAAACCGAGATTTTTCGGCACCGCAATGGAGCGGTGCACTTCGGCGAGACTCGGCGTGCCGGGCGCCAGGCGCCAGCCCGCGCGATGCTGCTTGGTGTCGTCAGGATGCGTGTTCATACCGTCACCCGCACATCCGCGGCAGCCTCGCGGCCGATCGAGAATTCTTGCTTGTCGACGCGCACGACGAGCGACCCACCGAAGGGCTCCACGCGGATGACATCGACACCTGTGCCCGGATACAGACGTCTCTCTCCGAGATAACGCAGCAGTTCGGGATCGCGGTCGTCGACTTCGACGACCATCACCGATTCGCCTTCGTTCACCTCGAGAAGCGGGCGCGCGGTCGCACGTGTCACCGTACCGTCGCGCGCTGGAATCGGCGCGCCGTGCGGGTCCACGGTCGGGAAGCCGAGCGCCCCGTCGATCCGGTCTTCGAGATCTTCCGAAATGACGTGCTCGAGTTTCTCGGCCTCGTCGTGGACTCGATCCCAGGGAACACCCAGCGCATCCGCCAGGTACTTCTCTATCAAGCGATGGTGCCTTACCACCTCGGCCGCCGCCATTTCCCCCGCGCGCGTGAGGCGCACGCCCTGGTAGGGCTCGTGCGTCACCAGGCGCAGCTCGGCCAGTTTCTTGATCATGGCCGTGACCGAGGGGGCTGCCAGGTCCATGCGTTCTGCAATGGACGAGGTCGAAGCGCGCTCCTCCCGCTCCAGGATCTCAAAGATGGCTTTGAGGTAGTTCTCCATGGATTGGGTCAGCGGGCCGCCCTTCCACGTACTCCGGAAAGAATTAGTCATAGCTAAATCAGAGCCTATTGCATGACTCATTCCGAAGTCAACACCCCGGCCAAGATTTTTTGGAACCGAATCCACCCGGGGCTCGTCCTACCCTGCAACACGGATCGATCCCCACGCCGTGCGTTATCATCCGGTCGGCCGGAACCAACGGCCGCCCGATCCTGATCCGAGGAGGATCCGATGCACCGGCCTGGGTTATTTCATTCTGCCCCTCTGTGGCTTGCT